>JACOUH010000254.1 GCA_016177925.1 Planctomycetota bacterium | reverse complement strand
TGCGTTGGTCCGGCACCAAGAGCGGCCTCAAGAGGCTGCGTCAGGCCCTGCGCCGGGCGCTGCCCCCGGAGTACCGCCCAACCGGCTGAAACACCAGCGTTTCATACAGGGCTAGCCCCACGGAGCGCAACTTCAAAACGCGCCAGCGAGGGTTCGCAGCGTCCCTCGCTGGCGCGTCGGGCTAATCTCGGTCGGCGAGGCCGGGACTATTGTATAATGCAGGAATCATGCTTCGTTCGGAGTGGCCGTGTCTCCCGATACCTTTTCCGACGCCCTGATCCTGACCGGGCCGACCGGCTCGGGCAAGACGCAGCTGAGCCTCGCCCTGGCGGAGCGGCTTGGCGCGGAGATCGTGTCGATGGACTCGATGGCCCTCTACCGCGGCCTCGACATCGCCGCCGCCAAGCCTGGCCCCGCCGAGCGCAGCCGCGTCCGGCACCATCTGCTCGACGTCCTCGACCCGTGGGAGTCGGCCAGCGTGGCGTGGTGGCTGGAGCAGGCTGCCCGCTGCTGCGCTGACATCCGCAGCCGCGGTCGTCGTGTCCTCTTCGTTGGCGGCACGCCCTTGTATCTGAAGGCACTCTTGCGCGGCCTGTTCGATGGCCCCGGCGCCGACCCGGTCGTCCGCGCCCGCCTGGAGCGCGAGGCGGAAACTCTCGGCCGCGCCGCGCTGCACGCGCGGCTCGCGGCCGTCGACCCGACCACCGCCACCCGGCTGCATCCCAACGATGTTCGTCGCATCGTGCGCGCCCTCGAGGTCTGGGAAACGACCGGACGACCGATTAGTGCCTGGCAGCAGCAGTGGCATGCGGCGCTCGCTTCAGAACCGGAGGGTTTACACCCCCCGCTCGCCAGTGGCCGCTGTTTGTGGCTTGACCGGCCGCACGAGGAACTGTATGCCCGCATCGACGCCCGCGTCCACGCCATGATTGCCCAGGGACTGGTCGACGAGATCGCCGGCCTGCGCCGGCTGCCGGCCCCGGTCAGCCGCGAAGCGCGGCAGGCCGCCGGCTACCGAGAGATCTGCGCCTATCTGGATGGACAAATATCGCTGGAAGAGGCAATTCAGGCGATCCAGTTGCGGAGCCGGCAGCTGGCCAAACGGCAGCTAACGTGGTTCCGCAGCCTGCCGGAGTGCCGCCCCGTCAACGAAGCGTTGACATTTGCTTGGGCGGTCTCGACAATGGGAGAAGGAGAGGACATTTCGCCATGGGGCGCTTCCCCTCCGCCCGCCCCTGTGATATAAGGCGGGGATGTGAAACGGCGCAAGTCACGTTGCCGGGCGATCCCCACGCGGTCGGGCAACGGTGGCGCGGAACGCGTGCCGGGAGAACACCGATGCCGCTGGTGACCTTTCGAGTCCTGGAAGGGATCGACAAGGGCCGCGTTTTCCGCGACCTGCCGACCCCGGTCACGGTTGGCCGGGAGGAAGGCAACATGCTGCGCCTCAACGACGAGCGTGTCAGCCGCTTCCACGCCAAGGTGCAGTACGACAACAATGAGGTCATCCTCACGGACCTCGAAAGTACGAATGGCACCCGGGTCAACGGCAACGTGGTCCAGATCCGCCGCCTGCGTCCCGGCGATCGCATCGGCCTGGGCCGCTCGCTGCTCTTGTTCGGCAGCGAACAGGAGATCCGCGACCGGGCCGAGGCCCTCGAGAGTCTTAGCACCGCGTCGCCCGGCGGCGCCGCCGTCAACTCCCTGCCCGCCACTGTGCATGCTCACACCCTCGCCGCCCAGTTTGACCACGATCAACACCTCGAACTGAACCCGCGCGAGAAGGTCACCCAGACCGACGACGGCACTCTCTTCCTTGGTAGCCGCCCGCTGCCACCGTTGCCGCAGAAGATGACGCCCTCGCAGGCTGCCCGCCTCGCCGAGTTGCTCGACTTTTTACATCGCCATCTGACCCACGCGACCGAGAACATGCAGGCCGAGGAGAACGCGACGCAGGTCACGTTGACGTTCGGCGACTGGCAGCGCATCCTGGCCCTGCAGATGGTGCTGGCCCGGTACGTGCGCGCCGTCGCCGAGCCCGAAGCCGCCGACGAATAGACTCAAGTCCTCTCTCCAAACTTCCCGACGTCACAAGATGCCCGAGCGTTCGTCCCGGCCCGTTCGCTCCGCGCCTCGGCAGGGTGCCGCGTCTTGAATGGATGTACACGTAACCGCCTTGCACGGGGCGGGTGTTCGCGGTATCGTGCGCTGGACGCTCAGCCCCAAAGGGGCGGTCGTCAATAGCCAGGGGCGTGAGCCCCTGGTGCGAACGACGGGCGCCCCGAAAACCCAGCCCCGAAGGGGCGACAGTCCCTCAATCCTCCGGGCCACTGTCGCCCCTTCGGGGCTGGGACGGGTGGGGAAAGAAGTCGTGGGGGGCTCCGACCTCGACCCAGGGCTCACGCCCTGGGCTATTGACGACCGCCCCTTCGGGGCTGAAAACACTGTCCGCCTGAGAGGGTTTGTCATGTCGACGCGACCGTTCGTCCACCTGCACTGCCACACGCACTACAGCCTGCTCGATGGCGCCAGCCGCATCCCTGAGCTGGTGCAGCGCGTCAAGGCGTGCGGCATGAGCGCCGTCGCTATGACCGACCACGGCAACCTGTACGGCGCCATCGAGTTCTACAAGGAGTGCCGGGGGGCGGGCATCAACCCGATCCTCGGTTACGAGGCTTACGTTGCCCCCGGGAAGCGCAGCGACCGCGAGTCGCGCCGCTCCAGCGACGAGGCCGACGATGCCACCTATCATCACCTGACGCTCTTGGCGAAGAACGTCACCGGCTTCAAGAACTTGATCAAGATGTCGTCGCTGGCCTTCCTCGAGGGCTACCACCGCAAGCCGCGCATCGACAAGGAACTGCTCGAGGCCCACGGCGAGGGAATCATCTGTCTCAGCGGCTGCGCCGCTGCCGAGTTCAGCGACTACATCCTCCGCGACCGGCTTGAAGAGGCCGAGCGCCTCGCCGTCTGGTTCAAGAAGCTGTTCAAGGACGACTTTTATATCGAGATTCAGAACAACGGCCTGGAGATCCAGCGCCTCTGCGCCGCGGGGGCCATCGACATCGCCAACCGCCTCGGCTTGCCGCTGGTGGCGACCAGCGATGCCCACTACTTGCGCAAGGAGGACAGCCTCGCCCACGATGTGCTCCTGTGCATCAACACCGGCAAGACGCGCAGCAACCCTAAGCGGTTCCGCTTCGAGGGCAACGAGTTCTTCGTCCGCTCGCCGGAGGAGATGTATGCTCTGTTCCCCGGCCACGAGGAAGCGGTCAAGCGTAGTCAGGAGATCGCCAATAGCGTCGACATTCAACTGGACTTCAGGAAGCGTCACTTCCCCGTGTTCGCGCCGCCCGAGGGCAAGACCGCCGAGGATTACCTGCGCGAGCTGTGCGCCAAGGGCGTCCGCGAGCGCTACGGCGACAGTCCCTCGCAGACCGTCTTGGAGCGGCTGGACCACGAGCTGGGCATTATCTGCCGCATGGGTTTTGCCAGTTACTTCCTGATCGTCTGGGACTTCGTGCGTTTCGCGCTGGAGAACGACATCCCGGCCTCGGCACGCGGCTCGGCCTGCGGTGCGCTGGTCAGCTACGTGCTCAAGCTCAGTCACGTTGACCCGCTGGAGTACGACCTGCTGTTCGAGCGCTTCCTCGACCCCAACCGGGCGGAGGCGCCGGACATCGATATCGACTTTTGCCAGGACCGTCGCGAGCAGGTCATCAACTACGTGCGGCAGAAGTACGGCGAGATGAGTGTCGCCCAGATCGCGACGTTCGGCACCCTGGCGGCGCGAATTGCGATCAAGGATGTCGGCCGCGTCCTCGATGTTCCGCCGGAGCGCTTCAACCAGTTGGCGAAGATGGTGCCGACGACCTTGCACATCACCCTCGAGGAGGCGCTGGCGCAGAGCCCCGACTTGCGGCAGGCCTACAACAGCGACCCGGTGGTGCGCGAGGTGATCGACATCGCTCGCACGCTGGAGGGCACCAACCGCAACAGCGGCACACACGCCGCCGGCGTGGTGATCGCCAACGGCTCACTGATGGACTACGTCCCGCTCCAGCGCATGGTGCGCAAGGGCGAGGATGGCACCAGGAAGGGCGAGGCGGTCATCACGACCCAGTGGGTCATGGGCGACCTCGAGAAGGTCGGCCTGCTCAAGATGGACTTTCTCGGCCTGCGCACCCTGACGCTGATCGACAACTGCCTGCGGCTGATCCGCAAGACGCGGCCGAAGGAGCAGTGGATCGACGATGTCTACAAGCTGCCGATGGACGATCGCAAGACGTATGAGCTGCTGCAGCGCGGCGACGCCAAGGGGGTGTTCCAGTTGGAGTCCGATGGCATCCGCGAACTGCTGAAGCGGCTTAAGCCGGACAACATTCGCGACATCATCGCCCTCAACGCCCTGTACCGGCCTGGCCCGCTCGGCGGCGGCATGGTGGACTCCTACGTCAACTGCAAACACGGGCGGGAGAAGCCCGTGTACGTCCATCCGGTCATGGAAGAAGTGCTTGGCGAGACTTACGGCGTCATGGTTTTTCAAGAACAGGTAATGCGGATCTTGAATCGACTTGGTGGCATCGAGCTCTCCAGCGCCTACGCCTGCATCAAGGCGATCAGCAAGAAAAAGCAGGAGATCATCGACCAGCGCCAGGCCGACTTCCTGAAGGGGGCGAGCGAGCGCGGCGCGGACGAGAGGCTGGCCCGCGACATCTTTGACAAGATCGTCTACTTCGCGGGCTATGGGTTTAATCGCTCCCATTCGGCCGCCTACGCTCACATCGGTTATTACACCGCCTACCTCAAGGCGCACTACACGCCGGAGTTCTTCGCCGCGCTTCTTTCCAGTGAAATCGAGGACGGCAACAAGCGCGACATCATGGTGCAGCACATCGACGACGCGCGAAAGTTTGGCGTCGAGGTGTTGCCGCCGTGTGTCAACGCCAGCGAGCCGGCGTTCAGCGTTGCCGGCAAGAAGGTCGTCTTCGGACTGATGGCGATCAAGGGCCTCGGCCGTGCCGCCTCGGAAGAGGTCCTCCGCGCTCGCTCCGAGGGTGGACCCTTCCGTGACCTGTTTGACTTCTGCGAGCGCATCGACGCCAAGGTCGTCAGCCGCAAGGCGATGGAGACGCTCATCAAGGCGGGCGCCCTCGACCGGCTCGGCGGGCACCGGGCGCAACTGCTGCACGCCCTGCCGCGGGCCTGGCAGGCCGCCCAGGAGCGACAGCGCGATCGCAAGGTCGGCCAGGCCAGCCTGTTCGAGGACATTGAGGAGGAAAACGCCGTCGCCTCGGCGGTCGATGCCGGCCTGCCCGACGTGCCACCGTGGTCCGAGAAGGACAAGCTCACCTACGAGAAGGAAGTCCTCGACTTCTACCTGACCAGCCACCCGCTGGCGCAGTCCGAGAAGGAGATCCAGCGCTACACCTCGCACACGACCGACCAGGTGGCCACGCTGCAGCCCGGCCAGGAAGTAACCCTGGGCGGCATGCTCACCCAGATCCGCATCAAGGTTGCCAAGAACTCCCGCAGCAGCAACGCGACCTTCCTCCGCTGCAAGGTGGAGGACTTCACGGGGACGGTCGAGTGCGTCATGTGGGGGGACGAGTTTGCCCGCTGCAAGGAGCTGGCGCAGGAGGACCGTGTCTGCTTCGTCAAGGGGAGCATCGATGAGCGCAGCACACGCGAGCAGCCGGTCCTGGTGCTGACCCGCATCCTGAGCGTCGAGCAGATGCAGCGCGAGGGCTGTAGCGAGGTCTGGCTGCGCCTGAAGCTCGGCGAGCACCTGCCGCACCTCGTCGACCGGATCGCCGAGGTGTTGAAGCGCTACCCGGGGAACTGCCCGGTCCGGCTTTGCGTCTTCGATACGGCGGGCAGGCAGAGTGTGTTGAAACTGGGCCGGCAATTCGGCGTCAACCCGCGAGCCTTCCTCCCCTCCGAGATTGAGGACTTCCTCGGGGCCGGCAGCGTCCGGCTGCTCGGCTCGGGGAACGGCAACGGCCGCTGATGCGGGGGGCTGACCCGCCCCCCGCTCGGCTTCTGCTAAAAAGGACAGCAGAAGAAAGGCGGTGTGACATGCCCCGGCTGTTCCGCGAGGGGAGCCTCTCGTTCCGCTACCCCGACAACTGGCAGCTCGAACGCGAGGACAACGACCACGGCTGGACCGTCTCGGTCTACAGTCCGAGCACTGCCTTCCTGACCCTTAGCCTCGACACCGACTTTCCCGACACCGAACGTGTCGCTGACACGGTCCTGAAGGCGATGCGCTCGGAGTATCCCGAACTGGAAGCCGACGAGCGCGCCGAGCAGTTCGCCGGACAGTGGGCGGTCGGCCACGACATCTGGTTCTTCAGCCTCGATCTGACCAACACCTGCTGGACGCGCAGTTTCGACTGCCCCGACGGCACGGCTCTGCTCTTGTGTCAGGTGTCCGACATCGACGCCACCCAGGAGCCCATCCTGCGGGCCATCTGTGCCTCGCTCCGCGTCGCCGGCGAGGAGTGAGCGTGGGGCAGGTCGCTAACCTGCCCAGGCAGACGGCAGGTCAGCGACCTGCCCCACGTCAGGCGAGGAGT
>JACOUH010000253.1 GCA_016177925.1 Planctomycetota bacterium | reverse complement strand
CCAGCAGCAGCGGCCCGGTTTCTGCCAGCAGGGCGACACTCGCTGCCCCGCTGTTCCGGTCCGGCCGCACGCGGACGACCACCTCGGGCATCTTGCGGGCCAGGGCGTGCGGCCGCGTCCAGCGGATCTCGACGAGCAGGCTCACCGCCGCCTTACCCCACGGAATCCAGAACCGCGACTTGCGCCCGACCTGGAACACCGCCGATGTCTCCCCCGATTCGACCAGCTGCGCGTCCCACTGCTGCTTGAAGCCGTCGAACTTGCGGACCGCGTTGCTGGGCGGCAGGATGGCCACGAAACGGCCCTCCAGCCCTTCTCCCTCGCCGGCCGCCGGCGACTCCTCGCCGACAGCACTGCACTGTTCCTTTGCCTCGCGGAATAGCTGGGCGATGAGGTCGCGCGGCCCGAGCTTGCCCGTCGGGGTAACCGGGGCGTGACTTTCCAACGGCTGAGTGTCCGCCAAGACGAGGCCGTCGTTGCCGGCTGCTCGAAGTGCCCGCACGAACTCCAGGCAGGTGGCGTAGCGACGCTCCGGATCCGGGTCGAGGGCCCGGGCGATCACGACATGGTCGTGGGCCGGCAGGGCGTCCAGGTTCGGGCCCTGCCGCGAGCCTGGCGGACGAGCCCCCAACTCCGGGGCGCCGGCCCGTGTCTTGACAGGCAGTCGGGCGACCTTCGCCGAGCCCGCCGAGGCGATGCGACCACGGAAGGGATGGTGTCCGGTCAGCATTTCCTGGTAGATGACGGCGAGGCTGTACTGATCGCAACTTCGCGTGATCAGGTGCTGGGCCAGTTCCGGGGCACTATAGCGCATTTGGGCCTGGCCAATCGGCACTCCCGCCGGCACCCACAGCAGCTGCGCCAGACCGAAGTCGCCGAGCAGGACGCGCCGTCGCTCACCGGCGGGCTCACGCCGCGCCGCACCGGGAGCGTCCGGTCCTGGAAGGAGCAACCGTGACGGGTTCAGCTCGAGGTGATGCAGACCGTGCTGCTGGTAGAGTTGGTCGAGGGCCTCGGCGGCCGACTGCAGGTGGGCCAGCAGTTCGGTGCGCGGGATGCCGTGCTCGCCGCGGGCCTGCCACTCCTGGAAGCGTTGCCGCAGCGACGTTTCGACCAGGTCGGTGACGGCGACCAGGGAGCCGGGCCCGGCCCGCGCCACCTTCACCGGCAGCAGGGCCGGGTGCCGCAGCGTCTGCAAGTGCAGGATCGCCTCCTCCTGGGGGCGGTTACCGCCGCGCGCCACGTAGAAAAACTTGACGAGCCGGCGCTTGCCCTCGGCAGTCTGGGCCTCCCAGGTCTCGCCGAGCGGGCCCCGGCTGAGACAGCCGACGAACTGGTAGTCAGGCAGGACGCGCGCTTCGGCCGGTCCCAGCGACAGGGTGCTGGCAACCGACGGATTGCCCCGCGTCTCCGTGCCGGCCTGCGCCGACCCGCCGGCCCGGCCCGCAACGAAGGGACGGGCTCGCCCGGGACGTTCCGCCGACACCGGGCTGGCCCCGGTGGTCCCCAGGGCGCGAACGAAGTCGGTGCAGCTGCCGAAGCGCTGCTGAGGGTCCTTGGACAGCGCCTGCGCGACCGCTTGCCGGTCCGCCGCCGGCAGCGCCTCCAGCGACGGCTTCTCCAGCGTGTGCTGGAACATCAGCTGCCGAACGTTCTTGCCGTTGAACGGCAGCTGGCCCGTGAGCAATTCGTGAAAGACGAGGGCGAGACTGTATTGATCACAATGAGGGCTGATCGTGCTGCGGAACAGCTCTGTGGCCCGTCGTCAGGGACTCCTGCAACAGGTCGTCCAGGCTCTTGTCCGCCAGCTCCATGACGATGACGAGGTCCCCGTCGACGACCTCGACGCGCTCCATCGACAGCAAGAACGGATGGCGGAGGTCCTTGATGCGCTCGATGGCGCGAAGCTCCTCCCGGGAGCGGCAGGTGCCGTCAAGCAGGCCGCTGGAGGCGGGCACGAACTTGATGGCCTTGTGCAGCCCGCCGGGGGCCTCGCACTTCCACACCTCGCCGAAGCCGCCGCTGCCCAGCGGTTCGACAAGGCGATAGCCGGGAATCGGCTCCCGGTCGGGTTTCGTCGTGATTCGCATGACCTTTCCAGACGGGTGCTCGTCGCTGCACGCGCTCGTCCCGCCGGGCCCAAGCGCTCTCCCCAACCCTGCACAACCTTAGCTCAGCCTGTTCCGCCGGTCCAATGATCAGCCAGCAGCCGAGTCAACTTTCCGAGCCTGTAGCCAGAACGTGGAAATTCTAACAGCGGGAGGGATTCCGCCCGCGAAAGGGGAGACACCGCGCGTTCCAGCTTCTGGACAGGCGGCGCGGGGCCGGTTACGCTGAAATCGCATCGCCGACAGAACTCCTCCATCCAAAGAAAGGCCCTCCCATGACTCTCCGATCGCGCTTTTCCCGACGCCGCTTCGTCCAGGCGCTCGCGGCGTCTCCCTTCCTCGCCCCGGCGCTGGCAGCCGAGACGCCGCGCAGCGCGAACGGCCGGCTCGGCCTCGGCATCATCGGCATGGGGACGCGAGCACGCCAGCTGCTGGGAAGCTTCCTGCGCGACGCAGGCGTGCAGGTCGTCGCCGTCTGCGATGTCGTGCAGCAGCGCCGCGATCACGGCCGCAAATTGGTCGAGGATCACTACGCGCGGCAGAAGGGCAAGGGCAGCTTCAAGGGCTGCAAGACCTACAATGACTTCCGTGATCTGCTCGGGAGTAAAGACGTCGACGCGGTCGTCCTCGCCACCCCCGACCACTGGCACGCCATCCCCTGCATACTCGCCGCTCGCGCTCGCAAGCACATCTACAGCGAGAAGCCCCTGACGCTGACCATCGCCGAGGGACGACGCATCGTCGACGAAGTGGGCAAGGCGAAGGTGGTGTTCCAGACCGGCAGTCAGCAGCGCAGTGAGTTCGGCGGCAAGTTCCGCCTGGCGTGCGAGCTGGTCCGCAGCGGCCGCCTCGGCAAGATCAAGACGGTCCGCATCGGTGTCGGCGGCCCGGCGGGACCGTGCGACCTGCCCGAGCAACCCGTGCCGGAGGGGACCGACTGGGAAATGTGGAACGGCCCGGCGCCGAAGCGTGGCTACAACGAAGCCCTGTGTCCGAAGGGAATCCACAATCACTTCCCGGCGTGGCGCAACTACCGCGAGTATGCCGGCGGTGCGCTCGCCGACATTGGCGCCCACCACTTCGACATCGCCCAGTCGGCCCTCGACATGGATCGCAGCGGTCCGGTGAAGATCGAGCCGCCCGCCGGCAAGGCGACCAGCGGGCTGCGGTTCGTCTACGCCAGCGGCATCGAGATGTTCCACGGTGGCCCGAGCGGCTGCACCTTCGAGGGGACCGACGGCATCCTCTACGTCGACCGCGACAAGATGGAGAGCAAACCAGCGGAGGTCCTGAAGCAGCCGCTTGGTGAGAAGGAGGTGCGGCTCTATCGGGCCACGGATCAGGTCGGCAACTGGCTGGAGTGCATCCACAACGGCAAGGAGACGATCTGTCCGGCGGAGATCGGTCACCGCTCGGCAAGCATCTGTCACCTGGCGAACATCGGGTATCAACTGCGACGGCCGCTGCGCTGGGACCCGGCGAAGGAGCGGTTCGTCGACGATACCGAGGCGAACAAGCTCCTCGACCGCGAGCCGCGTGCGCCGTGGAAGCTGTGAGGGGGGCACCACGAACGAGAGGTCGTCGTGAAGCAGCGCTTTCGGGTCGGGGTGACGCGCGATTTCCTGAAGCCGGACGGCACCTCCGGCTTCGGCGACATCGGCCTGGGGCTGCTGGATTCGGCCGGCGTCCCGTGGGAGTACCTTGCCGAGAACACACCCGAACTGCGGGCTGAGCAGGTGCGCGACTGCGACGCTCTGCTGGTGCTCGGCCCGCGCGTCGGTACCGCGGCGCTGGATGGCTGTGACCGCCTTGCGATCATCGCGCGCTTCGGCGTCGGCTTCGACAGCGTCGACGTCGAGGCCTGCACGCGCAACGGTGTGCTGCTCACCATCACGCCCGACGCCGTGCGCCGCCCCGTCGCCGCCGCCGCGCTGACCCTCCTGCTGGCGCTGAGCCACAAGCTGCTGATCAAGGATCGCCTGACGCGGGCGGGCCGCTGGGCCGAGAAGCTCGCTCACATGGGACAGGGATTGACGGGCCGGGCACTCGGCGTCGTCGGCCTGGGCAACGTCGGCCGCGAGGTGTTCCGCCTGGCGGCGCCGCTGGGCATGCGCCACCTCGGCCACGACCCCTACGTCTCGCCCCCAGACGCCGAGGCGGAAGGCATCCACTGGCTGCCCCTGGAGGACTTGCTGCGGGAGGCGGACTGTGTCTGCCTGTGCTGCGCCCTGACTGCCGAGACGCGGCACCTGATCAATCGCAAAAGCCTCTCCCTGATGAAACCAACCGCTTATCTGGTCAACGTCGCCCGCGGACCGATCGTCGACCAGGCGGCACTGACCGAGGCCCTCCGCGCCGGCCGCCTCGCCGGCGCTGGCCTTGACGTGTTCGAGCAAGAGCCGATCGCTCCCGACGACCCGCTGCTGGAGCTGGACAACGTCATCGTGACGCCGCACGCGTTGTGCTGGACCGACGAGTGTTTCCGGGGCATCGGCCACAGTGCCTGCACGGCCATCCTCGACGTGGCGGCGGGGCGTATGCCGGCTCACATCGTCAATCGTGAGGTACTGAACAGCCCGCGCCTGCTGGAAAAGCTCCGCCGCCCGTAGCCGCCTTCTGGCAAAGGCGGCTACGGGCCGCGGCGGAGATCAGGGCTCCTTGCGGACGAACTTCTGGGCACGCTTGCCCTTGATGTCACCGGCGTACAGGTTGCCCTTCGAGTCGACCGCGATCGCGTGGACCCAGTTGACCTCGCCGGGACGTTCCAACCCGTCGTTCCCCTTGGGCACCGTCCACAGTTGCAGCAGCCGGCCCTCCGGGCTGAACTTCATGAAGACCTGGTCCTTCGGCGGGCAGCCCAGAGTGCCGTCCGATTTGCGCCACTGCATCGGCGAGGAGCCGCATACCCACAACTCGTCTTCCTTCGTGACGCACAAGCCCCACGGTACGACAAGGTTCGACCAGACGTCGACCAGCTTGCCGTGGAGGTCGAACACCTGAACGCGGACATTGTTGCGGTCGGCGACGTAAAGGCGATCCTTACACCAGGCGATGGCGTGCGGGATGCTGAATTCGCCTTGCTTGCTGCCCAGCTTGCCCCACGCGTGGACGAATTTCCCGTCCGCGTCAAAGTGGACGACACGCGCGTTGCCGTAGCCGTCGGAGACGTAGATGTCGCCCGACGGTGTGATCGCCATGTCGGTCGGCTGGTTGAGGTGGGTCTCGTCGCAGCCAGCGTGTCCTTCCGTGCCCAGCGTCAGCAGCAGCTTGCCCTCGGGCGTGAACTTGCGGACGACGTGGTGCCCGATGTCGGCGATCCAGACGTTGCACTTGCCATCGATTTTGATGTGGTGAGCGCTCTTGATCGTGTCCTCTCCCCAGGAGCGGAGGAACTTGCCGTCGGCGGAATAGACCTGCACCGGCGGCCGGGCGCGGGTGAAGAGGTAGACGTTGTCGTGGGCGTCGACGGCGACGCCCGACATTTCGGCCCAGGAGACGCTGGCGGGCTTCTTCGGCCAGGACGCGTCGACCTCGTAGGCGACCGCGGTGTTGACCTTCGGATACTTTGACTGCTTCTCCTGCGCCGCGGCGGGCCAGGCGGCCAGCAACACGACCAGGCAGACAGGGGCGGACTTCAGCGGAGAGTACATCGGATCACCTCTTTCTTCGGAGAACGTCACAATCCCGGCATGGTAGCCGACCGCCCGGCCAGAGCAAGGAGATTCCTCTGGCCCGTTGCGCAAGGTGCCGCGCATTTTCGACACCGTCCAGTTTCAAATGCTAAGCTTCCCAAGGAACGGCGAGCGTTGGGCGTTCGCTCCTGGGCGGGAGGTGTCAGCCACCGCGCCGGCGTTTGTGTGCTAGGCTCCAGCAGGAGTGGGAACGGAAGCGGACCGGCGTTCTTCGGCGAATCCGGGCGGAGTGCGCGCGGAGCGAGTGGGGCGTCGATACCAATCGAGGGCCGCGGGCTCGTGCTGGGCAGCGGTTCACACGCATTGCGAAGTGGAGAAGACCGTGAGGAAACTCCTGGTCGCGAGCCAGAAGAGCGGCGTCGGCAAGACGACAACGTCCATCAACCTTGCCGCCGCCACCGCCATGGCCGGGGCGCGCGTGCTCCTGGTCGAGGCGGACCCGCTCAGCGGGATCAGCACCGCGCTCAACCTGCCCCAGCACCCCGACCGGCGCCAGCTGCGAGCGTCCGGCATCGACCTCCCGGGCGTCCTCTGCTGCGGCATCGTCCCTGGCCTGGACGTCTTCAGTCCCTACGAGGAGGGCGGCTGCTCCGACGAGGACTTCGACCGCATCCTGCAGCTGCTCGGCCTGGATGCCTTTCGCGAGAGCTACGACTGCCTGATTGTCAACGCCCCGCCCTTTCTCGGCGCTCGCCCGACGGAGCTGCTGGCCAGTTGCGACGAGTACGTCCTTGTCATCCAGGCGGAGTCGCTGGCGCACCGGACCATGCCAGCTTTCCTGGAGTTGGTCCAGCGTGCCGGCCAGGGACATCGGGCGGCGACCTTGCGCGGCTTCGTACTAACGCTGCCCGAGAGCGAGACGCCGGGCGGACGCTGGGAGCGCGAGCTGCGCGGCCGCTTCGGCAAGAACGTCCTGTCGCAGGTCGTACCCTACGATGAGGAGGTGGGCAAGGCGTCGCTGTTCGGTCACGTCGTCGTCCATGCCAGTCCCGAGGCGCCCGCGTCGCTGGCCTACCAGGAACTCGCCGGCGAACTGCACCTGGCGAAGGGGGCTGTCGCCGCCCGGCGTCCGGCTGACACGCTGCTGTCGATGGCGGCCGCGGCGGTCCGCGCCAATCCGCTGGTCGCCCGCTCCACCCCGCGGCCCGTCCTGGTGGCCGGTGGAAGGCGCTCGTCTGCCCGTCTGCGGCGCGTTCCCGCTTCCGACGCCGGCCTGCCGCCCAAGGACTCTCCCGCGGCGCCCGCAGCCGCTGGGCCTACCCAGGCACCAGTCCCCGCGAACCCCGACCGGCCGACACGGGGCGAGGCTGCCCGGCGTGGGGCACCCCTTCCCTCCGTCCAGGCTCCCGTTGCCACGCCAACGCCTGCACCCGCCCGGCCGAACGGCCCGCTTCCGCCGCTGCACTCAACGCAGAAGCCGTGGCTCATCTGGGTCGGGCTGGCCATCGCGGGCGGCATTGGCCTGCGTTTCGTCCAGCTGCCCGACTTTGTCCTGCCGCTGATGGTCGGTCTCGCCGTGACCGCCAGCGTTACGCTGATGCTGCACCTCTTCCTCGGACAGGCCGAGGGGGAGCCCGCGCCGCAGTTCGCCGCTCCGCCAGCCACCGGCGCAACCTCCGGCCTGGACAAGAACGGTTCCCTCTCGCCGCGCCGCAAGTAACCCAGAAAGCGCACGGCCCCCATCGGACAAGCCCGATGGGGGCCGTGCGCTTTCTGGGTTACGTCTTCGGATGCCGACATTTGCTGCTGGCATGCTACCCGGATGAGCGTCTACAATCTCCCTCCAGGAGACGGGAGAGCAAGCACCGACACCGGGAGTAACGCCATGCCGAAGTCGATCGCGGTCGGAGTCATCACGCACGCGCAGGGGGCCCACCTCGACAATTACTTCACCGCCCTGGCCCAGACCGAGGAGGCCGAGGCGGTCTTCGTGGCCGATCCCAGTGGGCAGACCCTGGAACGGGCCAAGAAACGACTGGGCGCCAAGCTGAAGGATACCTTCAAGGATGCCGCGACGATGCTGCACAAGCATCGGCCGGCGATGGTGCTGGTCAGCATGGAGGCCGCCAAGGCGCCGCCGGCCATCGACGCGGCGCTGGAGGCCGGCTGTCACGTCTTTTGCGAGAAGCCGTCCTGCGTCCGGGCCGCCGACTTTGCCCGGCTGGTCCGCAAGGCGCAGCAGAAACACCGTCATCTCATGCTCGCGCTGGCGAACCGGACGCACGCGCCGGTCCTGGAGGCCCGCCGACTCGTCCGCGACGGCAAACTCGGCAAGGTCTACGCGGTGGAGATCCACCTGGTCGCCGACCAGACGCGGCTCAAGAGGGAGGCCTACCGCAAGGAGTGGTACTGCAGCAAGGCGCGGGCCGGCGGCGGCAACCTGATCTGGCTCGGCATCCACTGGCTCGACCTGGCGCTGCGGATCACGGGACTGAAGGTGAAGCAGGTGGCGGGGTTCGCAGGCGTCGTCGGCGGGCAGCCGATCGACGTCGAGGATTCCGCCGCGGTCGCCCTGCGCTTCGACAACGGCACCTTCGGCACGATGACCGCCGGCTACTACCTTGACAAGGGCTATCACTCGCACGTCCAGGTCTGGGGCGAGCACGGCTGGCTGCGCCTGGCGAGTATCGAGGAGTCACCGCTGGAGTGGTACAGCACGAAGGACGTGAAGCAGCCACGCGTCGAGCGTTTCGAGTACCCCAAGGGCGACAGGGGCTATACGCCGTTTGTCCGCGTCGCGGTGCGCGCCAGCGCCGGCCTCGAAGAAGCGCCGATCTCTGGCGCGGAAGGGCTGCACGTTCTCGAAACGATCTTCGCTTTCTACGAGGCCGCCCGCACGGGACGCACGCAATCGGTCTGAATAATCATCTTTCAGGATCGTTATAATGGGTGATAATCTCGTGGAACGGCTGCGAGCGGCGAAGGTCTACGACCTGGAGCAGCCGCGTTTCTTCGGCATGCCGACCTATCCGACGCACCGCCCAGGGTACTTCTACGCCCTGTACCGTCGGCACCGCGACACCTGGGACCCGGAGGCCCACGGCCCGCGCACCGGGTCGTCGGGGATGCTGACCATGATGGAACATACCGGCACGCACATCGATGCCCTGTGCCATCAAGCGTGCGGTATGAAACTGTTCGGCGACGTGCCGGTCGAGGCCGCCGAGACGCCGGCCGGCTACACGCGGCACGGCATCGAGACGGTTCCGCCCCTCCTGGGGCGCGGTGTGCTGCTTGACATCGCCGGCTGGAAGGGACAGTCGCCGCTGCCGCGCAAGTACGGGATCAGCGCCGACGAACTGAAGGCGTGTGCGGGGGTCGAGGGGGTCGAGGTGCGGGCCGGCGACGTGCTGCTGGTACGGACCGGCTACGGAGCGCTGTGGAACGACGAGGCGGAGTATCTGCAGGCGGCAGGTGTCTCGAAGTCAGGCTCCCTCTGGGCCGCGGAGCACGGCGTCGTCGCCGTCGCCGCCGACAACATGTCGTGGGACGTCCTCGACGAGCGCGACCCCGAAACCGGCGCCACGCTGTTCGGCCACGTCCACCTTCTCACCCAAAAAGGGATCTACATCATCGAGAATGTGAACCTTGAGGAACTGGCCCGCGATCGCATGTACAGTTTCGGATTCATCGGCATCCCACTGAAGTTCAAGGGCGCGACCGGCTCACCGCTGCGTCCGCTGGCCCTGGCGTAGGTCCTGCAACAGACTCTCAGAACTCCATCTGGCGGAGGTTGCGGGCGCCGTAATGGAGCGGAATCGCCACCGCCGCCGCGCCGATGACCAGGCCCAGCCCGACGCCGGCGCCCACCACCGACACCGCTAGGGCCGGGGCGAGGGCGACCTCCTCGGATGCCATCGCGAAGGCGTGCCAGGGCACCACCATCAGCCCCAAGATCACGAGCAAGAACAGCAGCCCCACCACCAGGTTCAGCGTGCCGCCGAAACCGACCGCGATCTTCGACGGGTCCGTCTCGCGGAAGTTCGGCATGCACGCTCCCAGGCCGACGCTCAGCCCGCTCAGTCCCGCCGCCAGCACCGCCACCGCCAGGACGTGAAGCACCACCGCCTCCGGCGGCATCTCCAGCATCAGGTCGCTGACCAGCACCAGCCCCTCCGCGATCACAAGCGCTCCGAGCGTCGAGAAGATGAACTTGCCCCACATCAGCCGCTCGCGCCGCAGCGGCAACAGACCCAGCACCCAGAACTTGCGTCCCTCCAGGCTCAGCATCGGGTAGATGAACCGCCCCGTGTAGGTACACAACAGCAGCGCCGTCGCGGACAAATTCAGCAGACTGATGCCGTTCTGATAGCCCGTGCTGATCTCGCGCACGAACAGTCGGCGGATGTTGAGGAAGTAAAACGTCATCAGGGAACCGAAGAGAAGCACCTGAGCCCACTGCGCCGGGTCGCGGCGGAACGTGCGAAAGTCCTTGACGATCAAGAGCCGCGTCTGCGGGTCGATGAAGAACAGCAGACGGTCCACCACACCGTCGAGCCAGTGCCCGCCGTAGCGCTTGCGCAGGGTGCCACCCGTCGTCAGGCGATTGAAACCGCGCCGGTACAGTCGCCGTGCCAGCCACGCCGTCAAAACATAAGCGATCAATCCGTTGCTCCAGACGAGCCCCAGGTAGTAGAACGACCGGCCCAACTCGACCGGCCCCTGGTCGCCGCGGGCCGCCGAGCGCAGCCCCCAGGCGACCCAGTGACTCGCCAACAGCGGTGACTCCAACGCCTTAAAGCGGCTTAGCAGCCGCTCGACCCCGTCGCGCGACAGCGACTCGTGCTGCATCGATGCCATCGTCCGGTACGTCAACCACGCCGCGGGGACGGTCGCGACGACGATTGCCAGGATCAGCAGCTGCTTGCGGTGCTGGGGGACGAGGTTGACCACCAGCAGGCAGAACAGGGCCCCCAGCGAGCCGGGAATGAGGATGAAGCCGAGAAAGTAGAGCGGCAATAGTGCGTAGAAGTACCACGGTGCCGCGTCGGTGAGGCCGAAGGCGATCAGGATCGGGCTGCCCAGCAGCACGAATGCCCAGCTGCTGAAAGCGATCGCCCCCTGGTATTTGAAGGCGAACACCTGGTCGGTGCTGACGGGCAGGCTGAGCAGGAACGCCGTCTCCGACGAGTTGAACAGGCTGCTGTAGAGGATCAGTCCGCTGGAGAGGATCAAGAGCGCCGCCAGCGAGGCGAAGAGCAACTCGAACAGCAGACCAACCACGCCGCCGGCCAACTCGAACCCCTGCTGCTGCAAGAAGCGAAATCCGACATAGCTGACGACGAAGACGAATACCCAGACGACGAGACTGCACAGCAGAATGGTCAGCGGCCGGATCGACTGCCCCAGCACGATGCGCGACGCGTTGCGCAGGGTTTGCCAGCGCAGCCGGGCGAAAACCAGGCCGGGCAAGGCGGGGCCGGGACGTGTGTTCGCGGTCATGGCATTCCGGTCCGGTGTTAGGAGGCGGCGAGCGGGGGCTGACGCGCCCCGCTCGCCTGTGCTTCGGACGTCGCCTCCTCGGTCATCTTCAGGAAGACGTCCTCGAGCGAGCCATCGCTCGCCGAGTGCGCCCGCAGCGCCGCCAGCGTCCCGCAGCCGATCAGCCGGCCTCGGTCGATGATGCCGATGCGGTCGGCCAGTTCCTCCACCACGTCAAGACTGTGCGAAGAGAGAAAAATAGTCGTGCCGCGGTCGGCTTCGCGGCGCAGCAGGTCCTTGAGCAGGCGCACGCTGCGCGGGTCGAGGCCGACCGTCGGCTCGTCGACAATCAGCACGCGCGGCTCATGCAAGAGTGCCGACGCGAAGACGGTGCGCTGCCGCATGCCGTGCGAGTAGCACTGGGTCAGGTCATCGACGAAGTCCTGGAGCTGGAACAGGCCGATCACCTCGTCGATGCGTCGCCGGCCGTGGTCGCGGTCCAGGCCGTACATGTCGGCGATGAACCGCAGGAACTCGCGCCCGGTCAGATGCTCGTACAAGAACGGCTGGTCCGGGACGTAGCTGAGCAGCTGCCGTGCCCGGTCGCCGTCGTTGACCAGGTCGTATCCACCGAGGCTCACTCGTCCTGCCGTCGGGAAGAGCAGGCCACACATCATCTTGATGGTGGTCGTCTTGCCCGCGCCGTTGGGCCCCAGGAAAGCGAACAGCTCGCCCGCCGGGATGTCGAGGCTGAGGCCGTCGACGGCGGTCTTGTTGCCGTAACGCTTGGTGACCTTGTCGAGTTGAATCATGCGGATCTCGGCTACACGCCGCGAGATCAGGTGCCACGCTTGATCACCCAATGCCCCGACCCCAGCCAGACCTCCATGCGCAGAACCCTATCTTCCTTAACGTCGACCCACGTTGTGCCGCTGATGTCCCCGCCCTGGTACTCGATCACCAGACACTCCTTGCCCTGTTCCGTTTCGGTCCGGCCCAGCACCTCGGCGTTGACCCAGACGACCTTCGGGCCGGACGAGAACAGGGCGCTGCTCTCTAGCGGGTCGAGGAGGGGGCAGCCCCAGCGGCGGCCCGGACGCAGCCCGCGGATGCGTTCGAGAGGGTGCAGGGGCAGCAGCACGACCCCGTGGTAGGTCACACGGAGCGACTCGCTGCCGTGCTCGGCCGGCTTGCCCCCCTTGGTTATCCAGGAGAGATCGCAGGCGCCGCCCGCCACCTGGCCGGTAAAGTGGCCATGCCGATCGCCCGTCGGGTTGATCGGCGCGGCGAGGAATTCGACGTCCACATCCAGGCCGAGCATGCGGGCTTCCAGCATGTTCCCCGGGACACGCTCGACCCAATACTCGCTCTTCAGCTTCATGGACTGCAACAGTTTCACCTGATCGGCTGCCGGCCGGTCTGGCCGTAGCTTTGCGTGCAGGGTGAAGAGGTCTGTCTTCGCTTCGTGAGCGACGGTCGTGGTGATCGTGTAGTCGACCGGCGTGCCGCGACGGGGGATATTCTGGGCCTTCCAGGTGACGACGCTCTGGGAGCGGTTATCGTCCATGCGGCTGATCGCGAACGAGGGCGGCTCGCCGGGGGCGATGCTCGGCCAGATGTCGCGCCAGAGCAGCCAGGCGGTCATGGCCAGCCAGAAGACAACGATCGACAGGGTGATACGGCGAGGCGGCATGGCAGCGCGGCCATCGGGATCGGGTTCGGAACAACGCTTCTTCGATTCTCGGAGGTGCGCCTTCTGCTGTCAACGCCTGGCGCCGGCCGGACAGGGCGGCGGCAGTCCCCTTACCGGACGGCGGACAGGACTGCACCACGGCAGGCGACAGAGCAGGGGTGGGGATAGGGCCGTGGCAGATTCACCGGCTTTTTCCGGACTGCGACGCCGGCTGCCGGCCGAGGCGCTCCAGGGCCGCCTTCGCGTCTTGCGTCAGCCGAGCGTGCGGCGAGCCCTTGGCCAGCTCCTGAAGCAGCGAGCGGGCCTTCAAAGAGAGGCTGTACTCGAGCGCTGCCACGGCGCGAAGGATGCGGAGCATCTCGGGCGAATGGGCCGGATTCAGCTTGTCCAGGATCAGCTCCAGGCGCCGCCGCGATTCAAGGGACGGTCGTTTCCCAGCGAGGTGCTCACGGATCGCCGCTTCCGCCGCGGGGCCGAGCTGTTCCAACTCGCTCCGGGCGCGATCGCGGACCGCGAAACGGCTACTATCAAGATCGAGAATGAGCCGCTCGATCTTCTTGCGGTCCACGGCCGCGACCGGCCGGAGATGGCCACGCAAGAAGGGGACGCTCTGCCCCGGGGAAGCCGCCAGGCTCCAGATCGCCTGATACGCCCTGGCCGCATCCTGGCCGACCAGGTCGTCCCAGAGGGCGTTCAAGGCTTTCGGAGACAAAGGAGGTCCATCAATTTCTCTTTTGGGCTGTCGTACCGCCACGTCCCAGAGGACAATCGTGGAGTCGGTCCCCCCGGACACCAGCGTCTTGTCGTCGGGGGAGAAGACCAGCTGCGATACCGACGTGGGATGTCCCTCAAATCGATAGACCTGTTGGCCCGTGATGCTATTCCATACCCGGATCGAATAATCCTCGTTCCGTTTTCCGGCACCCCCTGAAGCAAGCAGCCTGCCATCGTTGGAGAAAGCCAGTTGCGGCGTCCCTCCCTGCGTCATGTGCCATTCCCGCTTCGATTCGAGCCACTCCATTTTGCGGATTCGCTTGCCGCTCTGAACTTCCCACAGCTCGATCCACGGTCCCCGTCCCGCGCTGGCCAGTACCCGTCCATCGAGAGAAAAGGCGATGGACTCGATGACCGACTCTCGTTCCAGTTGGGCCATCTCTGTTCCGGTGGCCAGGTCCCAAAGATGAACCTTGTGTATCCTCTCGGTCTCGCGCGAATCCGCTGCCGCCAGCAGCCGGCCATCCGGCGAAATGGCCAGGCAAGCAATCCAGACCTTCGGGCCGTGGAACTGCCGAAGCTCCTTGCCCGTCGCGGTGTCCCACAGACGAACGACCAAGTCTTGGCCGGCGGAGGCGAGCGTTTTCCCGTCCGGGGCATAGGCCAGTCGTGACGGGCCGGCTGGCCCGTGTTGTCTCAGCGCTTGAATGACCTTCCCCGTCGTAAGGTCGTGAATCCGAATACCGGAATCCGACTCCCAGGTGGCAAAGCTCTTCCGGTCGGGAGCGAAGGCAATGGCGAAGGCGGGCTTGCTCCCGTCGTAGAGAGCAGAACGGCGAGGGGATTGCGTTGCCAGGTCCCATTGACAGATCACCGCGTCGCCGCTGGCGGCCAGCAACAGGGCCCCCGCTTGGTCGAACGCCAACGCACGGATGGTTCCCTGGTGGGTGCCCCGCGCAGGGACCTCCTTCCCCGTTTCGACATCCCAGAAGTGGATGGCGCTGTGCCAGCCACCCGATGCCAGCCGCTTGCCATCCGGCGAAAAAGCGAGGGCCCGGACCTCAGGGATCGAGTCCCGCCATTGGCGGATCGGCTTGCCCGTTGGGACATCCCAGAGGCGGATCAAGCCGCCCGCGGAACTCGAAGCAAGCAGTTTGCCGTCTCGTGACAAACAGACCTGTTCGGGTTTCTCGGCAAAGACAGCCACCTCCTTGCCCGTTGCGACCTCCCAGCGTCGAACGGCATCCTGACCGGCTGAAATCAGGGTCTTCCCATCCGGCGAAAACCTGACGAAGGAAACCGGCCCCTGGTGGCCTTTCAACTGCCGCAGCAGTTCTCGGGTGGAAACCTTCCACAGAACGATCGGCCCGTCGCCGTAGGCAGAAGCCATGATCGCGTCGTCCGGGGAGAAAGCGATGTCCTGGAAGAATTGAAACTCGCCATCCCCACCCTTTCGCAACGGGTGACGTTCCCGCCCCGTATCTACCTCCCAGAGGCGCAAGTGCTTGGAATATTCGGCGCCTGCCAGCAGTTTCCCGTTGTGGGAGAACGTCAGGGCAGCGAAGTTCGTCCGCTCTCCCTTGAACGGACGAAGTTCGCGACCGCTCGCCACGTCAAAAAGACCGATCACGAATCCGCCGGCGGTGCCATGCGGGACAGCCAGAGTTTTTCCATCCGGCGAGAAGCCGAATGACCTTGCATCAATGCCGGCCGGCAACTCGCGAACGACCCTGCCGGAGGAAACATCCCAGAGCACAATGCCGCGGAAACAGTCCCACGACGCGACCAGCTTCCCATCCGGAGAAAACGTAAGGCGGTCCACGCTCCAGCCGTGGCGGAAGCGGACGGTCCCCAGGCGCGCGAGCGCTCCCGCGGGGAGGGGGTCCCCATAGCGGTCCGTGCCAGTGGGTCGGTCCTGCCCGGGTAGTCCGGCGCCGGCGTCCGGGGGCGACGCTGTTGCGCCAGCCGAGGCCTGAGGGTCGGCGGCAACCTTCGCGTGTCCGAGAAAGCCGACCGCCGAAGTAGCCAGAATCAATCCCAGGAACACCGCCGAGATGGTTTTCAGCCTGGAGACCGGCATGGTTGTCAACAGCTCCTTTGCCAGGGCGAGGGCCCGGGTGGAGATCGGCCCTGTTGTCTGGCGGGTGTTGAAGAGAAGAGCG
>JACOUH010000252.1 GCA_016177925.1 Planctomycetota bacterium | reverse complement strand
ACTACCGGGGGGTTCACACCCCCCGCTCGCCGAAGGATGGCTGGCGCGTGGGATGAGCAGGTTGGCGGGCTTGATGTCGCGGTGGACCAGGCCGCGCTCGTGGGCGTACGAGAGCGCCAGTGCCGCCTGGCGGATGATCTCGCAGGCCAGGCTGATCGTCAGCGGCCCCTGCTGCCGGACGAGTGTGTCGAGGTCGCAGCCGTCGACGTACTCCATGACGGAGTAGAGCACGCCGCCGTCCTCGTTGGCATCGTAGGCGAGCACGATGTTGGGGTGGGACAGCTGCGTGACGGCCCGCACTTCGCGCAGGAACCAGCGCCGCGAGCGCTCGTTCTCGGCCAGCTGCGGGGCGATCACCTTGACCGCCACGATGCGGTCCATGACGGTGTGCAGCGCCTTGAAGACACGGCCGAAGCCACCCTGGCCCAACTCGTCGAGGACGCGGTACTGCCCCAGGACGAGTTCCTTCCCCTTGCCGGCGGCCACCTGCTTGGCCTGGTAGGGCGTCAGCAGCCCCTCGTCGATCAGGGCGGCGGCGATGGCATGGGGCGGCTCGTCCCCGGCGAACACCCCATCGAGCCGGGCGAGCGCCTCTTCGGTGAGCAGGCGCGACTGCCGGAGCTGGTCAAAGAACGTCCCTCGGTCCACAGCGTCCCCCCCTCGGCAGCATCCGTTATGCGGTCGGTTTGAAACAAGTGTAGTATCTTTTTCGTCGCCGGGAGGGGAATCCGGCAGGCGCCCCTCTCACTCGACCAGGCGCACCTCGGGGACGCGAGGGCGGTTGGCCGCCATGCTGACGCTGAAGCTGCTGCTGCCGGAAACCTGGAGGGTGTTGCAGATGTAGCCACCGCCGAGGCTGTTGGTGCCGCTGGTGCCGTTGCCCGAGAGGCTGACGGCCGCCCCGGGGGCGTAGACCGCGCCGCTGATCTGGTAGTTGCCATTGCCCGCGAGATGGACTGTCTGGCTCAGGGTGCGGTCCTGGAAGATGCTGAGACCCTGGTAGGGGCCGTCGGTCGGAGGGGTGAGGGTCACGGTGCCGCTGCCGGTGATCTTGACCGGGGCGGAGCTGGACCCGCCGGTGTTGAAGAGCATCGCCCGGTTGGCCGTCAGGCTGCCGTTGCCGATGAACGTGAAGCCGCCGCCGTCAAGGATGTAGACGCCGGGCGCCAGCGTCACCTTGGCGGTCCCGCCGATGCTGATGCCGCCGTGGTAGACGCCCGGCTGCAGGACGACATCGGAACCGGAGCCAATGGAGAGCGGCGTGTCGCTCTGCAGCGGGTAGTCCGCCGCGTTGGGGGCCGGCAGCGTCCGGAGCGGGTCCGCCGACGGGTCGGCGCCCGTCTGGACCGGGCCGATGAGGGTCGCGCCCTGGTTATGCACGCCGCCGACGACCTGGTGGTAAGCTGCCTGGGTCGTGGAGGTGCCGCTCAGGTCGTAGGCCGCGGCGTCGCTGGAGTTGACGATGATGGGGGCGTTGAGCACCGTGACGTTGCCCTTGGAGCTGTTGGAAAAGGCGCCTGCCGCGGAGGGCGACAGCACCATCAGCCCCAGCGCCTTGGGCCGGCCGACGGCCACGGCGCGGGCCTTGACCGGCAAACGGTCGCTGGTGAAGGCGGCGCTGAAGGTGCCCGAGAGCTGGGACGTCACGAGGACCTCCACGTACTCCGCCTTGCCGGCGAAGATTCCGGACTGCGGCGGGATGTTGACGGTGACGACCGAATGGGTGCCGTCGTTGGGGCAGCCGTTGTCGGCGGCGGCCGAGAGCGCGGCGGCGGCGGCCGTGCCGTTGGGGTCGTGGCCCTGGTTGTCGCTGTAGTGCTGGTACAGGTCAGCGGCGGCGGCCAGGGCCGCGACGTCGGCGGCCGCTTGCACCCGCCGCCGTTCCTCCATCATCCGGCCGCCGTCGGTCCCCAGCGCCACGATGATGACGATGACGCCGAGGCAGATGACCAGCCAGCCAAGGACGGCGCCGCGCCGCCTGGCCGGGCTACGAGTGCTGGGATGATGCCGCATCGTTCGCTCCCCCCGCTCGCCTCTTCGGACGGCGATCAAAAGGACATCGGGATCTCGCTGATGCTCTTCAACGTCAGCGGGCCGGTCAGGAAGAGTCCGGGATACCAGCTGTACGTGACGGTCACGCGAACGCGGTTGGCCACCGGCTCGCCCGATGCGGTCAGGCTGGTCGGGGCCTTGTGCGAACTGTCCCAGTCGAGCACCTGGCCGGTCGCCCCGTTGACCAGCTGCACCTGGACGGTCAACTGCGCGTGCTCCAGGCCGACGGCCAGGGGCAGCACGATGTTCGTGCGGACCTGGTCCGCGGTGGGAGAGGTTTGCGCCGTCGGCCCGATCAGGGTCGCCTCGCGGGCCCAGTCGCTGCCCTGGGTGCTGACCCGCCGGGCGGTCTCGCGGGCCAGGAAGGCGACCTGCTGGTAGCGCGACACGCCCAGGCCGCCGACGATCAGGCCGAACAGGAGCAGGAACAGTACCGGATAGACGACCGCGGCCTCGGTCGCGACCGCCCCCCGGCGCCGGGTTGCCTGGCGGCATGTCATGTTACTTTTCCCCCGGCGCCTTCGGGGCCAGCGGCATCGTCACGCTGCGACGGACGACGGACACCCCGGGCAGGCCGGGGTAGCTCGTGAACATCGAGAAACGGTAGGTGACCGTGACGGTCGCCGTGGTGCTGTCGAGCGTGACGTCCACGTCCTGCGTCTGCAGCGGCGGGTCCAGGGACGCGCCCTCGGCGACGGCGGCCTGCTTGGCCGCATCCTCCGGCGTGGTCGTCGACGTGTTGCGGCGGGCCGCCCCGCTGGCGTACAGCGCCCCGCTGCGGGCACAGTTCTCGACGGTCTGCGCCGCGTAGTAGACGCGGCAGAAGTCGATGGCGGCAACGAACATCAGGGCGACGAACGGCAGGACGATCGCCAACTCAGCGGCGGCGGCCCCGCGCCGGATTGCAGATTGCAGATTGCAGATTGCAGATTTGTCCGTCTGCCTGCGAAGCATCATGAGTCCACCCCCGAGCGCCAATGGTTGCTGCAAATCTTCAATCTTCAATCTTCAATCTTCAATCACGTTCATTTCATCTTCGACAGCATGCCGGCGATCTGGTACGCCGCCGGGCCGAGGATGACGATGAAGATCGCCGGGAAGATGCACAGCAGCGTCGGGAAGAGGATCTTCACCGCCGCCTTCTGGGCGATCTCTTCGGCCTTCTGTTGCCGCTCCTGGCGCGACGTGTCGGCGTGGATGCGCAGCGCCTTGACCACGCCGGCGCCGAAGCGCTCCGACTGCAGCAGCACCGAGGACAGGTTGCGCACCTCCTCGAGGTCGCAGCGGTCGGCGAACTTCTTCATCGCCTCGCCGCAGGACAGCCCCATCTGCATCTCGCGCTGGATGATGTTCAGTTCGCCGCCGAGCACCGGGTGGACCTCCTGCAACTCGGTGATGATGCGCTGCATGGCACTGGTCATGCTGACGCCGCCTTCCATGCAGAGCACGAGCATGTCCAGGGCATCGGGTACGGCGCGGCGCAACTCGGCCTGCCGCAACCGCGTCCGGGAGTCGAGCCAGAGTCCCGGGGCGATCATCCCCGCCGCGGCGAGCCCGACTGCCGCCAGCAGGGCGTAGAAGGGCTTGATCGCCCCCAGCAGAGACGGGACGATTGCCAGCGCCACAGGGAGCCCGGCCGACAGCAACACCTGGGCGCCCAGGAAGTGCCGCAGGTGCCGCGAGCGGTAAAAGCCGGCTCGCGTCAGTCGCTGCTGCAGACAGGTGCGCGCCTCGCCCTCCGCGGGGAGCAGGAACGACCCGGCCCGCTGCGGCAGTGCCAAGAGCAGCGACCCCAGCCCCAGTCCCATCCCGCCCGACGATCGGCCCTCGTCCCCGGCCAGGTCGCGCAGCCGCTCCAGGCCGCGCCGCCTGTCCCCGTCGAGCTTGAGCAAGACCAGCACGCCCAGCCCGCCCGTGAGCAGGAACGTGACCAGGAACACGACCATGCTCAGCAGCTCTCTGACCTCGACCATGTCCCCCCCGTGTGGGTGGTTAGGTGGTTGGGTGGTTGGGTGGTTTTGCAGGCGTAACGTTACCGACCACCCAACCACCTAACCACCCGTCAAACCTCGAAATTAACGATCTTGCGAATCCACACCATGCCGAGCAGCATCGACACGACGGTCCCGACGAGCAGCGAGGGGTGCTCGAACAGCACCTCCGCGTACGGGCGGTTGATGACCATCATGACGCCGAGCATCAGCACCGGCAGGGCCATCAGCGTCCAGCCCTGCAGTCGCCCCTCGGCGGTGAACGTCCGCACCTGCTTGCGCAGGCGCAGGCGGGCGCGGATCAGGCTGGCCAGGCGCTCAAGCACCTCGGACAGGTTGCCGCCGGCCTGGCGATGGATCAGCATCGCCATGACGAAGATGCGGACCTCGAGGATGCCGGTGTGCGCCGCCATCTCGCGGAAGGCGACCTCGGGCCGCTGGCCGAGGTTCTGCCGCGTCTGGCAGTTGGCGAACTCCTCGGCGATGGGGCCCTCGAACGAGTCCGCGACGGCCTGCAGCGACTGCGGGACCGACTGGCCCGAGCGCAGGATGCGGGCCATCAACTCGAAGGCGTTGGGCAGCTGGGCCAGGAACTTCTCGCGGCGGTTGCGCCGCTTGACGTTGACGAACATCAGCGGGGCGGCCGTCCCCAGGGCGGCCGCGGGGATGCCCAGGAGCGGGCCGCGGAACAGGGCCGCGGCGAGCCCCAGCGCCAGCCCCAGCCCGGCCGCCAAGAACAGGAGCTGCCGCGGGCTGATCGGCAGGTCGGCCTGGTCGAGCAGTGCCTGCAGCCGGCCGCGCAGGCCGGCCGCCGGCCGCGACGCCGACGCCTCCGCGAGGTCGGACACGACCGGCGACTGGCCCAGGTCGATCAGGTCGAGGCTCTTGAAGAGCGGCGAGCGCGTCGCCGAATCCTCCGGCCCCTTGCGGAACTCATCTTCGACCCGGCGCTTCACAAGCGACGCGTCCCGTGCGAGCAGTCCCGACAGGGCGTAGTAGCTGGCCGTGACGCCCACCGTCACCGTCACGAAGACCGCCAAGATGGTCAGCGAGAACCCCACGTCAGTTCCTCATCCAGCGGGCGAGCGGGGGGTGTGAACCCCCCGGTGCCACCTCACCGGGGGGTTCACACCCCCCGCTCGCCAAAGTCGGTTTATCACGCCAGGCCCGGGTTCAGGATGCGCCGCTCGAATAGGTCGTACGGGAGCGGGCACCCCAAAGACGCCAGCCGCTCCAGGCAGTTCGGCCGGATGCCCGTCGTGTGGAAGTAGCCCTGCGCCCTGCGGTTGTCGTCGACCCCGGTCTGCTTGAACACGAACAGGTCGTGCATCACGATGTTGTCGCCCTCCATGCCGACCACCTCGGAGATCTTCACCACCTTCCGCGCCCCGCCCAGGAGGCGACTCACCTGCACGATAATGTGGATCGCCGACGCGATCTGCTTGCGGATCACCCAGATCGGCAGGTCGAAGCCGCACATGCCGACCATGATCTCCAGGCGGGACAGCGCATCGCGGGTGTCGTTGGCGTGGACGGTGGTGAGGCTGCCCTCGTGGCCGGTGTTCATTGCCTGGAGCATGTCCAGCGCCTCCGGCCCGCGGCACTCGCCAATGAGGATGCGGTCGGGCCGCATGCGCAGGGCGTTGCGGACCAGCTCGCGCGTCGTCACCTCGCCGGCGCCTTCGGCGTTGTTGGGCCGCGTCTCCAGGCTGCCGACGTGCGGCTGCTGCAATTTCAGCTCGGCGGCGTCCTCGATGGTGATGACGCGCTCGTCGTCGGGGATGAACGCCGACAGGACGTTGAGCAGCGTCGTCTTGCCGCTGCCGGTGCCGCCCGAGACGAGAATATTCAACCGCGACCGCACGCAGGCGGCGAGGAAGTCGAGGATCTCGATGGTCAGCGCCTTCCGCGCCACCAGGTCCTTGGCGAGGATCGGCCGCGTCCCGAAGCGGCGGATCGAGACGAGGGCACCGTGCAGCGCCAACGGCGGGATGATCGCATTGATGCGGCTGCCGTCGGGCAGGCGGCTGTCAACCATCGGGCTGGTCTCGTCGACACGGCGGCCGGTCTGGCCGACCACGCGCTGGACGATGTGCAGCAAGTGGCGCTCGTCGGTGAAGGTGATGGGGGCGCGCTCCAGGACGCCGTTGCGCTCGACGTAGACGGTGTTGTGGCCGTTGATGAGGATGTCGCTGATGGTCGGGTCATGCATCAGCGGCTCCAGCGGTCCGAGGCCAAACGTCTCGTCGAGCACCTCGTTGACGACGCGCTCGCGTTCGCCGCGGTTGAGCAGGCTGGACGACCGCTGACACAGTTCGTCGGCGACGCGGCGGACCTCCTCGCGCAGGTCCTCGCGGCTGAGGCTGCTGACGGCGCTGAGGTCCATGCCGGCGATCAGCTGATGATGGAGCTGGCCCTTGAGGCGGCGCAGCTCCTCTGTGGTTCGCGCGTCGACGCGGCCGGGGTCCGCCACCTCGGTCCGCGAGCCTCCGGGCGGGAGGCTGAAGTCGGGGATGGGACGAGACATAAGAATTCCTCAACGCCAGGGGTCAGGGGTCAGGAGTCAGCGCAGAGGGCCTTCCGGCTGACCCCTGACCCCTGACCCCTGACTTTCACCATGCCACCTTCGCCGCCACCGTCGGGCTGGCTCGCCGCCGCTCCAGGACGGTGCGGGCGAGTTGACCGATGGCGAGCGAAACTCGGGCGGAGGGGCTCTTCAGCACCGCCGGGATGCCGGTGTTGTTGGCCCCGTTGATCGTCTTGGGGTCATCGGGGATGTAGTGGGCGAGCTTGCCGCCCAGCGCCTCCTCGACGTCGCCAGCGGGCAATTCGTTGGGCTGGCCGTGGCGGTTGACCACCAGCCGCACGCTGCTGCGCGGGATGCCGCGCTGGTCGAGGTGCTCGAGGATGCGCCGTGTGTTCCGCAGCGACGTGAAGTCCAGCCGCGAAACCAGTACCACGGCGCTGGCCTGCCGCAGCGCCATCACCTGTTCCTCGTGGAAGCAGTCCTCCAGGTCGACGACGACGTACGAGAACAGCCGGCGCGCCCAGGTCAGGATCTGGCTGACGCCCTGCGGGCTGACCAGGCGCGTGTCGGCGAAGACCTGCGGCGAGGCCAGCAAGTGGATTCCACTGGAGTGGCGGATCAGCGCCTTCTCGAACATCGCCTGGTCGAGACGGCCGACGTTGACACACAGGTCGGCGAGGTGGAAGCTCGGCTTCAAATCAAGCAGGGCGGCGAGGTCGCCGCGGCCCGGTTTGAGGTCGATCAGGCCGCACTTGTCGTGGTCCTTGGCCAGGATGGTTGCCATGTTCACCGCCAGGGTGCTGGCGCCGCTGCCGCCGGCCGCGGCCAAGACCGCGATCAGCCGGCCCGCCGGGCCCCCGCCGTCCTGCTTGCTCTGCAGCTTCGACAGGGCGGAGTCCAGGGCCGCCTCCAACTCGGCCTCATCGAGGTAGTGGTCGGCGCCCTCGTGCAAGGCGCGCAGGATCAACTTCGACTCGGAGGCCTGGCCGACCGCCAGGACGTAGCCGGTCGTGGCGCGGCGGGCCTGCCGCAGCGCTTCGAGGCCGCGCTCGGGGTCGGGCGATAACACCACCACCAGGACATCGACCGGGGCACACGCAAGGTGATTCTCGACGTCGTCGTACTCGGCCACCGCCGGGCCGTGCTCGTCGACCCGAGCCCGCAGGATGCCTCGCAACCTGGTGCTGAGCGGGTCGACGAGGTTGCTGCTGACCACCAAGGTGCGCATCGAGGTCGCCTCACACCGACTGCAATCCGTCCACGCAGAGTTGCGATCCTGCCGCCACCGGGCGGAGTTGCCCGGCCTTGACGGCTCGCGTGTACGAGTCGTCAAGTCCTTCCCCCGTCCGGGGCACCCGCGCCAGCGGGTCGCGCGGCGATCTGGCGTGCGGCCTGGCTTGAAGACCACCTTACCATTCCGGTACGTACTTCAGGCTTAGCCCGAAAGTTAGCTCCTGTCAAATCACCCGGCAACGCGGGTCGGGAAAGTCCTGATAGAAAGCCTGCTCCGAAATCCGAAAGAAGCCCTGCCTGCCAAGAGCCACTGGCTAGAATGGACACGTACGATAGCACTCAGGCGGGCCGCAGGACGGCTCGCGGGTATCCCGATCGGAGGCAACACATGCGTTCCACCCTGATGGCATTGATCGGCAGCGGACTGCTGGTGCTGGGCAGTGCGACCGGCCGCACCGCGGCAGCGGCCGACAAGGAAACGACCGGCTTCTTCAACGGCAAGGACCTCGACGGCTGGGAGGGACTGACCGAATACTGGTCCGTCAAGCGCCTGGGCCGATCCGCCTCGGACGCTGCCCTCGTCGGCAACACGGGCAAGGACGGCATCAAGTTCAACACCTTCCTGTGCAGCAAGAAGAAGTACGGCGACTTCGAGCTGAGCTTCCAGGTCCGCCTCGCCAACGGCAAGGGCAACAGTGGCGTGCAGATCCGCAGCGAAATCCTCGACATGAAGAAGTACACCGTCAAGGGCCCGCAGTGCGACATCGGCCAGCAATTCTGGGGCAGCCTCTACGGCGAGCACTTCGGCGGCATGATGAAGGCGGCCCCGGAAGAAGTCGTCAAGGAGGTGCTCAAGCCAGACGACTTCAACGACTACTACATCAAGTGCGTCGGCAAGCACGTCACCATCAAGCTCAACGGCAAGACGACCGTCGACGACGACTTCGCGAAGATGCCCGAAACCGGCATTATCGCCTGGCAGCTGCATCAGGGCGGGCCGATGGAGGTCACCTTCAAGAACCTCAAGTTCCGCCAACTCGGCAACGAGTAATCCAACAAGGAATGGGCCACGGCCCCTCGGTCGCCGCGGCCCATTCCTTCCTCCTGATCCTCATGACGGGTCACACCTGACGAACACACGAACGGGAGAGCTGTTCATGAGGATCGAGCCATGTCTGCTTGCCCTCGCCTGCCTGTTCCTGTCCGCGCCCGGCTCTCGTGCGGAGGATGTCCCGGCCAGTCCGCCTGGCCTCTCCGCCGAGGAACGGCGGCAGACCGAGCGCGCGTTGATGGAGTTGAATGACCGTTTGCAGAAACTGCGGACCGGCAAGAAACCGGCGGGGAACCCCGACGCGATCGCGGACGCCGGCGTGTTCGCCAAGAGCGTTGCCTGGGCGCTGCGCTACGACACGCAATTCACCGCGATCGACGTGGCCTTGCTGAAGAAATCGCTGGAGCGGGCTAAAGAGCGGGTCGCGGCGCTGGAGGCCGGCAGACAGCCCTGGGCGGCGAGGAAGGGGAAAATCGCCCGCGCCTTTGTCTCCGCCGTGGACGGCTCGGTGCAGCCTTACGGGCTGATCGTTCCGGCGAAGTACGACCCGCGCAAGCCAATGCGGCTCGACGTCGTCCTGCACGGCAGCACCCGGCCGGTGGGCATGAGCGAGCTGCGCTTTCTGAATCGCTTCGACGAGGGAGACGGCCCCGGCAAGGACGCTCCCGAGCAGGGCTTCCTTGAGTTGCATCCGCTGGGCCGCGTCGAGAATTGCTACCGCTGGGCGGGGGAGACCGACGTCTTCGAGGCGATCGAGGCGGTCTGCCGCAACTACGCGGTCGACCGCGATCGGATCGTCCTGCGCGGCATGTCGATGGGCGCTTCGGGCACCTGGCACCTCGGCTTGAAGCACCCCGATCGGTTCGTCGCGCTGGGGCCGTACTGCGGCTACGTCGACACGCACGAGTTCTCACGGACGCCGCTGGCAACTTTCGTGAAGGTTGGTCCGCTGCCGGCTCACCAGGAGAAGGCGCTGCACATGCTCGACTCGATCGACTATGCGGCCAACGCCGGTGTGGTCCCGGCCATCGCCTGCATGGGCGAGAAGGACGTCTTCTTCCAGGCGCACGTCCTCATGGGCAAGGCGATGGAGAAGGAGGGCCTGAAGATGGTCAACCTCATCTCGCCGGGGACGGGGCACGTCATCGATCCGGTCACGCACAAGGAGCAGATGCGGCGGATCGGCGAGTACGCCGCCAAGGGCCTCGACCACAAGCCGCGCCACGTCCACTTCGTCACCTGGACGCTGAAGTACAGTCGCTGTCACTGGTTGCAGGTGCTGGGGCTGGGCGAGCACTACGCCCGGGCTGAGGTGGAGGCACGGAATGCCGCCGACGGCAGCGTCGACGTGGCCGAACCGAAGAACGTCACCCGGTTCGCGATCTTGCCGCCGCTTCTGCAGGAGGCTGCGCCGCGCCTGCGAGTCGGCGGCAAGGTCGTCCCGTTGCCGGCCCACGAAGGGATCTTCCCGCCGCGCAAGACGGTCGTCGGCAAGCGCGATGGCCGGTGGGTCTACCTCGGCGAGTTGTACGACTTGCGGCTGGACGGCAAGCGGCCGGGCGTGCAGGGGCCGATTGATGACGCCTTCACCACACCGTTCCTGTGCGTCCGCGGAACGGGCAAGCCCTGGAACCCCGTGGTGCAGCGGTGGTCGGAGGCGAGCCTGAAGCGATTCGCATATGAGTGGCACCGCTACTTTCGCGGCGACTTGCCGGTCAAGGACGATGTCGACGTGACGGAGGAGGACGTCCGCCGCTGCAACCTCATCCTCTTCGGCGACCCCAGCAGCAACCGTTGGATTGGCAAGGTCCTGCCTCACCTGCCGGTCCAGTGGACGCGAGACGAGCTGCGACTCGGCCCGGCCCGGTACGCCGCAGCGGACCACACCCCGGTCCTGATTCAGCCGAATCCGCTGGCGCGGGGGCGGTACATGGTGCTTAACAGCGGGCACACCTTCCACGAGAAGGAGCTGGCATCGCTGAACTACCTGCTCTTCCCGCGGCTGGGAGACTGGGCCGTACACAAGGTCGGCGGCAAGGTCCCCGAGAATCCCTCCTTGCCGCTGGACGAAACCGTGCTCCGGGCAGGCTTCTTCGACGAGCGATGGCGGTAAGAACGAGCAACACCAGCCCGACGCGCCAGCGCGAGGTTGTAGGACGGATTTGTAATCCGTCCGGACTTCACGCACGGACGGATTACAAATCCGTCCTACTACCTCGCTACTTCGGGGGCAGGACGCCGATTTGCACCGACGTCGGCAGCTTCTTCGAGCGGTAGACCCGCTGCGTCGCCTTGATGAAGTCCTTCTCCTCGGCCAGGAAGATATTCGGCACGTACTTCTGCGGATTGCGGTCGACCAGCGGAAACCAGGTACACTGGACCTGGATCATCACACGGTGCCCCTTCTTGAACGTGTGCAGGACGTCGAGCAGTTCCAGTGGCACCTTCGCCGGCTCGTTGGCGATGAACGGTTCGGGCTTCTCATAGCTGTAGCGGAAGCGGCCACGGATCACCTCGCTGCGCACCATCATCTGATAGCCGCCCAGGTGACGCCCCGGCGGCAGGCCCGGCGGGTCCTTCGTGTCTGCCGGGAAGACGTCGACCAGTTTGACGACCCAGTCGGCGTCCGTTCCCGACGTCGACACGCGCAGGTCGGCCAGCAGCGGGCCCGCCAGCGTCAGGTCGTCCTTCAGCACGTCCGTCTGCCAGGCGACCACGTCGGGCCGCCGCGCCGCGAAGCGCTGGTCGTCCGTCATGTACTCCGTCGCCATGCCCGTCGTGATCGCCTCGGTGAACGGCACCGGCTTGGCCGGGTCGCTGACATACTCGTCGAAGCCGTCCTCGTCCTCCGGAGGCTCGAACGACAGTCGCCCGCCGGCGCGGACGTACAGTCGTTTCGTCTCGAGCCCGCGCGGCGGCCAGTGGTCGAAGCGACGCCAGCGGTTGGCGCCGGTCTCGAAGGTGTACGCCTCGGGCAGGCCGTGCTCGTCCTTGTCCTTGAGGAAGTGGTTGAAGAACGACAGCTGGATGTTCTTGCGGAAGAATTCGCCGGTCAGGCTGCCGAAGTGGACGTTGCCCAGGCGGTCGCCCGGTCCTCCCATCCAGCCGCCGTGCTGCCACGGGCCCATCACCAGGACATTGAAGATCCCCTTGTTCTCTCGCTCGAGCGTGCGATAGATCTTGAGAGGGCCGTACAGGTCCTCGGCGTCGAACCAGCCGCCGACGGTCATCACCGCCGGCGCCACCTTCTTCAGGTGCGGCAGCAGGTTGCGCGCCTTCCAGAAGTCGTCGTAGTGCGGGTGCGATGCCATCTCGTTCCAGAATGCGATCTTGTTCTTGAGATATTTGTCATTGGCCTTCTTGAGCGGTCCCAGGTCGAGGAAGAACTGGTAGCCATCCGGTGTGGCGTGGTTGAAGCGGCCGCCGCGCTGCGTGGTCGGCTCGGGCCGTTCGGTGCCGAAGCCTGACAGGAAGTTGAAGGCGTGGGTCAGGAAGAAGGCCCCGTGATGGTTGAAGTCGTCGAAGTACCAGTCGGCGATGGGCGCCTGCGGTGAGACGGCCTTCAGGGCCGGGTGGGCGTCGATCATGCCGGCGGCCGCGTAGAAGCCGGGGTAGGAGATGCCCCACTGGCCGACACGGCCGTTGTGGCCCGGCACATTCTTCACGAGCCACTCGATGGTGTCGTAGGTATCGCTACTCTCGTCGACGTCCTTGGCGGATTTCTTGCTGGCGACGTGCGGCGTCATGTTGACGAAGCGGCCCTCCGACAGGTAGCAGCCGCGCACATCCTGGTAGACAAAGAGGTAACCCTCGTCGAGGAAATGACGGCTCGGCCCGAGGTTGGACGGGTAGGAGTCCTTGCCGTAGGGCCGCACGCCGTAGGGCGTGCGCGTCATCAGGATGGGATACTTCTGCGAGGTGTTGCGGGGCTCATAGACCGCCGTGAACAGCCGCACGCCGTCGCGCATGGGGATGCGGTACTCGTGCTTGACATAGTGGTCGCGGACGATTTTCGCCGGGTCGGCGCGCTGCTGGGCGCGGGCCGTCCCGAGGGGGAACAGCAGGAACAGCGCGGCGAGAAGGGTTAGCGTTCGGCGGGCAAAGCACAGCGGGGTCATGGCGGTTGCTCTTGTTCTTCGGGGGCGTCCACAATCAATTTCCAAGGTTAGCCGCGACGCGGCAGCGGAGCGCTCCGCTAGCGCGTCGCGGCTAACCCAATTTGTTTTCAAACGCGCCCTTTGATGGGCGAGGCCGTCGCGGCCTCACTCCGTGCGGACAGTGTACAGGATTGCCGCGGCGCAATTGAAACAATTCGCTCGCGCGGTAGTCTGCCTGCAGATCCGGAGGCGCTTCTTCGAGGAGTTTCACGATGCGGTATTGTTTGCCTGTGCTGCTGGGCGGCGTCTTGCTGGCGGGGACGCCGGCGCATGCCGAGGCCCCGAAGCTGTGGAAGGCGGGTGTGGCGAAAGTCTGCATCACGCCGGAGAAACCCATGTGGATGTCGGGCTATGCCGCCCGGACCAAGCCTGCCGAGGGCACCCTGCACGATCTCTGGGCCAAGGCGCTCGTGCTGGAAGGTCCCAACGGCCAGCGCTGCGCCCTGGTCACGCTCGACCTCGTCGGCATCGAGCGCTCGCTCGCGCAGGGAATATGCGCCGAACTGGGACGGCGGTATCGCCTGCCGCGCTCCGCCGTCCTGCTGTCGGTATCGCACACGCACACCGGCCCCGTCGTCGGCAGCAACCTCAACGCCATGTACTTCCTCGACGTGGAACAGCAGCAGCTTGTCGCCGACTATGCCAGGACGCTGCACCGCAAGATCGTGCGCGTGGTCGGCGACGCAATCAACGGGTTGGCGCCGGCGAGGCTGTCATGGGGAAGCGGCGCGGCGCACTTTGCCGTCAACCGGCGCAACAACAAGGAACCCAACGTCCCGAAGCTGCGCGAGGAGGGCAAGCTGAAGGGGCCGGTCGACCATCAGGTGCCGGTCCTGTCGGTGCGCGACGCGAAGGACGACCTGAAGGCGGTCGTCTTCGGTTACGCCTGCCACGCGACGGTGCTGCCGTTCTACAAGTGGTCGGGGGACTATCCCGGCTTTGCCCAGATCGAGTTGGAAAAGGCGCATCCCGGGGCAGTCGCCCTGTTCTGGGCTGGCTGTGGCGCCGACCAGAACCCGCTGCCGCGGCGCCGTGTCGAGCTGGCCGAGAAATACGGCAAGGAGCTGGCCGGCGCCGTCGATGCCGTTCTGCACAAGCGGATGAAGCCGATCGGCGAGACGCTTTCTCACGTCTACACCGAGATCGACCTGCCGTTTGCGGACTTGCCGACGCGCGAGCAGCTGGTCAAAGACTCGACGGCGAAGGATCGCTACGTGGCGGTGCGGGCGAAGATGCTGCTGGAGCAACTTGCCGCGAAGGGCTCGCTGCGGGGCACCTAGCCCTACCCGGTGCAGGCATGGCAACTCGGCGACGGGCCGACCCTGCTGGCCCTGGGCGGCGAGGTCGTGGTCGACTACGCGCTGCGCCTGAAAAAGGAATTGGGCGAGGACCGCACCTGGGTGGCGGGTTACTCCAACGACGTGATGGCCTACATCCCATCGCTTCGTGTGCTGATGGAGGGCGGCTACGAGGGCGGCGGAGCGATGGTCTATTACGGTCTGCCGACGGTCTGGTCGCCGCGCGTCGAAGAACGGATCGTCAAGGCGGCCCACGAGCAGGCGAAGCGAGCCCGCAAAGCCCGCTTGTCACCTGGCACACGCTGAAGTCGGGCAACAGGGCAAGAAAGAAACGCGATGCGCGGGACCATGTGATGCTGGTCCCTAACTCGCTCCTCGGATTGGGGAAAGTAGTCCCCTCGCGGCGGCGTGGCATGCTTGGGCGGCCCGCGCTGTCCGGCGGCGTGGCATGCTTGGGCGGCCCGCGCTGTCCGGGGGATCGACCCAGCCGCACCAGGCCGCCCAAGCATGGCACACCCCGGACTACTTGCCCTCTTGCAGGCAGCTCGTTAGGAGTTGAGGGAGGTTCCTGTGGCCCGACGCTATTCTCGCCAGGAATTCCTCGGCCGGCTGCGCGCCGAGATTGGCCGCGGCCGGCCGCTGGTGATGACCGGCGCCGGCAGCGGCATCTGTGCGAAGTTCATCGAGCGCGGCGGGGTGGACATTCTCGGCGTCTACAACACAGGCTATTTCCGCATGCACGGCTACGGATCGCTGGCAGGAATGCTGCCGATCGCCGACGCCAACGAGTTGGTCTACCAGACCGCCCGGCGCGAGGTACTGCCGCAGGTCCGCGAGACCCCGGTGGTCGCCGGCGTCAACGGCGTCGATCCGCTGCGCGACATGCGGCTGTACCTGGAGGACCTTCATCGCATCGGCATCTCCGGCGTCCACAACTTCCCGACGGTCGGCTGGTTTGACGGCGAGTTCCGCCGCACACTGGAGGAAACCGGGCTCGGCTACGGCCACGAGCTGGCCATGCTGAAGACCGCGCGCGAGCTGGACCTGCTGACGATCGGCTACGCGTTCAATGCGCCAGACACCGAACGACTGATGCGCGAGGCGGCGCCGGACGTGTTCATCTTTCACGCCGGCATCACGCGCGGCGGGACGACGGGGTACGCGGGCGGCTCGTCTCTGGAGGACACCGCCCGTCGCTCGCAGGAGCACTTCGAGATGGCGCGGCTTCTCCAGCCCGACGTGATCCTGCTGGCCCACGGGGCGGCCCTGGCCAATCCGGAGGACGCGCAGTACCTGCTGGATCACACGGATTGTCACGGCGTCCAACTCGGCTCGGCCATCGAGCGGCTAGCGATGGAGCGCCCACTGGAAGAACGGACGGCGGCGTTCAAGGCGATCCGCTTCTCCGCGCACCGCTCACTCTAACTCAGAGTAAAACTCGTGGTTCACCTTGATCGGTTTCCTGGAATCGCGGATCTCCTTGGCCATTTTCTCGAGCGCTTTCTTGGCCCTGGCCCAGTCTCGTTCCGATTTGAAGTACTCCGGCTTTTTTTGCCGCAGGGCCCACTCGATTCCCTCCAACTGCAACTCCGCCAGGGTTTTGTGCTTGCAGGTTTTCCACCATTTGTTGATCCCACCGCACCCGGCGTCGATGAAGAAGAGAGATGACGATCTTCCCTCGTCGTCGCGAGGTCTGCTGGTGTCTTGGTGATACGCCTCCACGTGCTCGTGGATGATCGAGGAACAAGCGCCGCCGACGGATTGCGTTTCGTAGACGCCGCTGCTCGGCTGCATGTAGACGTAGGAAAAACGCTCGTCGTTGACGTGCTTGGCCAGAATGGGCAAGGCAACTTCGATGTTTGCGCTCAGCTTGTCATATGCGGGTCCGACATTTTTCTGCCTCTCATAGAGGCTGCTTTTGCTGACACCCTCTGGCAGGATGGGCACGCCTTTCCCAGTAAACGGCGGCTTATCCGGGTTGACGAGTTGCGCGACGAGTCGCTCGCACTCTTCGGGCGTGAGTCGAGCTTTCTTGTCGCTGGCCTTCCGGCCGATCGGCGCGCCGCGCTTCGGCGTCTCCCCCGCGCGCAGGGACACGCCTCCCACAGCCAGGACGCAGACGGCCAGCACCACGGCGTTGCACCAGTTGAACCGTGCCATGTCTCTCTCCTTTGGAGTCTGCCGGGTAGACGAGCGAGGCGACATGGACTTCGGGCCCGGGAGTGCGGTCCCTGATAGGAATCGTAAACCTCTTGGATGCGAAAGCAAAGGATTTTGCCGACGGGCGCCGCCTGACCGACGTCCACGGCCACGTCAGCAAGGAGATCATCGCCTGACAGGAGGCCGGCGCGCCAGCGAGGGCTCGTTCTGCGACCGTTTTCAACGGGTGCTTTTCGCTGGGCGCCGGACGTTCTCCAGACGAGGCGCCTGCTTGCGGGTGTCGCGCTGTCGCCGGTGGGAGAAGCCCGACGCGAACACCGCAGTGGTGAGCAACGCCACCAGCAGCTTATCCCGCTGGAACATCTCCTCGACAGCCACGGCGTCTGGCTCCGACGACTCCCCGGAGAAAGACGCCTCCTCCAGTGAGGAACCCTCTCCGTCTTGTGCCTTCTGGTCGACCGCCGTGTCCTGTACGGGGACGGGAGCCTCGGCACGGGCTTCCGGCCGGGTCGTGTTCACGGGCAGCGGTTCCTGCGGGGCCGGCGTCTCGACCTTCAGCTGTTCGCGGGACTGCAACGCGAACCGAGCCGCCAGATCGCGGCCGACCCCGACCAGTTCCGTCCCGATCTCGCCGGCCAACCCGACGAGCCCCGGCTCCACCAGCGGTATGTCCTTCACCTGCAGCGCTTCCAGCGCCAGCCCCAGCGGGCCCGCCGCCAGGGCCGTCGCCTGGGCGATCGCTTCCGACAGTCCCTGCTCCGTGCTGGCGATGCTCTCGGTCAGGTTCGGCGCCAGCTGGGCCACACGCTCGATGAGGTACGGCAACCAGACCTCGACCGGCAGTTCACTCCCTTCCGTGCTCCCTGATCGCGACGCCGAATTGTCCAGGACGTCGCCGATGCCGAGCACGACGTCCGGCGCCACCGACGCTTCGGTCCCGGACGGGCCCTGAACGGCCGACAGTGTTGCGTCCAGGGGGCCCGACCCGAGCAGGGTCGCCACGAAGTTCAGGGTCGAGTCGCTGACCTGCGTCTGCGACACAGACACTACGCTCGCCTCGTCGGCCGACCCGGTCGCGCCGCTGGCGACTGCTTCGCCGCCGGGGCCCGTTCCGTTCGCCGCCGCCGTCAGGTCGAAGGCGAACACGAAGGGGACGCTATCACCCGCCTCGGTGACGTACGCCTCCAGGCGCTCGCCATCGCCAAGGATCTGCACGGCACTGGGATCGACCAGTCCCGTGTCGGCCAGCACCTGCGACTGGCTGAAGTTCCCGTTTGCGTCCGCCGTCAGCAGCGACAGGCTACCGTCGCCGAAAGCGACCACCAGGCCGACGCCGCCCGCCAGCGTCACCGTGTCAATGGCGCGGGCCTGCCGTGTCGCGTCGAAGAACACCGTCCCCCCCGTGGCCGCATTCAGGATGGCGCCCGAGTCAGTGACGAGGAAGCCGTCGACCGACACGTCGATGACAGGCGTCCCGCCGGAGGCAGGGTCTTTCAGAGCACGCACCTGCGCTGCCGTGTCATCGAAGAAGCCTTTGCCGCGGCCGGGGACAAACGAGACGGTGCCGTCCTGGCCGTTGACGACCATCAGGTCCGCGATGTTGTCGCCGTTGAAGTCGGCGACCACGTCGGCGCTGATCGGCCCGTTGCCGGCGCGGATGCGCGGGCCGGACGTCAGCGTGTAGGAATCCCCCTGCCCCTGGCCGAACAGAATCGAGACGTCGTTGGAGCCCTGGTTGGCGACGATCAGGTCGGGGATACTGTCGCCGTTGAGGTCGCGCACCGCGATGCCGGCGGGGCTCGTGCCGGCGAAGAACGACCGCGTCACGACAGAGCCGTCGGCTTGCGCCAGGAAGACCGTGACCGTGTTGCCGCCGCTGTTGGCGACGATCGTGTCGGCACGGCCGTCGCCGTTCAGGTCGGCGAGCACGGGCGCGACCGGGGCCTGCAACCCCGTGTCGGCCGTCCCGACGAGGCTGCCCTGCGTGAAGGTGTTGGTCCCGGCCACCCGCAGCTGGACCGACACCTGGTCCCGCGCCGCGTTCGCCACCAGGGCGTCGGCCACGCCGTCGCCGTTGAAGTCGCCCGTCGCCAGCAACACGTCGCTGTTGGCACGGCGGGCCGGCTGGAAAGTGCCGTCGCCGTTGCCCAGCAGGGTCAGCACGTCGCCGAAGGCGTTGCCCACCTGCAGATCAAGCCGGCCGTCGCCGTTGACGTCGGCCACCGACAGGCCCGTCGGCGAATTGCCAGACCGCAGAGGGACGATATTCCCGGACGCATCCCGGGCAACCTTCTCGGTGAACCCGCCGTGGCCGTCGCCGAGGAAGATCGACACGGTCTCGCCGCTCTCGTTCAGGAAGGCGAGGTCGGCGTTGTCGCGGGCGTCGATCTTCTTATCGCCATTGTCGTCGTTGAACTGCCCTGCGACGACCAGCGCCGGGCTGAAGCTCAGCTGAGTCACGACCGGGTTGGCGAAACTGCCGCGGCCGCGCCCCGCCAGGAACGCGAAGTTGTTGGTCCCTGCGTCGGCCACGACCACGTCGACGATGCCATCGCTGTTGAAGTCCGCGACCGCGACCCCGGCCGGCCGATCCTGCGACCGCACGGTCTCGGGCGGGTCTTCGAGAAGGAACGGCCCCGAACCCGAGGGAATGCTGAAGGGACCGGCCCCGGCGCGGAAGCGCAGCACCTGCGACCCGAAATCCACGGAGTCCGGACCACGGCCCTCGTCCCCATTGACCAGCACCGTCACGTCACCGGAAAGCTGATCGGTCACGACCAGGTCCACGAAGCCGTCGCCCGTGACGTCCACGGCAGCCAGGTCGACTGGCCCCGTCTCGTCCAGGTCGAATTGCAGGAAGTCCCGGGACTGGCCCAGCTCGTCGGTAAAGATCTGGAACCCACCCGCCCCGTCGCCAAGGAAGACCGATACGCCCGGCAAGCCGTTGAGCCGGTCAAGCACCGCCAGGTCCTCGATGCCATCGCCGTTGAGGTCGGCCGCGACGATCCGCGAGAGCTGGGACCCATTCCTGGCGGGCTCGTCCGGAGAAGAAGAGTCGCTGATGGCCAGCTCTCCCGCCACCGAGGGCCGGCCGTTCGCCGAGATGCGGTAGAGCGTGATGACGTTGCCAGTCCGGCCCAGGGCGGGGTTGAGGGACTGGTCTGTGGCGGCCAGGAGGGTTTCCCCGCCGACCTGGACCGCGGTGACCGCCCGCGCCGGCCGCCCCCTCACCCTACCCTCTCCCCCATCGGATGGGGGAGAGGGTAGGGTGAGGGGGTTTACCAGGATGGGCGGGGCAAACGTCCCCTGCGCGTTCGCCTCCCGCAGGCGGAGCAGCACCCGCCCGTCCTCGCCGACCACCACGGAGTCGGTGAGCCCGTCGCCGTTGACGTCCACCAGGATCGGCGTGGAGCGCACGTCGCTAGAGGCCTCGCCCGCGATGAACTCGAGGAACATTTCCCCACCGATCGGGTCCACCTGCACCGAGGCCAGACCGACCAGGACGTTGTTGGGGAAGGTGGTGGCGTTGACGAGGTCGTCAAGCCCGTCGCCATTGAAATCCGCCGTGGCCAGGGCAAACGATTCGCCTGGCACGAAGAGGGACCCGAAATCCAGCCCCGCGTCGGCGCTGTTCAGGAGGATGATGTCGAATGCTTGGGCGCCGGTCGCGACGGCGAGGTCGGTGAGGCCATCGCCGTTGAAGTCGCCCGCGGCCAGCGCCACGCCCGGGCCGATGCCACCAACAAACTGGACGCCGTCGAGGCCGAAATGCCCCTGGCCGTCCCCCGCGAAGATCAAGATGTCCTCGTCGGCGAGGGGATCGTCGGGGGAGGCGTTGCCGATGGCCAGGTCGAGGATGCCGTCGTTGGTGAAGTCGCCAACCACCAGGTCCGTGGGGACGTCCCCCACGCCGACCGGCGCCGCCCCCGTCACCGGAGTGAAGGTGCCCTTGCCGTTGCCCAGCAGGATCGTCAGCTCCGCCCCGCTGTCCGCGGCAGGACTCACCGTTGCCAGGTCGAGGAAATCCCTGTTATCGATGAGGCCATCGCCGTTGTCGTCGTTGAACTGCCCGGCCGCCAGGGCCACCGGCCCGGCGCCCGTCGTGCTCAGCGCCACCTGCTGGGCGGCCTGAAAGGTGCCGTCGCCGTTGCCCAGCAGGAGGGAGACGTCGTTCGAGTCGCGGTTGGCGGTGACGATGTCGAGGAAGTCACGGTCGTTGATGACGCCGTCCCCATTGTCGTCGCTGAACTGGCCGACGACGACGTCGACCGGGGCCAGGCCGACCGCGAACGGGGTCGGGGCTCGGAAGCTCCCGTCTCCGACGCCCAGAAGCACCGAGACGGTGTTGGCGCCGTCGTTGGCGGCGACCAGGTCAGGCCGGCCGTCGCGGTTGAAGTCGCCCACTGCCAGGGCCTTCGGCGCCGCCCCGGCGCGGAAGACCGTTTCGGCCCCGAGGGTCCCGTCGCCCTGCCCCAGGAGG
>JACOUH010000251.1 GCA_016177925.1 Planctomycetota bacterium | reverse complement strand
TCCGTCACGCCCTCGCTGTCGGTTGGGGACGCGCGCGTGACGGAGGGGAACACTGGGACCAGCACTGCGACTTTCATCGTCCGGCTGTCGGCCCGCAGCGACAAGACGGTGACAGTGAACTACGCCACCGCCGACGGCTCCGCCCGGCTGGCCGATAAAGACTATGTCGCGGCCGCCGGCACCCTGACCTTCGCCCCCGGCGAGTTGACGAAGACCGTGGCCGTCACCGTCAACGGCGACACCGATCCCGAGTGGGACGAGGACTTCTTCGTCAACCTCTCCGCGCCGGCCAACGCAACGCTCGGCAAGAGCCAGGGTCGCGGCGTCATCGTCAACGATGATACCGCGCCGGCGATTTTCATCGATTCAACCTGGCTGGCGGCGCATGGGGCAGCTCCTTACATCCTCGACCAGGCGGGTGCCACGTATGTCCTCGAAACCGACGTCCACACGCCGGGCACCGCCTTCGTCGTCGGGGCCGCGGGGATCACGTTTGACCTCAATGGCTACACGGTGACCTATGGCGATAGCGCCTCGCCGACCGTCCGCAACGGCGGGTTCGAGAGCGGCACGGGCCGCGCGGTTCCCGGCTGGGACCTGAGCGGAGCCCCCGCCGCGGCGCTGGCTCCGGACACCAGCCTGCTCTTCGGTCAGCAGGTGCTACGGCTGTCCAATTTCAGCACGGCCCAGCGCATCGTCTCCGACCCGATCGCCATCGCCCAGGCGGGCCGCCTCTACACGGCGACCATCACGCCTGCCAACTCCAACGCACGCAGCAGCCTGAAGCTAACCGTGGTCGATGCCGTCACAGGGAACGTGCTGGGCAGCGCCAGTTCGGCGGACGCCTCGCGCGGCTACTCGGCCGTGGTGACGTTCACACCAGCGACGACCAACGCGGTCCGCCTCCAGGTCGATGTCACCCCGCCGCCAGGCGTCAGCGACTCGCTCGACCTCGACCAGGCCACGCTGACCACCTCGGCCGATTACGGCATCCTCGCCTCGCCGGCCTCCAGCAGCGACATCCCCGGCTGGGCCAACCTGCCCAGTGCGGCACGGACCGCGTCGCGCAAGGCCGCGAACTTCACGGTCAAGGACGGCCTCCTCAGTCAGGGCCAGGGCGATGGCTACGGCAGCTCGCCGCTGTTCTTCCGTGGCATCGCGGGGGTTACCGTTGACAACATCCAGACATTCGCCACCGGCACCGACACGCAGAGCCTGGACGCCACCTACGCCAAGGACCACGTCACCATCCTTGACTCGACGTTCCGCGAAGACATCGACAACATCAGCAACCGCATGCAGAACTTCGGCACGCTGAAGCTGAACAATATCAGCGCCCCGATCGATGTCGAGAACAACCACCTGTTCGGCTCCCCGCAGGCGGGGATCGTGCTCGCTCGCAACGACCCGCGCTTTTCGGTCGTCATCCGCAACAACGAAATTCGCCAGCACGCGGTTACAACGAACGCCTATGCCATCCTCCTGTCGGTCGCGCAGAACTTCGAGATCGCCGGCAACACTGTCCTCACGACGAACGGCAAGGGGTTCCTGCTCGACGGCTTCAACGGCGACCTGCTGGGCCACGGCAGCATCCACGACAACTATGTCGACGTGCAGGAGCATCCGAACCGGGAGTATCCGACGGGCCTGGACGCGGTCGCCCTGCGCTTGCGCAACAACCTCGACGCCTTCGGGCCACAGCGCGACCTGTCGATCCACGATAACACGTTCATCGCCCGCACCGGCGCGGGGCTGCTGCAGGAGGCCTTCGGCGTCCGCATCAGTTATGTCAACAACAACGGGGCGATGGACAACGCCGGCATCGTCCTGGCGCACAACACGATCAAGGCCCTGGTGACGACAGCAGACGCGTCCTACCGAGCCAAGGCACTGCTGCTGGACCGCGTCGACGCGGGCATCGGCTTGCAACTCGTCGGCAACGTCCTGGAGAGCAACGATGTCTCACTGGCGCTGACCTACAGCGGCGGCAGCGTCGCCGGCGTCGACCTGATCTCGAACACGCTGCGGAAGTCGTCGGAGGGAGCGTCGCGACCCTACACGGGCATCCTGGCCGGTTACTACAACCGCGAGATCCATAATGTCCGCATCCTGGACACGCGCCTAGAGAACGGGGCGACGGCCGCCATCGTCTGGGCCGGCACGGGCGTCAAGGACCTGTCGGTCGGCTGGCTGCTGACGGTAACGGCCAGGGACGGCGCGAGCAACCCGGTCGCGGGGGCAACGGTCCGCGTGCTGGACCGAGATGGGACAGAAGTTTATTCCGGCACGACTGGCACCGACGGGACAGTACATGACGTCCCGGTGGTGACCACCGTCTATCGGCAAACAACCACGGACCCACGGAAGATCACCACGGACCTGCGCGGCCCGCACCGGGTAGTGGTTGCCTACAACGGGACCACGGTCAGCCAGGACGTAAACCTGACTGCCGACCTTGTGCTGACAGTGACGGTGGGCTGAGGGGGACGGTTTCCACCCGACACTCCATCTGCTGTAGGACGGATTTCCAATCCGTCCGTGCGTGAAGCCCGGACGGATTGGAAATCCGTCCTACACCCCTCGCGTTCGGGCTACTTTCCAAAGAGTTTGCTCAGTTCGTCCTCGCTGAACCTAACGCGGCAAAGCCGCAACCACAGAGGACAAACAAGCATGGCGTTCTGCTGTCAGAATGGTGTTGTTGAGGCACCCTCTGGAGCAGAACGCCATGAAGACCCTTCTCCGCTTCGTCGTCAAGTTCGCTTCCCTCATTG
>JACOUH010000372.1 GCA_016177925.1 Planctomycetota bacterium | reverse complement strand
TGTCACGCCCTCGGGAGTGCCTTGGAGACGAGAGCCCACCTTCCAACGGGCGGCTCAAGACCTCAATGCCGCCGCAGGCTCCATGCGAGCGGCGGTGATGGCCGGGAGCAGGCACGCCAACGCGCAGGCGAAAAGGCTGATGGACACTGCCAGCCCAATGAGACGAAGATCGAGATCGGCGTTCGTGGAACGCATCGCCTGGAAGCCCACGGCCCCACCCACGCCGACGAGGACACCCGCCATCACCCCGACGCCGGACAAGGCCAGCCCTTCGACGAGGAACTGAACGGCGATGTCGGTGGGCGTGGCCCCCAGCGCTCGCCGCAGACCGATCTCGGCTCGCCGCTGCCGCACGACCAGGAGCATCAGCGTACCGATGCCGACCACACCCAGCAGAAGGAGCAATCCGCTGATAATCGACACCGCCCACACCGCCGTCAGCAACAACCCCGACTGTTGGGCCGACAGTTCGGCGAAGTCCCGGAGGACCACGTCGTCCATCTGGTCGCGCCAGCGCCCGTGCCGGTCGTGAAGCAATGACTGCACCTGCCGGGTCACGTGGGCCGAGTCGGCGTCGGGCGTCAGTTGCAGGTACAACAGGCTTAACCAGAGGCGGTTGGCGATCCGCTGGCGATAGGCGTCCAGTGGGATAAACACCTGATGATCTTCATCCTCCCCGGCGAAGTTGACGCCCTGCGGCTGCAAGACGCCGATCACCTCATACGGCTGACCTCCGAGGGCAACGATGTCGCCTGGCTTCAAGCCTTCGGGTGCCAGCTCACGGCTGACGGCGTGGCCAAGTACGATGACCCGCTCTGCCGCGTCCGTCGTGTTGAAGAAACGCCCTTGGGCGAGCGGGAAACTGCGGACGCGGGCATACTCAGGTGTGGTGCCGAGCAGCCGGACGCGGGACGTGTTGCGCTCGTGGCGGACGGTGGTGTTCCGCGCACCCACCGGAACGGCGCTCTGGATGTGGGGGATGCGATCTTTGAGCGTCGTAGCGTCTTCCGGCTCCAGGGAGATGAAGTGCTCAATCTGGCGCTGCCGACCTGGCGATGTCGGCAGCTTGTTGGGGGAAACGACGACCAGCCCGCCTCCCAGGCTGCGGATGCGTTCCTGCATCTGGGCGACGTTCGATTTGCCCAACACGCCAGCGAGGATCACACCCGCTGTGCCCAGGCCGCAGATCGCCAGCGTGAGCAGGGAACGCCAGCGGTTCTGCCGGAGGACGGCCCACGCAGCCCGCAATGCGACACGGATTGCCCACAGGGTACGCATAGTCCCGCCTCACTTCACGCTGCCTTGCCGCGCAGCGCCTCTGCCGGAGCCAACGCGGCGGCGGTGCGCGCGGGGAACAGACCCGCCAGTGAGGCCAGCACGACCACAATCAGCGGAACCAGGATCACCAGCACGTCGAACCCGAACGCGAGTTGACGTGCCTGCGCGATGGCCCAGGCCCCGGCGATCCCCAGGCCGATGCCGATCAAGCCGCCGAGCAGACTCGACACCATGCTTTCGGCCCAGAGTTGGAGCAGGATGTCGTCCGAAGTCGCCCCCAGCGCTCGGCGGATGCCGATCTCTCCCCGGCGGCTTCGCACGGCTTGTCCAGTCACGACGCCCAGCACCAGGATCGCCACGACCCCGCAGACCAGGGCCAGTCCCAGCAACAGGTAGAAGATGTCCTTCGATAGACCGCGTGACTCCTCAGCGATCCGCTCGGGCAGGCGGACGGTGAAATCATCCGGCTGACCGGCCCCAATGCGGTGTTGCTGCCGCAGAACGGTTGCAATCTGCTCGTCCAGCTTGGCGAGTCCCTCCGGCGTGGCGTCCTTCGCTTGCACGACGATCTGGTCCAGGTGCAGCCGTGTCCGGTAGAGCTTCTCGAAAAAAGTGGTCAGCGGGATGACGATCCGCGCATCGCGGTCGCCCTCTGCCGGGCTCGCTCCCTTGGAGACCAGCACCCCCTTGACCTTGAAGGGCACCTGATTGATGACGATCTCCTGGCCGATGGGGTCCTGGTTCGGGTATAGCTCGCGGGCCACGGTCTGGCCGATGACGCAGACGCGGGCGGCGCTGTCCAATTCGTCGCCGTCGAAGAACTGGCCGCGCTCGGCACCGAACTGCCGGACCTTGGCCCAGGGGGGGCGCACGCCGAACAGCGTGTACTTGCCGCTCTGAGCGCCCGCGCTCGTCGGCACATTGTTCTCGATGCGCGTCCCTTCCACAGCCTTGGCCCCCCGCACGCCGCTTCGCAGGGCGTTGACATCCTCCTCCGTCAAATTGGCGACCGCACCACTTTTGCCCGCGATGACCTTCGAGCCGGAGCGGATGGAGATCACGTCGGTGCCGAAGCTGCTTGCCGCTTCTTGGGCCTTGACCGAAAGCCCGTGGTCGATGGCCAGGGTTGCTAGGGCCAGTGCGACACTCGCAGCCACCGGCAGCGCGAGCAGAAGGGTTCGCACGGGAAGCGCCCGTACCACCTGGAATGCCGCCTTGAGGTTCCGACCCAGACTCATACCAGGGCCTCCTTTCGCTCTTTGATGTCGCTGACGATGCGGCCCTTCTCCATCTGGATGCGGCGATAGGCCCGAGCGGCGATGGCCGGGTCGTGCGTTACCAGCACCACTGTCTTGCCCTGCCGGACGAGTTCCGCGAACACGTCCAGCACGCCCTGCGCCATCGCGGCGTCAAGGTTGCCGGTCGGCTCATCGGCCAGGATCAGGTCGGCACCCATTACCAGCGCCCGCGCGATAGCCACGCGCTGTTGCTGACCGCCGGAGAGTTCCGTGGGATAGCGGCCCGCCATGCCCTCCAGCCCGACCGAGGCGAGCAGCTCGTCGATCTTCGCGGCGGAGCGTCTCTCGGCCTGGTGACTGTAGAGGAAGGGCAACTCGATGTTCTCACGAACGGTCAGGAAGGGCAGCAGGTGGAAACTCTGGAAGACGAAACCGATCCGCCGGTTCCGTAGCTCGGCCCGTTTGCGCTCCGGCCAGGAACCGACATCCTCGGCTTCAAAGCGGTAACTGCCCGCGTCGGCGCTGTCGAGGCAACCGAGCACGTTCATGAGCGTGGTCTTGCCGCACCCCGATCCTCCGCTGATGGCCACGAACTCGCCCTTCGCCACGCCAAGGCTGACACCTTGCAGCGCGGGCACCGCCTGTCCTTGCCGGTCTCGGTAGGTCTTCTTCACGTCGGTTACTTCCAGCAACACGGAATTACCCCTCTCCGGGCTTTTCCCCGGCTCGCGGTCGTTAGTCGAGCAGCACTTCATCGCCCTCATTGAGGCCCGAGCGAATCTCCACCTTGCCTTCGTCCTTCCAGCCGATCTGGACCGGCACTTCCTCGGGGCCACGCGGGCCGGGCCGGAGCACGTACCAGCCGTTCGAGCGCGAACGCACTGCCGCCAGGGGCAACCAAAGGGCTTTGTCGTTCCCCCCTGCCTGGACGTGCCCCAGGGCCGTCATCTCCGCCCTCAGCAAGGCCCGTTGCTCCTCATCCACCTCGACCAGCGTCAGATAGTACACCACGTTCTCTTGCAGGATCGGCTGCGGCAACAAGCGGACGATTTTTCCTCGAAGGATCTCGGCCGGATAAGCGTCCACGCGGAACGTGACAGGCTGTCCCACCTTGACGCGGCCAAAATCCGATTCATCGACGTAAAGGTGCAACTGCAACTGCTTGTGGTCGAGCAGGCTCAGAACGGGCGCGTTAGGCAGGTTGCCGGTCGTCTCGCCCTGGCGTATGTGGATGGCAAATACCTGTCCGCTGATCGGCGAGCGCATCGTACACAAGCCGATCTGCACCCGGACGTTATTGATCGCGGTCTCCGCTTGCTTCAACTGGGCTTCGAGGACGGCAATGTCGGTGCGGAACTTCCCTTTCACTTGCTCCAGGCTGGCCTTCGCCTGGTTGAACCGAGCCTGGGAGACAAGCTTGTCGCTCGCCGCCGTGTCGATCTCCAGCGTGCTGATGCCGGTCTTGTCGGTCATCTTCTCGTAGCGCGAAGCCACGCGGAGGGCGTGGTCAAGTTGTGCCTGCGCCGCGTCCCGGGCCACTTCGGCGAGCTTCACCTCCAGCGTCTCCATCGCCTTGAGCGCCTTGAGCTTCTCCTCGAAGACGGCGGCTTCGGCCTGGAGCTGGACGAGTTGGGCAGTCAGATCAGCGGGGTCGAGTTCGGCCAACACTTGCCCTTCCTTGACCTCATCGCCCTCGACGACAGGCATCCGGCTGATACGGCGGGCCACGTCCTTGGGCATGGGGAAGCCAACACGCACCAGGGCATTGGGAGCGGGCTTGACGATGCCACGGGCCTTGACCTTCAGCTCAATCCGCCCCCGTACGACCTGGACGGTATTCAGCTCGGCGGCTTTCTTGTCGGCGGCAGATTGGCCGTACCTGGCATGCGCCCACCAGCCGGCCACCGGCCCGAGCACCAGCAGCACCAGCATCAAGATCAGTCGAAACGTCTTCATCCCTCTTCGAGCGCCCCTTCGATTCGCAGCCGTTGTTCGATCTCGACCTCCGGTTCAACGATACCGAGGGGGTATTGACAGGAACGTGACGCCGAGATGACGATTTCGTCATCTCGGCTTGGCTGGGACAAAGAGGGTGAGAGGGAGAAGCGAGCGGCTCAGCGCTTTTCGATGCACTCGGGGGAAATGAGCGGTTCGTCCAGGTCGAGTTGCATCAGCCCTTCGAGGTCGGCTACCGCACGCCACAACTCGCGGTAGATGTCGGCCAGCCGCAATTTTGCGTTGTTGAGGTTCTGCTCGGCCAGCAGGATGTCGGCGAAGGAGACCTTGGTTGAACCGGCCTCATAGGCTGCGCGTACCCCCTTGAGGTTCTTCTCCAGACCGGGGACGATCTCCCGGGACAGCTGCTCGGCCTGCTGACGCGCTCCGAGGTAGCGGCCCCAGGCGTCGGCCGTGTTGCCGGTTAAGTGGGTTTCGGTGGCGCGCACCGTGGCCTGTGCCTGGACGTAGCGCGACTGCGCCTCATAGATGAGTCCCTGGTTACGGTTGAACACGGGGATGGGCACGATGGCGTTCAGCACCGCACCGGGTCGGTCGCCGTTGGAGTTGTACCAGTACCCACCCCCGACCGTGACGTTCGGAATGGCCCCGGCGCGAGCTCGCTCAACCTGGATTTTGGCCCGCTCAGCCTCGACGAGAGCCTGCTTGATTTCGACGTTCGCCGCCACCACGCGCTGGTTGACGGCGGGTTCATCCCAGCGCGGGCTGGCCTCGGGGAGCGGCACAGATTGTTCGGGCATCGGCAGGTTGGGCAGGCCGATCTCGGAGGCCAACACGCCCCACGCGGCTTTCAGGTTGACGCGGTTGCGTTGCTGGACGACCTTGGCATCGGCGAGCAAGGTCTGCATGCGAATGAGGTCCGTTTCCGGTCGGCTCTTGGCCTCCTCCACCTGCCGCTTGCTGATATTCACAGCCCGTTCCAGGTCGGAAACGATGTCATCGTTGACCTTCGCGGTGTAGGCCAGCACCTGGTAGCCGTAGAAGGCCCGACGGACGCGGGTTAGCACGTCATACTTGCGTACCATCAGGGCCAGCAAAGCTGCGTTGTTCCCCTGGGCGGCAATGGCCACATCGAGCTTGAGCTTGCCTGCCGTGACGATCTCCTGCCTCAGTTGCAGGAAGATGGTGCCGGGCGGGCTTTGCCGGTCGCCCACCCCTTCCTGGTTGTAAACGAATGCAGGGTTGGGATAGAGTCCTGCCTGAATCACCTGACCGCGCGTCGCCTCCACCTCCGCCCCCGCTTGCCGCAGCGCCGGATTATTGGCCAGGGCCAGTTCCCACACGCTACGAAGATCAACGACGCCTTGAGGCGGGGGTAACTCGGCAACGCAGGGCACCACGTCAACGGGAACCGGCGTGCGGGTAACCTCCGCGACGCGCGACTCGACTTGCTGCGGGATGCCATGATAGCAGGCCCGGCAGCCCGTGGTCAGCAACAACAGCATTAGTGCCAGACCTCGGAGCACACCGCTTCCCTCCTGCCTGCGCCATTTGCCTTATCGGCTTTATCGGCACAACCGGCACTGCCGGAACAGTCAAAATCAACTGGCGAGCAAGAACTTCACGCCGAACCCGCCGATACACGTCGGGTTAGGGCGGCCACGGGCGGAGCATAGGAAGGGGCGGTGACGCCAGGATTACGCCAGGATTACATCGTCGTCATTTTGACCAAGGCTCAGGTCTGGACAGCTACAGATGCATGAGGCAGGGATTGCCTTGGGAAGCGCAGTACCACAGTGGTCCCTTTGCCGACCTCGCTGGTCACGCGAATCGTCCCCCCGTGCAACTCCGCGATGCTTTTGACGATCGCCAAGCCCAAGCCCACGCCCCCCTTGCTTGAAGAACGGGCGCGATCCGCGCGATAGAAACGGTCGAAGATGTGGGGAATGTCCGCCTGGGCAATGCCACAGCCCGAATCCGACACCTCAACGCGAAGGCTGCCGTCCTGCTGCCCCGCCGCCAACTTGACGATGCCCCCTTTGGGCGTGTGGGCCAGGGCATTCTCGATAAGGTTACCGACCGCGCGTTGGAACAGGGTGCGGTCAAGATCAGCCGTAACACCGTCGGCCGAAGAAAGATGGATGGCAACGCCGCGCTCGCAGGCAATGGCCTCGTAGAACTCGCGCACCTTGGCGAGTTCCAGCGCGACATCCAGTGGCTCCCGTTTGATGTGTGTCTCCGGGTTTTCGGCGCGGGCCAGGAAGAGCAGGCTGTCGATCATGAGCGACAAGCGCACGCATTCCTCAAGGCAGGAGCCGAGAACCGCCCCATACTCCTCCGTGGAGCGCGGCTTGCTGAGCGCTACCTCGGCCTCACCGCGCAGGTTGTTGATCGGGGTACGTAATTCATGGGCAATGTCGGCCGAAAAGCGAGACAGGCGACCGAACGAGTCTTCCAATCGGTCCAGCATCTCATTGAAAGTGTCCGCGAGCGCCAGCAGTTCGGCGGGAAGCCCCGCCGCTTCAATACGTTCGTGCAGGGTCGTTGAGCGGATGCGCTGGGCCGTCCTGGTGATTTCCTCAACAGGCCGAATGCCCCGGAGCGCGATCCAGTATCCCCCCACCGCACAGACGACAAGCGCAGCCCCTAGCACGAGCCACAAGTTCCGCCGATAGCCGGCAAGGAGGTCATCCTCATGGGTGCGGTCCAGGGCCACTTGCAGGATGTAATCTGCCTGCCCCTCACGGCCAGAGCCGGCCCGCGCTGCCAGAACCCGGAAGGACTTGCCCGTCACCGAGCGGAACTCGGTTCCGGTTCCGGGCTCCAGGGCAACGGCGGTTGGATCGGGGAACACTTCGGCAGGTACGGTTTCGCCCATGCCGGGCGTCTCAGCGATCAACCTCCCGCCTTCGTCGAGAATGCGTACCTGGATCGCCACATACTGCCGCGCCGCCGGCGCTACCTCCACCTCTTGTCGGAGCGCGGCTGCATCCGCGGGGCGGTCCCGGAGCACCGCCCGCAGGACATGAACCTTGTCTGCAAGAAACTGGTCGTCCTCGCGGTCGAGGTTCGTCACGAGCGCCCAATACAAGAACCCGGTGGCGGTAAGAACCAGGGTGAAAGCGGAAACGGCGTACCAGACGGTCAACCGGGCTGCGAGGGACCACGGCCGAAAGAAGCGTTTTCGGCCAGTCGATGCCTTCCGCATGTCAGGGCCGTTCTTCGAGGACATAGCCCACCCCACGCACCGTATGGATCAGTTTCTTCTCGAACGGGTCATCCACCTTCAACCGCAGGCGGCGGACATGCACATCCACGACATTGGTGTTGCTGTCAAAGTTCATGTCCCAGACCTGTTCCGCGATCAGGGTGCGGGTGAGGACTTCCCCTTTCCGCCGAGCCAGGAGCGACAGAAGAAGAAATTCCTTGGGCGTCAGGTCGAGACGCTGATTTCCCCGGTTGGCTCGATGCCGGGCCAGATCGATCTCCAGGTCCGCGACGGTCACGAGGTCACTCTGGCGGGCAGGCCCTCGCCGGAGGATGGTGCGGATACGGGCCAGCAACTCGGAGAAAGCGAACGGCTTGACAAGGTAATCGTCGGCCCCGAGTTCCAGGCCCTTGACCCGATCCTGGACCGCATCACGGGCGGTCAGGTACAACACTGGCGTCTGTTGGCCGGTTTGCCGCAACTCGGTCAGGATCGACCAGCCGTCCCGTTCGGGCAGCATCACGTCGAGGATGATGAGGTCGTAGCCGGAGGTGCGGGCGAGGTGCAGACCATCCTCCCCCTGGCTGCACACGTCCACGACGAAGCCGTTTTCAGTCAGCCCTTTGCGGAGATAGGCAGCGGTTTTTTCTTCATCCTCGACGACCAGAATTCGCACGCTTCGCCTCCAGCCGGACGGCTTGCCCCCGGGTGAATCTCGGTAAACCTCACTTTCCTTTTATCTTACCGGTTCGCCGCATCCATGCCGACGACCGGGACTACCCGAACCGCCGCAGCACCTGCGTCACCCTGGCCCGGCTGACGCCCAGGTAGCGGGCGAGCGCCGCCCGGTTCTCGAACTTGCCGGAGTCGAGCAGCGACTGGTAATATCGAGCCAGCTTGAGCGGATCGCGGCGTTCCCTGGGAGCCGGTTTCGGCTCCGGTTTGGCATCGGAATGGGCATTCCAGGGGAACATCGCGATGACGGGCGAGCGACGTAACCTCTTGACCTGCAAGGTTCCCCGCTCTACAAAACATGAATCGAGCTGAGACCGCCTCGGGGAGCTAAACGTTTTCGCCTCTGGCCCTTACGACAATCTCGAAAGCATCAACAGCCGAGGATTTCTCCCCCGGCTGTTTGCGTTTTCCCGGACTTTTCCAGCGCTTCCGCGTCCCTGCCCACTCCCTGGCTCTTGATCGCGTTTCGAGAGATCGTTCGGAGCCCGAGCGTGACAGTGAGTGTTATGCTCGGCCCCCTCCGCAAAGGGCTCCGATCGTGGAGCTGGCCTGCCTGGAACCCATTGCCCAGGGGCTACCCCCTTCCCCACTGGACACCCCAGGAGCTGGCCCGCCAGGCCATCGCCGATGGCATCGTGGACGCCGGGGGAACAGAGCCGCGCGGACTGGCCGCCGTCCTGCCCGGGCTACGGCGAGGTGCTCGGGCAGATCATCGAGACCGTCGAGGTCGTCATCCAGCCAGACACGCAAGGGCCATGAGCCTCAAGACGTAGACCAGTGAGGGGGTTGGGGGTGAGCGGGAGGACGACGTCCCGCCCCCTCACCCCCAACCCCTCTCCCCTCGGGGGAGAGGAGCGGAAGAAGGCTTCACCGGGGACGGGGAACGGACACGGCGATGCGGAAGCCGACGAAGTTGTAGCGACTGGCAGGCGGGCAGCCGACGCGCTGGGCAGAGCGGCAAAGCCGGCCGCAGGCGACCCACGAACCGCCGCGGATCACACGACCGATCCCCTCGCACGGCCCCGGTGGATTGCAGCGCGGGCTCTCCGCATAGTAATCCTTGTCGTACCAGTCGGCGCACCACTCGCTGACATTGCCGTGCATGTCGCACAGGTTCCAGGCATTCGGCCGATAGGAGCCGACTCGCTCGGTCCGCCGCAGCTCTCGTCCGTGCGGGGCGCCGCCAGAAGGGAAGTTACCGTCGAAGTTGGCCTCTTCGGCGGACAGCGAACGGCTGCTGTGGAACGGCGTGGTGGAACCGGCGCGGCAGGCGTACTCCCATTCCGCCTCGCTCGGTAGGCGGTAGACGCGGCCCGCCGCCCGTTCCTCGACCAGTTCCGACAAGCGGCGGCAGAACTCGACCGCGTCATACCAGGTGACGCTGTCGACCGGCAGACGGCCCGTGTCGACGCCGGCGACGCGGTCTCTCCCCCCGCCGCCACGCGAGAAATAGCTGGGATTCTTGCCCGTGACGAGGCGATACTGCTCCTGCGTGACGGGACAGCTCGCCAGATAAAACGGCTGGGTGATCTCCACTTCGTGTCGTTTCTCGTCAGTGCCGCGCTCCTCTTCATTCGGTGGCGAGCCCATGAAGAACCGGCCCGCCGGAACGAGGACCAGCGTCATGCCGGCCACGTTGGTCAGCCGCAGCGGCGGCGGCTCGTCCTGGGGCAGCCGGTCGAGCAGCCGGCGCAGGTCGCCGCGCTCGGGCGCCAGGTCGAGCAGTTCCTCGACGTCGGGACGCAGGCCGGTCAGCCGCCCCGTGGCGACGGCACAGCGGATGGTACGGTCCAACTCGGCGACGCGGTCGCGCCGCCAGCACAGTTTCGTGTAGAGGGTGCCGTTGCGCAGGCGCTCGGGCAGGGCGTCGAGCAGCTGCACAGCGGCGGCGTAGTCGTGGCGGCGCTTGGCCAGGCGCTTCGCCTGATCGTGGGTCTCGCGAACACGCCGCAGCAGCCGCTCCGCCTGTTCCGCCAGATCGTCAGCCGGCCGGAACGCCTCCTCGCGGTTGGCGAGCGGGGGCGGGGGGCACCCGCCGAGCGGGTCCGCCCCCGGTTGTGTACCGGGGGGTTTACACCCCCCGCTCGCCAACCGCGTGGGGAAGCGGCCCAGGCCAGCGAGCTGCTCCGCAAGCACGGCGGCATCGCGCGGCCGACGCTCCGGTTTGAGGGCGACGCACGACGCCAGCAGCCGCACCGCCTCGTCGGAGACGCCGCGCTGCTTCAGTTCGTCCTGCCAGTCGCCGACCGGGGCGGATGCCAGGTCGCCGATCAGCATCTGATACCAGATGACCCCCAGCGAATAGACATCGTCGCGCGGGTCGGGATCGCTGCCGCCCTGCTGCTGCGGCGAGGCGTAGAGCGGTGTGCAGGCGCCGCGCAGGGCAGCGGTCATTGCGGCGGTGTTCCCCTGCCAGGTGCGGCCCAGCGCCCGCCGTGCCGCCAGCCCGCCGATGCCGAAGTCGGCCACGCGCAACCGCACCGGGGCACCCGCGAGAGCGGGTCGCGCCGCACGCTGCACCAGCACATTGGCCGGCTTCAGGTCGCGGTGAACGATCGGCGGGTCGAGGCGATGGAAGTGGCCCGCTGTCGCCGCCAGGTCGCGCAGCGCCCGCGGCGCCTGCTCGACCGCCCGGGCTGGCGACTCTTGGTGCCACTCGGCGATCAGCCCGGCCAGGTCACCGCCAGCGACATACTCGTATTTCAGACACGGCGGATCGCCATTGAGGTACGTGTCGAGCAGGGCGACGATGCCGGGGTGGCGCCCCTGCTTCATGACGCGGCGCAGGACGGCGGCCTCGTTACGGAGCACGCGGGCGGCCTGCTCGTCGAGGCAGAACTTGAGTGCTACCGGCTCGTCGAGGAAAGTGTTGCATGCTTTCCAAACCTCGCCGAACCCGCCGAGGCCGAGCAACTCGACCAGTTCCCAGTCGCCGACGCCGGGCGGCCGGTCGCCGGGTTTGAAGTGCGGCAGGCGGGGTGGCAGCAGGGGGACGAGGTCGTCGGGCTCCTTGATGGAGAGGATGAGCGAGAACTCGCGGAAGCCTGCCGCCGGCGGCAGCAGCGAGCGGCGGATGCTTGCGGGCACCTGGGTGAGATACGCGGCGAGGGCGTCCTGGACTTTCTTCGGCCGGCCGGCGGCGACCTCGGCGGCGACGGCCTCGGCGTGCCGGGCGGCGTCATCGGGAGGCAGGGCAGCGAGGGCTTCCACCTCGGCGCGAACGGCCTCGGGTGAGCCCTGTTTGGCGCCGCGTCTCCATACGTCCCGGGCCACTTCCGGCAGGACCTCGACCGCGAAGTCGCCGGCCACCCCACCGCCGACGGCGTTGAGCACCGCCTTGGCGAGGAACTTCAGGAACGCAAGGGGCGTTGCCATGAGCGGCATCTCCCGAGCGGGCCGAGGAAGACCGCGGCCGAGCGACCGCGACCGCACGGTTAGTTATAACGCCGGACGTCAACCGCCACAAATCGAGTAGGCACGGGCCGTGTCCGGGTCGCGGGCGGGGCGTAGGGCATCGGCTGCCTGTCCGAAGGAGGGACACGCGAGAGAGGAACGCGGTTCGGCGCCTTTGTGGGGGCAAGTTTTCAACTTGCCCGATTCAGTCGGCAAGTTGGAAATTTGCCCCACAAGGACTCCTGGGAGAAATGCCTCCTGTGAAGAGAATTTTTGTCAGCGATTCTCGGAGACGGAGAAGGTGAGCTGGCGGTGCGCGGGGGCTCCGTGTGCCAGGCGGAGACGGACGACCTCGGTTTCCTTCCAGGCCCAGCGAAGCCAACCCGCGACCTCTTCAGGCCTCGGCAGCTTGGCGGGGAGGAAGACGACAGCGGTCCCCCCCTCCGCCGCGGCATGCAGTTCGCCTGTCGCCTGCATCTGGGCGGTGACCTCCGCCCCCGCATCCCAGCAGGTCGGCCCCGAGGCGAGCACCGGAGTAAGAGGGCCCGCTTCATGTGCATCCGGGGCCAGGTCTTCTGTCGGAGCGTCGACACAGGTCTCCAGCGCCGAAGCTCGTCCTTCCTCACGCAGCACTTCCCGGAGGCGACGGAGGATGGCTCGTCCCAGGTCAAGGGGTTCCTCGCCGGAGCAGAGCCCCCGCCCCAGCAGCGCCTGGACGGCGGCGTCCAGTCCGATCGGGCTAACCAGCAAGCGCGCACGCTCCTGCAGGAAACCTCGGACGAGGGCCGGCGACGCACGGACGTGGCGGCGCAGGAACTCTCGCTTCTGCAAGCCGGCGCTGAGCGCTAGCCGAGCCAAACTCTTCAGCCGCACCAGCAGCCGCTCGCCCGGCCCGCCGGGCGCCCCGCGCAACTCGTCGGTGATCAGGGCCACCAGGCGCGGCACATGGAGGCCGACGCTCAGGAGTACGGCGGGATGAGGTCGCTGAACACCCTCGGCAAGGAAGAGCGGGCGCCGCGGCCGATCGAAGACGAATGTCAGGGGCGCGCCGATCAGGGCCGCCCGGGCAACACGGGCCAGCCGTTCGCGCGCTGACTCCGAGAAGTCGCGCTCCGACAGATGCCAGTCGAAGCGGATGTCCGAGCGATGCTGTTCCGCCGTCAAAGCGGCCTCGAGAAGGGCGTCGGTCAACTCGGCCACCCAACCAGGATCAGTCGGCTTGAGCTGCGCGGCGAAAAGCGGGCCGGCCGCCGCCTCGTCCGCCCACGGTGGCGGAGCCCCGTTGACGTTCAGCACCGCCGTTCGCCCCGTCAGCCGCAACCCCAACGACAGGTCGTGCAGGAATTTCGCCGCCGCTCGCTCCGCCCAGGAGAGGGCGCCACGCCGGGGCCGCTGTCCGCCGAGACCGACCAGCGCATACTCCGGTCCTTCCAGGACGACGCATCGTCCGGAGCAGTCGGCCAGCCTTTCCAGCAATCCGGGCCACGTCCCGCCGTCCCCTGCTCCACCGGGAGGTCCGAGCAGGCAGCTCGCCAGTTCGTCGGGCGCCTCCAGTCCGCCCAGCGTAATGAGGCCGTCATGATGGGCCGCGGCAAGATCGCGTGTGTAGACCGCCCGCAAGGTGTAGTCGCGCGTGCAGGCCGCGCAGACCGCCGACGGCGTGTCTCCGAGGCTGTAGTGGAAGGCGCCCTCTGCGGCCTCCGTTTGTCCGTTCCGCTCCTCTGTGCGACCCGCTGGCGCGGGTGCCCCGGCTCCGCTCTTGCGGCGATCAAATTGCTCGAAGGCCTCGACCAGGGCATGCTGCCCCAGCCCGCGCAGCACCTTAACGACGACTTCGCGGACCTGGGTTGTCGTTGGGACCTTGTCATCGGCCTCGTCGGCGAGGAAGTGGACGACGGCATCGGCTAGCTCGCGCGCCAGGAAGGCATCGGGCTGGCCGCAGCGCTCGCCGGCGGCGAACAGGGCACGGCTGATCCGGTCCGCCTCGAACGGCACGGTGCGCCCATCGCGCTTGCGGACCCAGGTGGGTGCGGCCGGCTCGAACGGCTTCATGAGACGCGGCTCCTCCTTGAGGTGGACAGTCGGGAGGGCGAGGCTCCTGCCGAGCCGCAGCAGAAGGCTCGGCGGGAGCCTCGCCCTCCCTGTCACGCGGGCATGTCGCGGGCGACGTCGAACGAGTCGAAAGCCAGGGCCAGCAGTGGGACGAGGGCGAGGGCGAAGGCGGTCAGCGTCAGCCAGGCGGACAGCAGCCCCGCCACCCGAAAGCCCAACACCTCGGATACCACGAACCACACGCCGGCGGACAGGCTGCCGGCCACGATCAACACCATCACCTTGGTCAGCAGGAGGAGCACGTTGCGCCCCAGGGCCTGGAAGTCGCCGGGGTTCGCGGCCAGGACCCGGCTCGGAAACCACAGGAACAGCAAGTTGTCGAGCCCGAACACCAGCAGGTTCAGCGGCACGGCAAGGGCGAGGACGGTCAGCAGGAGAAGATCCCAGCGACCCCACACCAGCTGGATCGCGCCGAGGAACAGGGCCTGCACCAAGCTGATCAGCAGCACCGGCGTCACCAGTTGTCCCAGTGCCACGCGCCACGGCGGCAGGGGCAGCGTTTTGAGGACCTCCATGCGCTCCAGGTCGCCGCGGAAATCGTACGGCACCAGCGTCGTCATAATGATCGTCATCCAGAGTAGCAACCCGGACACGGCATACGACCCGCCGCCGTCGCCGGGCTCCGCGTTGCCCGCCATCATCGGCCCCACCAGTATGGGCCCCATGATCAGGGCGAACAAGGCCAGCCGGCCGAGGCTGCGGAAGGCCGTTGTCGCCTGGCGCCAGGCGATCGGCCCGACCCCGCCCCACCACGGGAAATCGGGTAGCCCCAGGCGCACCTCCCCCGAAGACTCTCGCCACCCCGCGCCCGCCTCGCCGCGGCGCATCCGCTGCAGCCGGGTGTAGATCTTCTCGCTGGTCACCGCCGCCGACTCCAGGTAATGCACGTCCAGCAGCAGTATGATGGCCAGCAGGACCAGGATCACCCCCCCAGAGAGGGCGGTATACAGGAGCAGGTCCTCCCAGGCGCCCGGCTCGGTGAGGAAGACCTCGACGAACCAGCGCAGGGGCGCGGAGAGCGTCCGCCACAGGTCCGTCCGCTCGATGGGGCCGAACCCTGGCCGGCCGCCTGGTCCGGCCGTCCGCGCCGCCTCGAAGAGAATTCCCGCCACCGCCAGCAGCAGAAGCAGCAGCACCAACTTGCGGCCGCGCGTGTAGGCCTGGGCGCCGAGGGCGGTGGCCAGGAGGTTCAGGGCCATCTGGAACAGTTGCAAGAACAGGAACGCGAGGAAGAGACCGAGAAAGGCGGCCAGGTACCAGTGGGCGTGGATGCGCAGGAGGAAGGTGAGGAACAGCGTTGTCGGCAGGATGAACAGGGTGCTCGTCGTGATCTTGTAGAGGAGCAGTTGACGGCGCGTAAAGGGCCCTGGAAAGAGCAGGTTGACCTCGGCGGGGCTGAAGTAGAGCCCCCGCTCACCCTTGGAGAAGAGGGTGGCCACCAGGCAGTAGGTGAGGAGGAAGGCAGGCGCGTAGCGGCGCAGGTTCTCGGGGTCGGCGCTTGTGGACTGCGATGGTAGCATCGCCGACACCACCCACAGCCCCAGCACCAGCAGTCCCACCAGCGCCAGGAGAATGCCTTTCACAGTGTGGAGACTGCGCCAGGCCGACCGGAGCCAGCTGCGACACTGAAGTCCAAGCAGCAGCCAGAGGGCACGGTTCAGGGCAGACTCCTCCAGGACGCGGCGTTCAGGATTCCGGTGTGCTCCCGGCCGCGGTTTTGGCCGGCGCCTCTGTCAGCCGGAAGAACAGTTCTTCGAGTGTCTCTCGTCGCTCGCCAGCGTTCAGCTGCTGGCGGAGTGCTGCCAGGGGGCTGTGCAGGACGACCTGGCCGCGGCGGACGATCAGCACTGTCGTGGCCAGGTCTTCCAGCAGCGACAGCAGGTGCGAGCTGACGATGATGGCCGCTCCGCCCGCCGCGTGTTCAAGAATGAGGTCCTTCATGGTGCGAATGCCGCGCGGGTCGAGGCCGGTCAGCGGCTCGTCCAGCAGGATCGCTTTTGGCTGATGGAGGTAGCCGCAGCCGATGACCACCTTCTGACGCATGCCGCGTGACAGCTCCGAGGTGAGAGCGTCTCGTTTTTCGACCAGCTCCAGCCTCTCCAGCAGCCGCTCGGCCCGCTCCTGCCAGCCGCTGAGCCGGTAGGTCCCGGCGACAAAGCGAAAGTGCTCCCAGACGGTTAATCGGTCGAAGAGCCGCGGCTCGTCGGGGACATAGGCCAATTCGGCCTTGGCCTGGACCGGGTGCGTCTCGACATCGTATCCGGCGATAAGCAAACGACCGCGCGTCGGCTTGAGGATGCCAGCGAGAGCGCGCAGGGTAGTCGTCTTGCCCGCCCCATTGAGCCCGGCCAGTCCGAGAATTTCGCCGGGGGCGACGGAGAAGGTGATCCCCCGGACCGCAACCGTCTCGCCGTAGGTCTTGTGAAAGTCTTCGACGACGATGGACACCGCAACGCCCCCTTCCCTGGCCGCCTCGCATTCCCCTCAATGTATCGTCGGTTCGTGCCGTCGCAACCCCTCCCGGGGGCAGCGCCAGCTCGCCGGCTGACGGGTCAAAAAAAATCCTGGGCGGCCTTGTCGCCTCCGGGAAAACCGCCTACAACACAACCAGCATCCTGCGATCGCCTCCAACGGGGCGAACAACGGATGAGACTTCGATAGGGTTTGGGCCATCGGATCCCTCACCCTCAATGGCGGTCAGGGTCGCGAGGCTTTGAACGTCGGCGGTAAGAGTTGCCTCACAATGAACGGGCGGCTTGGGCCGTTTCGCTTGCGGGCGGGACGGCGTGGGTCGCCGCGGTTTCTTGCGAGACTCTCAGACACGATCTCGAGAGAGCACTGGATCGTTACTCTCGCCCGGCCCTTCTCCACGGTTGCGTGGGGCAGGGAATGCAACCGGGCGGGTAGCGGCCCGCAGGCGATGCCGTCCTGGCGGCTTTGGTGAGTCGGGAGGGCGGGATCGATGCGGTTAAGCTACTAAGGGCGTGTGGGGGATGTCTTGGCGCCAGGAGGCGAAGAAGGGCGTGGAAGACTGCGACAAGCCCGGCGGAGCTGTCAAACGAGCACTGAGGCCGGGATACCCGAACGGACGCACGCTCAATCCATAGGCGTGCGTCGCCAACCCGGGGAACTGAAACATCTCACTACCCGGAGGAAAGGAAAGCAACAGCGACTCCGTCAGTAGCGGCGAGCGAACGCGGAACAGCCTAAACCAGCCGGACTCGTCCGGGTGGGGTTGGAGGGCCGGCGGTTAGGGTCTTGGTAGCCCAGCCGAAACGTCTGGAAAGGCGTGCCACAGCGGGTGACAGTCCCGTAGGCGAAGGGCGAAGGGGCCTGAGCCGGTACCTGAGTAAGGCCCGCCACGTGGAAGCGGGCCCGAAGCCGCGGGGACCATCCCGCAAGGCTAAGTACTCCCTGGCGACCGATAGCGGACCAAGTAGCGCGAGCGAACGATGGGAAGAACCCCTTTCAGGGGAGGACAGTGAACCTGAAACCACATGCCTACAAGCGGTGAGAGCCCTATGCTGGCAACGGCAGGGTGATCGCGTGCCTTTTGCATAATGATCCGGCGACTTACCGTCGTCAGCCTGGTTAAGACCCGTTGGGGCGAAGCCGAAGCGAAAGCGAGTCCGAAACGGGCGTTTTGTTGACGGCGGTAGACGCGAAACCACGTGAACTACGCATGGGCAGGATGAAGTGGGGGTAATGCCTCATGGAGGTCCGAACCCACTAGTGTTGAAAAACTAGGGGATGACCTGTGTGGAGGATTGAAAGTATCATCAAACGTGGAGATAGCTCGTTCTCTCCGAAATAACTTTAGGGTTAACGTCTCGGTAGTTGACACTGGAGGTAGAGCGACTGAATCGGGACGGGGGCCTACCCGGCTACCCGCTCGAACCAAACTCCGAATGCCAGTGGACCAAGCCGGGGCAGCTAGACGGCGGGGGATAAGCTCCGTCGTCGAGAGGGGAACAACCCAGACCGCCCGCTAAGGTCCCCAAGATCTGCTCAGTGCGAAAGGAAGTTGGACTCCCCTGACAGGGAGGATGTTGGCTTAGAAGCAGCCACCATTTCAAAAGTGCGATAAAACGGGTGAGAATCCCGTTCGCCGAAAGCCTAAGGTTTCCTGGGGAAGGTAAATCCGCCCAGGGTTAGTCGGACCCTAAGGCGAGGCCGACAGGCGTAGCCGATGGACGGCAGGTTAATAGTCCTGCACCACCGACGGAGGTTGAAAGCACCCGGACGCCGTCCGGCGGGGGAGCCTGCCCACGTAGAGGGGCGGCCCGCAAGGGGGAGGGCAGTTACGATCCCGAAGTCCCCCCACGGACGACCAAGAAAAGCCGGTGCCGGACAAAGTCGGTGCCCGTACTAAAACTGACACAGGTAGGCGTGAAGAAGATTCTCAGGCGCTCGAGAGAACGCTGGTGAAGGAACTCGGCAAATTGGCCCCGTAACTTAGGGATAAGGGGCGCTCCCCGGGTACGCCCGTGGGAGCCGCAGTGAAAGGGGTCTGGCGACTGTTTACTAAAAACACAGGTCTCTGCCAACTCGTAAGAGGACGTATAGAGACTGACACCTGCCCGGTGCCGGTAAGTTAAGGAAGGGGGTTACCAGCCCCCCGCGCAAGCGCGGGGCTGGGAAGCTCGCAACCGAAGCTCCGGTAAACGGCGGCCGTAACTATGACGGTCCTAAGGTAGCGAAGTTCCTTGTCGGGTAAGTTCCGACCTGCATGAATGGTGTAACGACCGGACCACTGTCTCCACCAGCGACTCGGTGAAACTGTAGTTGTTGTGAAGATGCAACATACCCGCAACTAGACGGAAAGACCCCGTGAACCTTTACTGCAGCTTAGTATTGGGCTTAGGCCCGTCATGCGTAGCGTAGCTGGGAGACGTTGACGGGAGTACCCCGGTACTCCCTGAGTCGCACAATGAAACACCAGCCTTGTCGTGCTTGAGTTCTAACCCGCACCCGTCAGCCGGGGCGTGGACAGTGCTAAGTGGGCAGTTTGACTGGGGCGGTCTCCTCCTAAAACGTAACGGAGGAGTCCAAAGGTACCCTCAGCCCGGTCGGCAATCGGGCTTGGAGCGTAAAGGTAGAAGGGTGCTTGACTGCGAGACTCATCGGTCGAGCAGGTGCGAAAGCAGGGCTTAGTGATCCGGCGGTGCTGGATGGAAAGGCCGTCGCTCAACAGATAAAAGGTACTCCGGGGATAACAGGCTTATCTCCCCTGAGCGTTCACAGCGGCGGGGAGGTTTGGCACCTCGATGTCGGCTCATCGCATCCTGGGGGTGGAGAAGCTCCCAAGGGTTTGGCTGTTCGCCAATGAAAGCGGTACGTGAGCTGGGTTTAGACCGTCGTGAGACAGGTCGGTCCCTATCTGTTGCGGGCGGAGGAGACTTGCGGGGCTTCCTCCCTAGTACGAGAGGATTGGGAGGGACGTACCGCTGGTGTGCCAGTTGTCCCGCTCGGGGCAACGCTGGGTAGCTACGTACGGCGCGGATAAACGCTGAAGGCATCTAAGCGTGAAACCTCCCCCAAGATCAGGTCTCCTGCCCCTTGTGGGCGAAGGCTCCTGGAAGACCACCAGGTCGATAGGCCGGACGTGTACGCGGGGCGACCCGCTCAGCCGACCGGTACTAACAGCCGAACGCTTGACCGCATTGATCCCGCCCTCGCGACTTCGTGAACCAGAGACTCCCGAGGCAACCCTTACCGCTACCCTTGCTCTAGCAAGCGACTCCCGGTGACCAGACCCGGATGGCCCCACCCGTTCCCATTCCGAACACGGCCGTTAAGCATCCGGGGCCGATGGTAGTGCTTCCCGCGCGAGAGTAGGTCATTGCCGGGGACGACGAAGGGCCCGCTGCTCAAACGCAGCGGGCCCTTCGCGCTTTCCAGGACGTGCCGAAACCGTGGGAGAGGGCGGGGCTCAGTGCGCCCCGTTGAACGGGTCGCGGGCCGGCGGCGGCGGCGGCGCCTTTTTTGCAGGAAAACCTTTGACCCTTGCCCCCTCGGCTGCTACGATAACCCTTTCCTCCCTTTTGCCAAGAGGGTGGTCGGAAGCGCTCGGTTCGGTTATTCCTTGCCTCAAGATCCCAAAAGCGGGGAAGGAGGGCAGTGCGTGGCCATTGTCCAGGTGAAGGACTTGATCGAGGCCGGCGTCCACTTCGGACACCGGGCCAGCCGTTGGAATCCGAAGATGCGGCCGTACATCTACGGCAAACGCAACCTCATCCACATCATTGACCTGCGTGAAACCGTACGTGGGCTCCTCCGTGCCTACCGCTACCTCGCCAAGGTCGCCAGCAACGGCAGTCTCGTCCTCTTCGTCGGGACCAAGCGGCAGGCCAAGGAGGCCATCGAACGCGAGGCCGCTCGCTGCGGCATGCCCTATGTCAGCGAACGCTGGCTCGGCGGCACGCTGACCAATTACCGGACCATTCGCGATCGCCTCAAGCGGCTTCAGGAACTCGAACAACTCTGGCTGCCCGCCAACGAGAACCCCGCCAAGATCGACCTGCCGGCCTACATGCGCTCCATGCTCAACGAGACGGGCAAGCTCGATCCGGGCAAGGCCCCGCCGACGGCCGAGATCCATCGCTACAGCAAGAAGATGATCTCGACCCTCAACCGCGAGCTGAGCAAGATCCAGCGCAACCTGTCGGGCATCCGCGAGATGAACCGTCTGCCCGATGCCCTGGTCGTCGTCGATCCACGCCGCGAGTACATCTCCGTCAAGGAGGCCCAGCGCATGGGCGTCATGACGGTTGCCCTCATCGACACCGACAGCGACCCCGACGTGGTCGACCTTCCCATCCCTGGCAACGACGACAGCATTCGCTCCATCGAGCTGATGCTGAACAAGCTGGCCGATGCCGTCCTTGAGGGCCGGGCCGCGCTGCCGGCCGACCAGCAGCACTTGATCAAGCCACGCCCGCCGCAGCCGAACGGCCCTGCCCCGAACCCGCAGCCCGCCCCCGCTGTCGCTGAATGAGTGAGGGTTTCGGCCGCCCCGTGGGGCAGGTCGCTGACCTGCCTGGCGGCTGGCAGGTCGCTGACCTGCCTGGCGGCTGGCAGGTCGCTGACCTGCCTGGCGGCTGGCAGGTCGCTGACCTGCCTGGCGGCTGGCAGGTCAGCGACCTGCCCCACAGGACGCAGGACAAGGACGACGAGCATGGCCAACATTCCCGCCACCGACGTGAAGAAGCTCCGCGATCGAACCAACGCCCCGTTCGGCGAGTGCAAGACCGCCCTCACCGAAACCGGCGGCGACATGGAAAAGGCCGTCCAGTGGCTGCGGGAGAAGCACAAGGGGCTTGCGGTGACCAAGGGGGAGCGCGAAACCGCTGAGGGCCGGATCGGCACGTTCGTCGACCTGGGCCAGCACGTCGGCGGCATCATCGAGGTGCGCTGTGAGAGCGCTCCGTCGGCCAAGAACGAACTGTTCGTCCAGCTCACCAACGACCTCGCCAAGCAGGTCGCCTTCGAGGGGGCGCAGAGCGTTCCGGAGCTGCTCGCGCAGCCGTTTGTCGATGCCCCGGCCAAGACCGTCACCGACCGGATCAACGACGTGATCGGGCTGATCCGCGAGAACATGAAGCCGGCCCGGCTCAAGCACCTGACCGGCGTGCTCGGCAGCTACGTCCATCACGACGGCACTGTCGGCGTCCTCCTGCAAGTCGAGGGGGACAGGGCCGACACGCAGCTACTCCGCGACGTCTGCATGCACATCACGGCACGCAACCCGAGCTACGCCCGCCGTGAGGACGTCCCCGCGGACGTCGTCGCCCGGGAGAAGGAGATCGCCAAGGCGCAGATCGCCTCCGACCCGAAGAACGCGAACAAGCCGGCCAACATCCTCGACAAGATTGCCGAGGGCAAGCTCAACACCTGGTACGCCGAGAACGTCCTCGTCGACCAGCCGTTCGTCAAGGACGACACCAAGACGGTCGGCCAGCTGCTCAAGTCGGCCGGCCTGAAGCTGGTGCGGTTCGTCCGCTACAAGGTCGGCGAGCTGAGCTGACCTGCCCCGGTGCCAAGCCGGAGCAATCCCCTCCGGTCAGTCCGAAAGCCGACCCCGGGCCCCTGATGTGATCAGGGGCCCGTTCCTTTGCCGCCACCTCGGCGGATCTCCCCTCCTGCCAAGCGGGCCCACTGCGACACCTCGCAGGAGTGCGTGTCGTCCCGCTCCGGACCGAGCCCTAGCAGAAAGCCCGTGCGGGCTCGCAAGGCAAACACGCCGTGCGGCCCGTTCCAAACCGGCGGCAGCACGTCCAGCGGCGCGTCATTCGTCCGGAAGCGAAGGCACCAGAATGTCTGCGTCGCCCCGTCGAGCGGAAGATCCGCGAGCGAGCCAGCCCAGGTCACATCGCCGCCCTCGAGTCGCAGATACCACTCCAGGCTCGGGTACAGCCGAGGCGGCGCATCGAGAAGGACGATCGGCTTGCCCCCGGTCCGGGCCAGGAGAGTGCGGACGAAATGCCGGGCCCGCTCGTCCCCCTCGGTCTTGTAAGGTTTCCGGATGTCGTGAAGTAGACCGACAGCACCGATGACGATCAGCAGGGAAAGGAGCACGAGGCACCCACGCCAGCGTTGTCCAGGAGACCGACACAGCCGGCGGAGCAGGGTTGAGGCTCCCGTCCCAGCGAGCAGGCAGATGGACGGAGCAAGGTGCTGGGCGATCCGGGCGCTGCCGCCGTAAGGATATTTCCCCACCAGCGCGGCGAGGAACGTTAAGACGAATGGCGTCAGCATCAGGAGCAGGAGGTCGCGGCGCCGGAGGGCGAGGGACGCGATGCCTGCCAGGCAGAGCAGCAGCGTGATCGCGCTGCCCCCATCCCGCCCACCAGCGGGATAGGCCAGCAGGTTGCCGGCGTGGACCGTCAGCAGCCAGCCAGGCAGTTCGCGGAGGTCAGTGGGAGGAAACCAGGCATCCCAGTAGCCGCGACAGCCAGCTGTCATCGAGGCATGCTGCGCCTGCCCGATGCCAAGAAAAAGCCCGCCAACCGTGATCCCTGCGAGCAAGTTATAGAGCCCAAACAGCAGCCACGTCTTCTTGTCACGGCGCTGCCCGATGGCGGGGAGGAGCGCGAGGCTGACCGTTCCCGCCGTAAAGGCCGCAGGATAGGAAGAGGCAAGGGCCAGGGGAGCGGCGGCGGTGAGGAGGGCCAGGTAGCGGCGGCGGTCGGGGTAGCGCAGCCAGTGTACGGCGGGCGTGAGCAGGAGCAGAGACTGGAAGAGGTCGAAGGCATAGGGCTTGACCTCGCAGCTATGGCGGACCGGGTAATACGAGACGGCCAGGATGCCGGTGGCCAGCAGTGCCGCGGAGGGCCGGACGGCCGCGAAGGCGAGGCGTGCAAACAGGAAGAGCGAGCCGATGCCCGCCAGGAGCGGCAGCAGGCGGAGGGCCAATTCGGAGCCGCCCAGGATGCGATAGACCGCTTCCTCGCCCCACAAGAACAGAAGCGGGGCGACCTGGTCGAAACGCAACGGACGGAGCAGGCCGAGGTAGTCACGGTCCATCAGGTTCAGGCAGACAAAGGCCTCATCGCCCCATACCGGAAACCGCAGCAGATAGCGGAGCAGGCGTTGGGCTACACCCAGGGCCAGCAGCACGAAAAGCCAGCGCTTCCAGGTCGTCCTCCGCCGGGCCGCTCGGGCAGGCGATGGAAGAAACGCGGGGGCGAGGGAGCAGCTTGTTGACCCCTTTCTTCGTCCTTGAAGGAGCTGAAGCGGCATGGGTGGCGATCTCCCGGTTGCCGTGATGGCTGTCCTTTGTCCAGTAGGAGTTCTATACCACGCGGGCGGGGGCACGGGGAAGGCGGGCCGAATCGGTCTGGTCATCCCCCGGGACTTCTGTCATGATGCCCGGCCCGAAGCCTCGCGCAAACTGCTCGTGGCGCGGGGCAGCGGCTGCAAGGAGGCAGGGGAAGTGTCATGGGTGGGACGGCCCCGAAACCAGCCCGATGCGCCAGCGAGGGGAAGGTGTCCGCTCGCTGGCGCTTCGGGCTGGTGTGCCCCGTCACCCTGCGCGGAGCCCTGATCCGTGGTTGCCTGACTGGGTTGCTCTTTTGCCTGCTGGTCGAGGTCGGCAACCTGCTGTTTGCCTGCAACGCGCACATCGTCATCCCGGGCGCTGTCTACCGCTCGTCGCAGCCGTCGGGCAACGACCTGGAGTGGCTGGTGCGGAAGTACGGCATCCGCACGGTGATCAACCTGCGCGGTTGCCGCGAGCAGCAGGACTGGTATCTCGACGAGTGCCGCACCGCCAACCGCCTCGGCGTCTCGGTCGAGGACCTCGCGCTGTCCGCGGGACACCTGCCGCCGGTTCAGGAGATGCGACGCCTTATCGAGGTGCTCGACCGCAGCGAGTACCCCGTCCTGTTCCACTGTTACCGCGGCGTCGATCGCACCGGGCTGGCCTCGGCACTGGCCCTGCTGCTGCGGACAGACGTGTCGCTGAAGAAGGGGCGGCAGGCACTGAGTCTTCGCTACATCCACTTGCCGTGGGGCCGGACCGGGCGACTGGACGAGTTCTTCGACCTTTACGAGGAGTGGCTGAAGGCTCACACCAGGGCACACTCGCGTGAGGCATTCCGCACCTGGCTGGAGCACGACTACTGCGGCGGGACGTGCAGCGGCCGGCTGGAGTTAATCCGGCCCGTGCTGGTCGGTCCGGAAGCGGCCCCCCTGGGCGACGGCGAGTTGCCGTGGATCGCAAGACGGGAAGGCGACCCGTCGGCTGACGTCGTCGCCGGCCGGCTGCGCGTTCCGCGCGGCAAGGCATTCGCGCTGCATGTCCGCTGTCACAACACCTCGATCCGGACCTGGCATCTCGGGCCCGACCTCTCCGCCGGCGTGCATGTCGGCTGGTTCCTCCTCGATGCGCAGGATCGCTTGGTGAGGTCCGGCATCGCGGGGCGATTCCGCGCCGACGTGTGGCCGGGGGAGTCGGTCGAACTGACGCTGGCCCTGCCGCCGCTGCGCGAGCCCGGCCTGTACGCGCTGCAGATCGACATGGAGGAAGAGCAGCACTGTCCATTCCACCAGGCGGGGAGCGAACCGCTCGACCTGGAACTGGAGGTGCCATGAAGAAGTACGCCCGCCTGTTCGGCAGCGCGGTGCTCTTGGCGGTGCTGGCCTGGCGTGTCGACCTTGCCCTCGTCGCCCGGACGCTGGCCGGGGTTCGCTGGGGTTGGTGGCTGGGCGCGGTGTTGTGCTACGCCGCGGCGCAGGGGCTGAGCAGCCTGCGCTGGCAGGCGCTGGCCTTGCCGCTGGGCTTCCGCCGACCGCTGCGGGAGTATGTGTCGCTTTACTTCATCGGCACATTCTTCAACCTGCTGCTGCCGACCTCGGTGGGCGGCGACATCGCTCGCGCCTGGTATCTGGACGCTGGTACGGGCAGACGCTGGTCTGCTCTCCTGAGCGTCCTCGCCGACCGGCTGAGCGGGCTGTTCGTTCTGTTGCTCATGGCGTTTGGCGCGGCGCTGGTCGTACCCCTGGAACCGTGGGTGCGCCTGCCGGCTCTTGGGGCGGGGGCCGCCGCCGGACTCGGGCTCGTGTTCTTCCTGCTGGTCCCGCGTGATCGCGAGACGCCGGCGCGAAGAGGCGTGCGCGGCAAGGTCCGCCAGGTCGCGGTCCTGCTTGCCCTGTACCGGGGATCGCCACGGCTCGTGCTCGTTACGACCGCTCTTTCGGTGCTGGTCCAGGTCGCGAACGTCGTGCTTCTCTGGATGCTGGGGCAGGCGGCGGGACTGCCGCTGCCGCTGTCGTACTGCTTCGTGCTGATGCCGCTGGTTTCCCTGCTGACCCTGCTGCCCATCAGTGTCGCCGGGCTGGGCGTGCGCGAGGGGGCGGTCGTGCTGCTGCTCGATCCGCTGGGAATTGCAGCGGGACGAGCGGTGACACTCTCGCTCCTGTGGTTCTCGGTGTTTGTGGCGGCCGGGCTCGCTGGGGCGGGCCTCTACCTGTCGGGCCGCCTTCCCCGTTACGAGGTGCGAGCCGATGACGAACCTGTCGGTGGTCATCCCGATCAAGGACGAGCGGGACAACCTCGAGACGCTGCATGAGCGACTGCACCGTGCCCTCGATCCTCTCGGACGAGAATACGAGATCGTTTTCGTGGACGATGGCAGCGTCGACGGGTCGTTCGCCGTGCTGGAGGAACTGGCGGCGAAGGATGGACGCGTCAAGGTCGTCGGCCTGCGCCGCAACTTCGGCCAGACGCCTGCGTTGCAGGCCGGCATCGACTGGTCGTCGGGCGAGGTGATCGTCACCATGGACGGCGACCTGCAGAACGACCCGGCCGACATCCCGCGGTTGCTGGCTGAACTCGACAAGGGTTACGACGCCGTACTCGGCTTGCGCAAGAAGCGGCAGGACGGTTTCCTGTTGCGCAAGCTCCCCAGCCGGGCCGGCAACTGGCTGATCCGCAAGGTGACGGGTTCGCCGTTCAAGGACATGGGCTGTACCCTGCGGGCGATGCGGCGCGAGCTGGCGGAGTCGCTGCCCCTGTACGGAGAACTGCACCGTTTCATTCCGGTGCTGGCGCAACAGTGCGGCGGGCGCTTGACCCAGATCGACGTCGCCCACCATCCGCGCACCGCCGGCAAGACGAAGTACAACCTATCGCGGAGTGTGCGTGTCGTACTCGACCTGATCACGGTGACCTTCCTGCACGGCTACGTGACGCGGCCGATGCACGTCTTCGGCTTGGCGGGGCTCGCCTCGATGGGGGCGGGGCTGCTGAGCCTGCTGGCGACGGTGTGGATGAAGGCCCACTCGGGCATCTTCATGACGGGCAACCCGCTGCTGCTCCTGAGCGCGCTCTTGGAGTTGGTGGGGGTGCAGTTCATCTCGCTGGGGCTGATCGGCGAGTTGCTGACACGGACCTACCACGAGAGCCAGGGCAAGAACCCGTACCTGGTGCGGACGACGCTCAACCTCGAGCCCCTCTCGCAGCGAAAGGCCGCATAGTCCTGCCACGATCCGAGTTCGCTGCCGCGGCACGGTCCCACTTCGGTCGATCCGCTCGCTCGGACAAATTGTTCCCCTTCCGTCTCTTGCAGCGGTACAATTCACTCGTTCGGGGATTCCCCTCGAACTTCATTTCCCCTCGCGCCCGTCCGCTCTGGAGTGGTGCCATGAAGAAGATCGTCGTGCCCCTGGTCGGCTTGTTGCTCAGCCTGTCGCTGATCGGCTACCTCCTCCTGCGCTCGCCTTCCCCGGAGCAAGATCGTCAGCGCTCGTGGCCCGATCCCGACTCCCGCGATGATCCCGAGGTAGTGTGGGACGACCGTCCGATGACTCCCCTGGAAATGTCGGCGCCGACGACGTTCACCAGCAAGGAAGGGCGGAAGGGCTGGCGGGTGACGTTCGCCGGCCGGCGCCCGCTTGCCACGCCGGCTGTCGTCGGCGGAAAGGTGTTCATCGGGGCCGGCTTCGGGAGCCACGAGTTCTACGCTCTCGACGCTCACACCGGCAAACAACTCTGGAGATACCAGACCAAGGATGACGGCCCCACGGCGGCGGTCGTCGAGGACGGCTACGTCGCCTTCAACACTGAGAGCTGCGAACTGGAGGTCCTCACCGTCGACGGCACGCGCGTCTGGAAGAAATGGCTGGGCGACCCGCTGATGAGCATGCCCGCCGTCGCCGGCGGCAAGGTGTACATGGCCTACCCCGACAGCAAGGGAAACGGGCATCACGCGCTTGTCTGCTTCGATCTGAAGACTGGCCAGGAGCACTGGAAAAAGCCGATCGCCGGAGAGGTCATCACCGCCCCGGTCCTCCACGGCGGACGGGCCCACCTGGCGACCGTGGACGGGACATTGTACTGTTTCGGCGCCCGTGAGGGCGAACCGCTGTGGTCGGAACGCCGCAATGCCACCTCCTCTCCGACCGTCTGGGAGGGCCGGAGCTATTTCAGCCGCCGCGAGGTGGTCAAACGCAAGGGCCCCGGAGGCGAGCCGGTCGAGCAGCAGACAGAGATGCTGGCCTGCCGCGGCGGCGGCCGCGATGACTACATCGCCTCTCTGGAATCGACGGCCCTCGCCGCCGACTACCTCGATGCCCGCAAACGCGCCCGCTCGTCGTCGGAGGCGAAGAACGGGGAGCTGGATAGCAGCGTCGGATTCAGTAGTGCCGGCCTCAGTGGTGCCGGCCTCCCTAATGGGTCAATGGGGCTGTCGAAGTCGAACATCGGCCAGGGTACCGTGTCGGGCATCTGGGCCTACCAGGGATCGCGGCCCTTTGTAGCCCGCGGCCGGCTCTTTAGCGCGATGGGACATACGCTGACCTGTGTCGACCCGCGGACGGAGAAGGTCGTGTGGAAGAAAGCGTTGCGTCCGGACGGGGAGGGCCCCGTGGTGGACGCGGCGCTGACGCCGCCGGCGTTGGTCAACGGCAAGGTCTTCGTCGGCACGTCGGCAGGCGAGGTGCTCTGCCTGTCGGCTGATTCGGGAAAGGAACTGTGGCGAGCGACGATCGGCGAGCCGGTGTCGTTCCAGCCGGCAGTCGCCGCGGGTCGGGTCTACGTCGCGTCGAGCACGGGGGTGCTCTTCTGTCTGGAGACGGGCGACGCCAAGGACGACGGCTGGCTGATGTGGGGCGCGACCGCCTCCCACAACGGTCTGCCGCAGTGACGTCGCCGCGTATGGGAAACTCGACACGGGACCATCCGACACAAGCCCCAAGCGCCAGCGCGGGGACGTCCCCGGGCTGGCGCTTGGGGCTTGTGTCGGATGGTCCCGTGTCGAGTTTCCCATACGCGGCGACGTCACTGCGGCAGACCGT
>JACOUH010000371.1 GCA_016177925.1 Planctomycetota bacterium | reverse complement strand
GGTGGTTCCGCAGCAGCCGCCGACGATGTTCACCCAACCGTTCCGGGCGAACTCGGCCATCGCGGCGACCATCTGCTCCTTCGAGCCGGTGAACCCGCCGAAGCCGTCGGGCATCCCGGCGTTGGGGTAGCAGGAAACCGGCTTGCGCGAGATCTGCGCCAGGCTCTCCAGGGCCGGCCGCATCCGGTCCACCCCGACGGCACAGTTGAGGCCAACGCTCAGGGCGTCGAAGTGCGCCACCGACGAGTAGTAGGCCTCGGGCTCCTGCGCCGAGAGGGTGGCGCCGTTCTCGAAGATGGTGCCCGAGATCATGACCGGCAGCCGCCGGCCGGTGTCGTCGAAGTACTTGGCGATCGCGAACAGGCACGCTTTCTGGTTTAGCGTGTCGAAGGCGGTCTCGGGTAAGAGGATGTCCACCCCGCCTTCCACCAGCGCGCTCACCTGCTCGTAGTAGACGCGAGCCAACTGGTCGAACGTCACGTCGCGGTGAGAGGGGTCGTTCTCCAGCCCGATCGATAGCTGCTTGCTCGTCGGGCCGATGCTGCCGGCGACGAAGCGCGGCTTGCGCGGCGTGCGGCGGGTGAAGTCGTCGGCGGCGCGCCGGGCCAGCTCGGCCGCCTGCTTGTTCAGCTCGTGGACGCGGTCCTGCAGGGCGAACTCGGCCAGTGAGATGGCGTTGGCGTTGAACGTACAGGTTTCAATGATGTCCGACCCGGCTTCGAGGTAGGCGCGGTGGATGTCCTCGATCAGGCGCGGCTGCGACAGGACCATCGCCTCGGTGCAGTTGCGCAGCGCGATGGGGTGGTTCTTGAAAACGTTGCCGCGGTAGTCGTCCTCTGTCGGGCCGCGCGAGAAGATCAGTGCCCCCATCGAGCCGTCGAGGACGAGGATGCGCTCGGCGAGCAGCTCTTCCAGCAGGGCGCGTGGGTCGGTCGGCGTCTTGGTCATCGGCACCTATCCCGCGGTCAGGAGGCGAGCCGCCGGCTTGCGATCCCGCGTTCTGGCGAACGCGGGAAACGGCGAGGTTCGCGCTCCTACTGTTGTTCTACCGCGGGGGGCCGGGTTTGTGGATAGGAAGTAAAAAGGCCGGGCGCCCGTTCCCTCGGGCGCCCGGCCGTTTTCGTGGCGGACCGCGTTCCCTGCGCCGCCAGCCCCCCGGGCGTCGTCCTGCCACCCGGGGATGAGAACTCCAGCCCGAACCATGCCGCTTCCGGAACGTGACGTCCCTCGACCCACGCCGTCCCTGGCGCTTATCGCGGGCCTTGATCCCTGGCCCGGGTGGACACGGCTCGGGCTGGAGTCCGGCTCCCGCGCTCGCCGGGTCCGTGCGCGCAGCACGAGCCGGGAGAGTGCATGGGAGGGGCGATCGAAGCGTCAACCGTCAGAAAAAGTGTGAAGGCGCGTCCCTTTTCCGGCTCGACGGAGAGGTCGAGAAGGGTCGGCCCGGTTCGTTCTTCCGTCTGCCCGACGTCGGGCAATCACTCCCCGCGGCAAACCGGCGGTCCTGTTGGAACGCCTCTCGTCGGAGGTCTCGCGGGTCGCCGGCAGGTAAGTGTGTTGATCATCATGAAGGAAAAGGGTAGCGAGTTCGTCGGGCAGGTCAAGCGAAAAAACCTCCCTCCTTTTCCCTAACTCGCCTGCCAACGGAAGCCGTTGGCAGGCAACGCGCAGCGACTTCCCGGGCGCCCGCCGACGCCGGAAACACTGCCAACGGGGTCGCACCTGGAGGCTGAATCAAAGGGACAATCCGAGTTGTAACTCATGGTGTGCTCATGAGTTACGCGTTTGTGAACCTTTCCTGCCTGAACAGGTGAGGAAGAGACGGTAGGCCCGGGAATTTTTCCCGATTAGGGAAAAAGGTCTGTCCGGAACGCCCGGGCGCGCGAAGCCATGCTGACCGCGCTGCGTTGCGCATTGGTGGGAGCCGTCGCGGCTGCATGTCCCTCCTCAGCGGTGCCATTCGCGCCGGTGTCGAGACCGTTTCCTCGATGAAGGAGCGCTTGCGACCGAGGCCGCCTCCCCTCCATAATGCACCCGGCAGCAGAAATAACCCCCCGCCCAGAGAAGTCCCGATGCCTCCCACTCGCGAAGACCTCGCTACCCAGTACCTCGACCAACTCCCTTACACGCCCTATCCCGTGCAGGAGGAAGCGCTGCTCGCCTGGTTCACTGCTCCGCAGGGGGTCCTCGTCTGCGCCCCGACCGGGACCGGCAAGACGCTCATCGCTCAGGCCGCCCTGTTCGAGGCCCTCCACTCCGGCAGCGTCGCCTATTACACCACGCCGCTCATCGCCCTGACCGAGCAGAAGTTTCAGGAGATGCAGGCATCCGCCGTACGCTGGGGTTTCCGGCCCCAGGACGTCGGCCTCGTCACCGGCAACCGCCGCGTCAACCCGGAGGCTCGCGTCCTTGTCGTCGTTGCCGAGATCCTTCTCAACCGGCTGCTGCACCGCGTCGACTCGCCCGATGGGCACGAGGCGCACGCCGGCGGCTTCGACTTCAGCCACGTCTCCGCCGTGGTCATGGATGAGTTCCACAGCTTTGCCGACCCCGAACGTGGCATCGTCTGGGAACTGTCGCTGTCGATGCTGCCGGCGCACATCCGCCTGCTGCTGCTCAGCGCCACCGTCGGCAACGCCGGCGAGTTCCTGGCCTGGCTCCAGCGCTCGCACGGCCGCAAGCTCGAACTGGTCGAGGGCAAGGAACGCAAGGTGCCGCTTACCTACCGCTGGGTGGCCGATGAACTGCTGGGCGAACAGCTGGTCGAGATGGCCAAGGGCGATCCGCAGACGCGGACGACGCCGGCCCTCATCTTCTGCTTCAACCGCGACGAGTGCTGGAGCGTCGCTGAGCAACTCAAGGGCCTGCACTTGCTCGGGCCCGAGCAGCGGGGCCCCCTCAACGCGGCGGTCGACAAGCTCGACTGGAAGCAGGGGGTCGGGCCGAAGTTGCAGCAGATGCTGCGCCGCGGTGTGGGTGTCCACCACGCCGGCATGCTGCCCAAGTACCGCCGTGTCGTCGAGGACCTGTTCGTCAAGAAGCTGCTCTCCGTCGCCGTCTGCACCGAGACGCTGGCCTCCGGCATCAATTTGCCGGCCCGCTCGGTCGTGCTGTCGTCGCTGGTCAAGGGGCCCTTCGGTAAGGAAAAACTGATCGACCCCAGCACGGCCCACCAGATCTTCGGCCGCGCCGGCCGCCCGCAGTACGATGCCCAGGGCTTCGTCTACGCGCTGGCCCACGAGGATGACGTCAAGATCCTGCGCTGGAAGGAGAAGTTTGACCAGATCCCCGAGAACACGCGCGACCCGGCGCTCCTCAAGGCCAAGAAGGAGCTGAAAAGGAAGAAACCCTCGCGGCGGGAGGGCGTCAAGTACTGGAGTTCGTCCGACTTCGAGCGGCTCAAGGGCGCCCCGCCGGGCAAGCTTTACAGCAAGGGCCCGCTGCCGTGGCGCCTGCTCGCCTACCTGCTGAAGATCTCGCCGGACGTCGACAAGGTCCGCTCGGTCGTCCGCAAGCGCCTGATGGACGAGTCCCGCGTCAAGGCCGGCGAGAAGGCCCTCGATCAGATGCTTCTGACGCTGGCGAAGGGCGGCTTCGTCACGCTCGAGCCCGAGCCGCCGCCGCCGACTTCGGCGAGCGGGGGGTGTGAACCCCCCGGTGGTTCGACGGACCGGGGGCGGACCCGCTCGGCGGGTGCCCCCAGCCCCCGCTCGCCCGAAGAGAAAGTGGAGCGGCCACCGTACCTGCCCGTGCTCGCCCACGCGACGCCGGCGCTGGACAACTTGCTCGTCTTCCGCAGCATCCATCCACTGTACGGGGCGTTCCTGCTCGACCACCTTGGCATCGCCGACCGCAACGAACGCATCCAGGCCCTCGAAAGCGTCCTGGAGATGCCGCGACCGCTGCTGCGCTACGTCCGCGTGCCGTTTCCCGACCAGCTACCGCCCGGCCCGCTCGCCACCGAGCGCCTCGACGCCGAGTTGATCCAGCGCGGTCTGATCGCGGCGCCGGTCCCCAAGACGCCGGAAGACGAAGAGGAGGAAGAAGACGACTGGTTTGAGGAGCGGCCGCCGACGCTGGCGGAGAAACTGCGACTGCTGTTCGACGCCCACTACCCTGATGTCGCCGACCTGTTCACGCAGTCGGTCTGGTGCGCCGGTGAGTTGCAGCGCTACGAGGGCAACTTCAACCTCTACGTCAAGACGCGCGACCTGATCAAGCAGGAGGGCATCGTCTTCCGCCACCTGCTGCGGCTGATCCTCTTGTGCGGCGAGTTCATGGAGGTCTGTCCCAAGGACACGACGCCCGAGGCGTGGCGGGCCGAGCTGCGCGACCTGTCGGAGCGGCTGACGGCAAGCTGCCGGGTCGTCGACCCGACCAGCACCGACGAGGTGATCCAGCTTGCCCACGCCGCCGACGTCGTCGAGGGCGAGGCCGGCGCCCCGCCCGAAGCGCCCGCCGAGCAGCCGCCCGCCGAGCCGGCAACGCCCGCCCGTACCTTCGGCGCCGGCATCTTTGACGAATGACCGAGCCTCCCGCTATTGGCGAGCGGGGGGTGTTAACCCCCCAGTACACTGGCACACAACCGGGGGGTTCACACCCCCCGCTCGCCAACAGCGGCTCGCGCCGGGCCAAGCTCTCTTGCCTGGTTCGGGCGTTTTGTTACGCTACAGTACCGCCAGCCTCAGGACCTGCCGGGAGCGTTGTCAGCCATGTCACGCCGCCTCGATCCGCTGTTCGCTTTCCTCGACTCCCTCGACGACCGGGCGCCGCTGTCGGACTTGATGGAGGCGCTGGAGCGCTGCGAGGTCGAGTTCGACGACATCGCGTCCCACGTCCGCTTCTCCGAGCGCGCCTACCAGCGCATCCCGCTCCGCGGCGGACCGTGGTATCAGGCCTGGGTGATGTGCTGGCGCAACGGACAGCGCTCGCCGATCCACGACCACAAGGGCTCCAGCTGTGCGGTACGCGTCCTGCACGGCACACTGACCGAGACGCTGTTCGAGTTCGCGCCCAACGGCCACGTCAAGGCGACGTTCTCGCGCGACGTGCTGCCTGGCTACGTCATCGGCGGCGAGGACAACGACCTGCACCAGGTGTCCAACTTGCAGGCCGGCAATGCCAACCTCGTCACGTTCCATGTCTACTCGCCGCCACTGGTGTACATGGGCACCTACGACCTGTTCTCGACGGCGCGCGGCCAGGAGCCGATGATGATGATGTTCAGCGACGCAGCGGGTATTTGAGAGGTCCAATATGCCCGAGCAGCGCAAGGTCGTCACCGCGGCGCCGGAGAACAGCGAGACGCCGCTGGAAAGTATTCGCAGCTGGGTCACGCCGACCCGTCTGTTCTTCGTCCGCAACCACTTCCCGGTCCCCGAGGTCGACCTCGACCGCTGGCGCCTTGCCGTCGAGGGCTGCGTCGCGTGGCCGCGGCGATGGTCCTTCGACGAGCTGACCGACGTGCCGGAGCGGACCGTCTTCGCCACCGTCGAGTGTGCCGGCAACGGGCGCTCGTTCCTCTCGCCGCACGTCCACGGGGTGCAGTGGGGCGCCGGGGCGGTCGGCCACGCCGAATGGACCGGCGTGCCGCTGCGTCTGCTGCTGGAAGAAGCGGGCGTGCGCCCTGGGGCGGTCGAGGTGCTCTTTGAGGGAACCGACAGCGGCACCGAGACGGACCATCCCGAGGTGATGCCGTTCGCCCGCAGCCTGCCGCTGGCCAAGGCGCTTTCTCCCGACACGCTGGTGGTCTACCGCATGAACGGCGAGTCGCTCGAGCCGCGCCACGGCTTCCCGCTGCGCCTGTTCGTCCCCGGCTGGTACGGCGTCGCGTCAGTGAAGTGGCTGCGCCGCATCGAGGTGATCGACCGTCCGTTCAAGGGCTATTACCAGTCCGTCAAGTACACCATCCAGCGCCGCGGTAGCGACGAGGGCGTCGAGACAGTCATTATCGGGCCGATGGAAGTGAAGTCGGAGGTCCTCCGGCCGCGCAGCGGGGCCGTGCTCGGGGTCGGGCCGAACCGGCTGACCGGCGTGGCCTGGGCTGGCGAGGAGGCGGTCGCCCGCGTCGAGGTCAGCACCGATGGGGGCGGCAGCTGGGGCGACGCGGCACTGGTCGGCCCGCAGGCGGAGTATTCCTGGACGCTGTGGGAGTACCTCTGGGAGGCGGCCGAACCGGGCGAGTACACGCTGTTGGCGCGCGCCATCTCGGCGAGCGGCAAGGTGCAGCCGGCCGGGCACGACCCGTTGTGCGGCGGTTACCTGATTCACCACAGCCGGCCGGTCGTCGTCCGCGTCGAGGGCGCGCGCCGCAGCGCCGACCAACCCGGCGACCTCGCCGCCCTTGTCTACGACATGAACGCCTACGCAGAGGAGAACAGTCGTTTGCCACTCGACGTCGAGATGGTCTTTTTCGGGGGCGAGGGAATCTGAGTAGACACCGCTCGCCAAGTCATTCAACCGACAAGGAGAAAGTTCATGTCCGAGGTGCAGCCGTTCCGCGGCCGGATTTACGATGACATCACGCAGACCATCGGGCATACCCCGCTGGTGCGACTGCGCCATGTCGTGGGCGACGCCAGGGCTACCGTCGTCGCCAAGCTCGAGGGCTTCAACCCGCTGTGGTCGGTCAAGGATCGCATCGGCGTGTCCATGATCACCGCCGCCGAGCGCGCCGGCAAGATCAACAAGGACACGACGATCATCGAGCCGACCAGTGGCAACACCGGCATCGGCCTGGCGTTCGTGTGTGCGGCGCGCGGCTACAAGCTGATCGTCACCATGCCGGAGAGCATGTCGCTGGAAAGGCGGCGCCTGCTCAAGGCGTTCGGGTCGCAGGTGGTGCTGACGCCGGCGGACAAGGGCATGACCGGCGCCATCAACCGCGCCCGGGAACTGCTGCAGGAGATCCCCAACTCGTTCATGCCGCAGCAGTTCGAGAACCCTGCCAACCCGGAGATCCACCGCCGGACGACGGCGGAGGAGATCTGGCGCGACACCGACGGCAAGGTCGACATCCTCGTCTCGGGCATCGGCACCGGGGGAACCATCACCGGCGTCGCCGAGGTCATCAAACCGCGCAAGCCGAGCTTCAAGGCGATCGCCGTCGAGCCGACCCACAGCCCGGTGATCACGCAGAAGATGAGCGGCCAGCCCCTCAAGCCCGGCCCGCACAAGATCCAGGGCATTGGCGCCGGCTTCATCCCCGGCGTGCTGAACCTCGGCATCGTTGACGAGGTAGTCCAGGTCGACAACGATTCGGCCTTCGAGATGGCGCGTCGCCTGGCACGGGAAGAAGGCATCCTGAGCGGCATCAGCAGTGGCGCCGCCGTTTACGCCGCGGTACAGGTCGGGAAGCGGCCCGAGAACGCCGGCAAGCTGATCGTCACCGTGCTGCCCGATCTCGGTGAACGCTACCTCAGCACGGCGCTGTATCCAGAGTAAGGCGAACGGCCGGCGTAAGCCGGCGGTTGCGCCACTGGTTCGGCCACGCCGTTCTCTGCGAGTGGCGTGGCCGTAGGGGAAGCGGCCCTTCCGTCGAAGTGGTTCGCACGCGCGATGGCCCTCGCGCCGTGGAGTCGTCTTGGGTTCCGGAGTGAGCGACGTTGGGCTGGCGCGACCCATTGGCCTGGGAGGTAAGCTGCCCTCCGGCGGCGGCGGGTTTCCGATCGGGGGTTCTGTGGATCGGGGGCGCCGCCAGACGTCGCCGAACCCCCGCGGAAGCTGACGCGCCGCGCACCAGTGCCTCGAGGGAGAAGCGCCTGATGGCGCGGCGCAGCTGAACTCCCGGACCGATAGGTCGATGGCGCCGGTATAGGTTGCGGAGCGACCCAGATAGGTAGATGGCACCACCTGAGATAGGTATACATTCGCCTATAGAATAAAATCTGAGATGGCAAAACGGAAGAAGAATGTGGCGAAAAAGAAGCAACCCTCCAAAGGCGTCGAGGAGACTATTCGCCTCCTTGCGCGCAAGTACGCCAACAGGCTGAAGAAGGTCATCGACCAGCGGCTGGAAGAAATGAAGGGAGACGACAGATCCCACTTCCTGATCTACCAGGTGCTAGGGGTGAGTGACCAAGAAGGACGATTGGTGGACGAATATCAAAACAAGGGCCGGTTTCTCTACAAGTACGCCGGCTCGTTCTTGGAGGAAGTCGCGAAGCTTTGCTTTCTCGAAAAATACCCGGATTCAGGATCCGCTCGGATTCCCAATACCCAAGGGCGGCGCCCAAAGACTTTTCAAATCGATTGCCTCATTCAAACGGATGCGATCGAGATCAAGTGGAGGGATGCAACCACGGATGGCGACCATATTACGGAGGAGCACACACGTCTCCAGGCAATCGTCGATGCGAAATACACGCCGATTCGGGTCATGTTCTATTACCCAAATCGGGCTCAAGCAATCAAGATCCAACAGACACTTGAGACGCTTTACAAGGGCGTAAACGGTCAATACTACTTCGGTGATGTCGGCTGGCAATATGTGAAGAACAAGACTGGGGTCGATCTTCTTGGGATTCTCACCAAACTTGCACAAGAAAATGCACAAAAGAACTGATATCCAGGTCCACCTCGGAGACTGCTTGTCCACCCTACAGGGAATGCAGAGCGATGCCGTGGACTTGGTGTACCTCGACCCGCCTTTCTTCACTCAGAAAGTGCATCGCCTTAGCCCCCGAGATCGCTCAAAGGAGTTTTCGTTTGAAGATCTTTGGTCCACACAGAAAGAGTATGTGACGTTTTTGTTTGTGCGCTTGCGTGAAATACACCGAGTTGTTGCAAAGGATGGGTCCATCTTCTTCCATTGCGACCGAAACGCGGTTCACCTGGTCCGTGCCCTGCTTGATGACGTCTTCGGGTCCGAGAACTTTCGCTCGGAGATTATC
>JACOUH010000370.1 GCA_016177925.1 Planctomycetota bacterium | reverse complement strand
TTACCTCGACGGTGTATCGCCAGTCGTCTGCCTCTCGGCCCGGGGCGGAAGGGGCCGACCCGGGCAATCAGCTGCTCTGGCGGATGCGCTTGCGCCGGCTCGAGTCGGAGGCCGTCCGCGATGCTGTGCTCGCGGTCAGTGGCCGGCTGGACTGCACCGTCGGCGGGCCGCCGATTCCCCTCGAGCCCAAGGCCGATGGCATGGTCGTCATCGCGGCCAACGGTCTGCCGACGCCGACCGCACAATGGCGACGCAGTCTCTACCTGTTCGCGCGAAGGAATTACAACCTGACACTCCTGGGCGTCTTCGATCAGCCGGTGATGGCGACCAACTGCACCCGGCGCGTCCAGTCGGCCGTGCCGTTGCAGTCGCTGACGCTCCTGAATGATGCGATCCTGCTGGAACAGGCGGACCACTTCGCCGCTCGGGTCGCCGCCGGCGGCGATCCCGCAGCGAAGCAGGTCGAGACGGCCTTCCGGCTCGCCTTTGGCCGGAACCCGACCGCGAAAGAAGTCGCATCCGGGATGGCGTTTCTCCAGAAACTCCGAGATCGCTATGCCACAGACAAACGCCCGCCGGCGCAGGCCGAACACAAGGCGCTGGCCCGGCTGTGTCATATGCTGATGTGCGCCAACGAATTCCTGTACGTCGGCTGAAAGGTCACACAGAGAAGAGAAGAATTAGCCACAGATGAACACAGATCAACACAGATCAGAAAAACAAGGCAAGCAGGGAAGAACGTCGGGACGGGGGAGTCGCCATCTGGGCCCTGTGCTGTTCTTCTCTTATCCGTGTTGATCTGTGTTCATCTGTGGCCAACTCCTCTCTTCTCGGTGTCTCTGTGCCTCTGTGGTTAGTTTTTTTCTTCGAGGTCCTCATGGACGCACGCCGCTGGCTCACCCGCCGAGACTTCCTGCAGACGACCGGCTTCGGTATCGGTGGTCTGGCGTTGACCTGGCTGCTGAACCAGGAGGGGCTGTCGGCCGCGGAGCACAGTTCGACCGCGCCCGCCATTCCCCACGACCTCAAGCCGCGCCGCGGTCACTTCCCGGCTCGCGCCCGGGCGATGGTGCATTTCATGCAGAACGGCGGGCCGAGCCAGATGGACCTGTTCGACCCTAAACCGGAACTGCAAAAGCGCGGCGGGCAGAGCACGCCCCAGAGCATCGAGATCTATCAGAAGGGCAATTCCGACAAGCTCCTCGCCAGCCCGTTCCGGTTCCATCGTCGCGGCCGCTGCGGCATGGAACTGTCGGAGGTGCTGCCGCACCTTGGCACCATCGCCGACGAGATCGCGCTGGTGCGCTCGATGCACACCGAGCACAACAACCACACCGAGGCGCTGGTGATGATGAGCACCGGCAAGCTCTTTCAGGGCCACCCTTCCGTCGGGGCCTGGATCAGCTACGGCCTGGGCACGGAGAACCAGAACTTGCCCGCCTATGTCGTGCTCCGCGACCCGGCCGGCTACAACACCAGTGGCAAGCTCGTCTGGTCCTCGGGCTGGCTGCCGGCCCTCTACCAGGGCACCGAGTTCAGCTCCGCCGGCTCGCCGGTGCTGAATCTCCAGCCCGCCCGGCCAGTGCCCGGAAGCGTTCAGCGCGACAGCCTCGAATTCCTCGGCGAGCTGAACCGGGAGCATCAGCGGCAGTATCCGCAGGAGACCGAACTGGAAGCGCGCATCCAGAACTACGAGCTGGCCGCCCGCATGCAACTCAAGGCCGCGGCGGCCATCGACCTGTCGCGCGAGTCGGCCGCCACGCGCAAGCTGTACGGCCTGGACAACCCGACGACGGCCAGCTACGGCACGCGCTGCCTGATAGCGCGACGGCTGATTGAGGCGGGCGTTCGCTTCGTGCAGGTCTTCCCGCCCACGGGCCAGCCCTGGGATGCGCACGGCGATACCAAGGGCGAGAACGAAAAGATCTGTGGCATCACCGACTTGCCCATCACCGGCTTCCTTCGCGATCTGAAGTCTCGGGGGCTACTCGACAGCACGCTCGTCCTGTGGACGGGGGAGTTCGGCCGGTTGCCAGTGTCGCAGAACGGCAGGGGCCGCGACCACAACCGCAACGCCTTCAGCCTGTGGCTGGCGGGCGGCGGCATCAAGGCCGGCCATGTCCACGGCGCCACCGACGACTTTGGCTACAAGGCCGTGACGGACCGGGTGAGTGTGCCGGACCTGCACGCCACCCTCTTGCACCAGCTCGGGCTCGACCATCGCCGGCTCAGCTACCCGTTCCGTGGCCGGGATGAGACGCTGACCGACGCCCCGGTCAGCAAGGCTCACGTGGTCGCCAAGCTCCTGCAGAAACCGCCCGAGATCAACGAAGAGGAGAAGGCCCCCTCCCCCTCCATCGGGCTGTCGGGAAGCCTGACCATCGAGCCGAAAAAGCCGTAAAACTTAGCCCGACGCGCAAGCGAGGCCATCCCTTGCTTGCGCTGCGGGCTAAGGGAGGACGAGCTATGCTCCAGTTGCTCAAGAACACGCCAACGGCCCTTTGCGACCACATTTCCCGCCGTGATTGGCTGCGGGTAGGTGGCCTGGGAATCCTCGGGCTGAATCTGCCCGGCCTGCTGCGCGCCGAGGACGCGCCACGTCGCCCGCGCCCCCGGCCCGCCTCGGCAAGGGGCAAGAAAGCCGGCCGGGCCAAGGCGTGCATCCTGCTCTATCTCGCTGGGGGGCCCTCGCAACCGGACATGTGGGACATGAAGCCCCGTCTGCCGGTCGAGTTCCGCGGCGAGTTCAAGCCGATCGCCACGAGCGTGCCCGGCATGCAGATGTGCGAGCACCTGCCGCGCGTGGCTCGCCAGGCCCACCACGTCACCGTGATCCGCTCAGCCCATCACAACGTCGGTCACGCGCACTGCGCGGCCTCGTACTTCGTCCTGACGGGGGAGGACCGCGGCGATTCCGTCGACGCCTTCGGGGCTCGGCCGATCGACTACCCGGGGATCGGCGCCGTGCTGTGCCGCCTGCGGCCGCCGGAGCGGCCTGTCGTGCCGTACGTGGCGACGCCCTACGTCATGACCGAGGGCATCGGCGGCCCGCCGTCGCCGGGCATCTACGGTGGCTGGATGGGCCACGCCTACGACCCGTTCGAGATCAACCGGCACCGCAGCGAAAAGGAAGATCCCAATTCACCGGACTTCGGCTTCCCCGAGCTGACGCTGCGAGCCGACGTTGATCCGCGCCGCCTGGACGGCCGCCGCGGACTGCTCGGCCAGGTCAACGCCCGGGCGGACGCCCTCCAGCGGAGCGGCGTCGCCCGCGTGATGGACAACTACCAGCAGCGCGCCTTCACGCTCCTGACTTCCGCGGAAACGCGCCGGGCGTTCGACCTGTCGCGCGAGCCCGCCGCGCTGCGCGAGCGCTACGGGCGGAACAGCTACGGCCAGAGCTGCCTGCTGGCGCGCCGGCTCGTGGAGGCCGGCACGCGCATGGTGCTTGTCCGGTGGGCGCCCGACTGCAACGCCACCTGGGACACGCACGGGACCATCGCCAACCAGCCGCCCTCCTTCAACGTGCTCAAGGGGACGCTGCTGCCGCAGCTGGACGCCGGCCTGGGGACGCTGCTGGAGGACCTGCACCTGCGCGGCCTGCTGGACTCAACACTCATCGTGGTGATGGGGGAGTTCGGCCGCAGCCCGAAGGTGAACCCGTGGGCCGGGCGCGACCACTGGCCGCGCTGCTACTCGGTGTTCCTGGCCGGCGGTGGCGTGCGCGGCGGCCACCTCTATGGCAAGTCCGGCAAGGACGGCAGCGACCCGTCGGAGGACCCGGTGACGCCGCACGACGTCGTGGCCACGCTTTACAGCCTGCTCGGCATCCCGCCGGAAACCGAACTGCCCGACCAGTTCGGCCGCCCCGTCCGCCTGGGCGGCCCGGGGCAAGTGATTCAGGGAGTCCTGGCGTAGAGGGCGACCGGGGGACGTGGGCCCCCTGTACGGCGTCGCACGATCCAGTGCCCAACCCAATCGAGGAGGCACGGATCATGGAGCGAAAGATCGTTGTCTATGGCCACGGAGATAAACGTCCGGGCTTGGGATTTCCGACTGAGAGCGACATGGAACAGTGGATCAAGGAAGACATTTTCACCAAGTATCGGGGGCGCTACCACTACACCATCGGCAAAGAGGCGGACGTCATCGTTCTTTCTCGGGACGGCTTGGCGTATGGCCACTTTGAGATCGAAGGCAAAGAGAAACCAGACCAGAAGGATTACCAAGATTATCCCGACCTGAAATTCGTCTACGTTGTGCGCTCGTCAGTCCTGTATGACAAGCGGGTTCGCCTGTCTGATCTCGATATTAAGGACATCCATTTTGGCAAATCAATCACTGAGGCCCAGTTCGACGAGATTAAGAAGGCGGCCGGAGAAATGCAGGAATATCCCCAGTGAAAACTGGTGGTCGCTCGGCGGGTGGCATGCAACGCCAGGAACGCATCGATGTCTTCGAGAACTGACCGCGCGAAAAAAGCCGTCCCTTGCCAGAATGGGTGTTGTACCGCAACCCCTCTGGAAGGAACGGCTTATGGCTCACTCGTCGAAGACCCGCCGCCTGCGTCCGG
>JACOUH010000369.1 GCA_016177925.1 Planctomycetota bacterium | reverse complement strand
TTCCTCGTCGAGCACCGAGCTGCGCAATCATCCCGCTTTTCAGGAGATCATCAGCCTGGGCGAAGCGGTCGTACTCTTGATGCTGCGGGACCTGGAAGAACGCCCGCGTCTCTGGGTTTGGGCGCTGCCCCGCATTACCGGGGCCGACCCCGTGCCTGTGTCTGACCGGGGGAACATCGCCAAGATGAGCGAGGCATGGCTGCGCTGGGGGAGGGAGCAAGGCTACCAATGGTGACGCCCCTCGAGGATCTTTTCCCGGGACTCCGCGGCACTGCCTTCCGGGCCACCAGCCCGAAAAATCCTGTCTCCAACTGCATCGCCTGGGCTGCGGGCGAAACCCAGAAATGGTGGTGGCCCGATCTTGACGCGGTCAAGTTCTGGCCGAGTGGGATCGAACGGACAGAGACGCGCGAGGCGTTCGAGAAGGCGTTCGCCTCCCTGGGCTACATGGCCTGTGAAAACGAAACGGGGCGCTCCCCCACGATGAGGAAGCGCCCCGTTGGATTCGTCGGGCGCGAAGCCGCAAGCGGCAACGCTTCGGGATCAGTACATGTCGTCGTGCCCGCCGCCGGCCGCCTTCTTCTCCTCCTTGGGCAGCTCGGCCACCAGGGCGTCGCTTGTCAAGAGCAGCGTCGCCACGCTTGCCGCGTTCTGCAACGCCGACCGTACGACCTTGGTCGGATCGATGATGCCCTCCTTGACCATGTCGCAGTAACGGTCGGTGCGCGCGTCGAAGCCGTAGTTCTGCGAGTCGTTTTCCAGCACCTTGCTCGCCACCACCGTGCCGTCCTCGCCCGCGTTGTTGGCGATCTGGATGATCGGCGACCGGCACGCCCGCACCACGATGTTGTAGCCGACCTCCTCGTCGTGCGTCAGGTCCTTCGGCTTCAGGCCGATCGCCGCCCGCAGCAGGGCCACGCCGCCGCCCGGCAGCACGCCCTCCTGCGCTGCGGCCCGCGTCGCGTGCATCGCGTCCTCGACACGCGCTTTCTTCTCCTTCATCTCGGTCTCGGTCGCCGCGCCGACGTTGATCTTCGCCACACCGCCCGACAACTTGGCGATCCGCTCCGACAGCTTCTCCTTGTCGTAGTCGCTGGTCGACTTGTCCAGCTCGCGCTGGATCGTCGCGATGCGGGACTGGATCTGCGCTTTCTTGCCGCCGCCCTCGATGATCGTCGTGTTGTCCTTGTCGACCTTGACCTTCTTCGCACGGCCGAGGTAGGTCAGCGGAAGGGTCTCGAGCTGGAGGCCGAGGTCCTCGAAGACGGGCTGCCCGCCGGTCAGGATGGCGATGTCCTCGAGCATCGCCTTGCGGCGGTCGCCGTAGCCCGGCGCCTTGACCGCACAGCAGCGGAACGCGCCGGGGTTGCGCAGCTTGTTGACCACCAGCGTCGCCAGCGCCTCGCCCTCGACTTCCTCGGCGACGATCAGAAGCGGCTTGCCCTGCTGGATGATCGCCTTTTCAAGGATCGGCACGATGTCCTTGTTGCTGCTGATCTTCTTCTCGTAGATCAGGATGAGGGCATCCTCCAGTTCGCACTCCATCGTCTCGGTGTTGGTGATGAAGTACGGCGACAGGTAGCCACGGTCGAACTGCATGCCCTCGACGAACTCATGGGCCGTCTGCAGCGTCTTGCCCTCCTCGACGGTGATGACCCCGTCCTTGCCGACCTTCTCCATCGCCTCGGCGATGATCCGCCCGATCTCGGCATCGTTGTTGGAGGCGACGGAGGCGACGTTCTCCATCTCCTTCTTGCCCTTGACGGGCTTCGACATCGTCTTGAGACGCTCGACGAGGTCCTCGACGGCCTTGTCCATGCCGCGCTTCATCAGCATGGGGTTGGCGCCCGAGACGACGGCACGGAGGCCCTCGTTGTAGATGGCTTCGGCGAGGACGGTGGCGGTGGTGGTGCCGTCGCCGGCGACGTCGCTGGTCTTGGAGGCGACCTCCTTGACCATGCGCGCGCCCATGTTCTCGTACTTGTCCTCCAGCTCGATCTCCTTGGCGACGGTGACGCCGTCCTTGGTGATCGTCGGCGAGCCGAAGCTCTTCTGCAGGATAACGTTGCGACCCTTGGGACCGAGGGTCACCTTGACGGCGCGGGCCAACTTGGCGATGCCCCGCCGCATGGCCTCGCGGGCCTCCTGATCGAACGCAATTTGCTTCGCAGCCATTCTGCCTCCAGTGTGGGGCGAGCGGGGGGTGTGAACCCCCTGATCCCGGGGGCCATCAGGGGGCTCACGCCCCCCGCTCGCCGGGGTCAATTATTCGTCGAGGACCGCCAGGACGTCTTCCTCGCGCATCAGCAGGATGTTGTCTTTCCGCTCGTGCGAACGGAACTCGTCGCCAGCCCAGGTGGTGAACAGGACGGTATCACCCTCCTTCACCTGCAAGGGCCGACGAGTGCCGTCTTTCAGCAGCCTGCCGGGACCGACGGCAAGGACCTTTCCTCTCTGCGGCTTGTTCTTGGCGGTGTCGGGCAGCAGGATGCCACCCGCGGTCTTTTCCTCCGCCTCGAAGCGGCGGACCACGATCCGGTCGCCGAGCGGTCTGATGTTCATGGGTGCCCTCCGTGCTCTGGCAGTCGTGAAGCCGATGAACAGGCAAGAGTTCGGCATGAGGAATGCAAGCGGTGTGCCTGTGCAGGTTTCGGCGCGCATCTCCCTGTTTCCCAGGGACTTGCTGCCACGGAAGGGTCGCCGGCGGTCCTGTCCTGGTCTGCCAGGTTGTGCGCGCGGGAGGACGGCGCCTGTCGGATTGGCAGTCAGCGGACGCCCTTCGGAGGGGCGGGCGGCTCGCCTGCCCCTCCGAAGGCCACGGCAACCGGCGGACAGGTGACAAAATTCGTTCGCGTTCATTAAGATTCATGGTATGTTCGTGCTTCCCGCGGCCGGCGGAGTCCCAGTCCGATGGCTGCACCCTGACGAGCCGGCCCATGAATGCCAACCCGGAGACAATCCTCTTGTCGTCCCTTCCCGCTCCGGCGGACTCAGCCGGCCCGGACAAGGGCTCGGACCGCCGCGCCGACATCGACGCCAAGATGACGTTGGTGGGGGAGTTGCTCAAAGAGGTCGGTTGCGATGGCCTGCTGCTGCTGGATCCGGACAACTTCGCCTGGCTGACCTCAGGTGCCACGGCCCGCGGGGTGCTCGACCCGCGCGACCACCCCGCCGCGTACTGCAACGGCGAGCAGCGCTGGTTGCTGTGCAGCAACGTCGACACGCAGCGGTTGTTTGACGAGGAACTGGACGAACTCGGTTTCCAACTGAAGGAGTGGCCCTACCACTGGGGCCGCGACCAGCTCCTCGCCGACCTCTGCCAGGGGCGGCGCGTAGCGTGCGACCAGGTCGTCGGCGAGTGCAAGACGGTCGCCGACTCGCTGCGGCGCTTGCGCCGGCAGCTGACGGTCTACGAGCAGGCGGCCCTGGAGGCAGTCGGAGGACTGGTCAGCCATGCTCTCGAGGCGACCTGTCGCACCATGCAGCCGGGCGAGACGGAACGCGAGATAGCGGCCCAGATCAGCCACCGGCTGATCCATCGGGGGGTCCAGGTGATCTCGGTGAGCGTGGCCGTCGAGGGGCGGGCGCGCGAGTACCGGCGGCACGGCTACACGGTCACGCCGGTCGAGCACTACGCCCTGGTGACCGCCACGGGCCGCAAATACGGCCTGTGTGCCACCGCCAGCCGCGCGGTCTGCTTCGGCGAACTCGACGAGGAGTTCCGCAAGGAGCACAACACGGTCTGCAAGGTCGGCGCCACGTACCTGGCATCGACCTGGCCCGATGCGGTGCCGCGCGAGATCCTGCTGGCGGGACGGCGTATCTACCTGCTGAGCGGCTTCGAGCATGAGTGGCTGCTCGCCCCGCAAGGCCACGTTACCGGGCGGGCGGCGGTGGAATTGCCGCTCTTGCCGACCACCGAGGAGTTGTTCCAGGACGGCTGGGCGGTCACCTGGAGCGCCAGCGCCGGGGCAGCTCTTAGCTGCGATACGTTCCTGCTGACGGACAAGGGCCCAAAGATCGTCACACCGACAGAAACGTGGCCTCTGAAGCGCATCCGCGTGCAAGGGGCGGACTTCATCCGCCCTGACATCCTGCACCGCTGACCTGTTGTTGCCCTCGGCGAGCGGCGTGGCGTCCGCCCGCC
>JACOUH010000368.1 GCA_016177925.1 Planctomycetota bacterium | reverse complement strand
GATGCGGCTGGGGACGAGGTAGTCGCGCGCCCCCTCCGGTGTGCTACGGCCCAGGAGTGGCGTTTCCAGTTCGAGGAAGCCCTGGGCGTCGAGGTGATCGCGGATGACCTTGTTCAGCCGGTGCCGCATCGCCAGCGTGTGCTGCAGGGCGGGGCGGCGCAGGTCGAGGTAGCGATGTTCCAGGCGCAGGTCCTCGTTGGCCAGTTCCGGCTCGGTGAAGCGCTCGGGGGTGACGGGGATGGACATCACCTCGAACTTGAGCACGGGACAGCGGTTGAGCACCTGCAGCTCGAGCGCCTCGACCTCGACGGCGCCGGTGGCCAGCTTGGGATTGGCCTTGCCGGGCAGGCGCGGCCGCACCTTGCCTTTGACGGCGAGGACCCACTCGCCGCGGATCTCGTGGGCGGCGTCGAACAGCCCCCGATCGCCCTCGGCCTCGAAGACGACCTGGGTGATCCCGTAGCGGTCGCGGAGGTCGACGAAGACCTGGTCGTTGTAGGCGCGGGCCGTGTTGACCCAGCCATTCAGGACGACCGTCTGTCCGACGTGTTCCTCGCGCAACGCGCCGCAGGTATGGGTCCGCTGCAAGAACGCCATGATCGTTTTCCTTGGGTCGACCTCTCGCCTTCTGACGTCGATTATAGGAAATGTCTCCGCCCCTGGAGGACGCGGCGAAGCGGCCGCAGGTTCTCGTCCCAGGCGAAATCGGCAAGCGGATCAGCCCCCAGAGGAGTGGCCGGGGCTGAGTCCGCGAAGCCCCGGCGCAGACCGGGGCTTCGCGGACTCAGCCCCGGCCACCGCGCCTCGTCCGAAGCGGAATGTGCAAGGGTTCAGCCCGCGGAGGGCGGTTCCGGCGGTTCCGGCAGGTCCGGTCCCTTGCGGAGGACCGTCACCGGGTTGGTGAACAGTGACGAATTAGGGATAAGAATCGTCTTTCCCTCCGCTTCCAGGACGGTATAGCGGAGGTTGATCTCGGTCACCGTGCCCTCCAGGTCGGTGACCTTGATGCTGTCGAGGATACGGAAGGGCCGATAGGCCAGTACCAGGATGCCGGACAGGGCGTTGGAGACGATGTCCTTCAGCGCGAAGCCGAGGGCAAAGCCGGTCAGTCCGAGCCCCGCCACCAGCGCCGACACGTCGACGCCCATCGTGCCCAGGGCGGTGACGGTCCCGAACAGCAGCAGAGCGATGCGAGCGGCACTGCCGAGGTAGCGCGTCAGGCTCGGGTCGAAGCGCGGCACACGGATCAGCCGCTCGACGCCGCGCTGAAGGGCCTTCGCCGCCAGCCAGAACAGCACGAAGATGAGCAAGCCCGTGCCGAGGCGCGGCAGGAACAGGACGATGTTATGCCACATTGTCCGCCAGACTTCCTCGTCCCACATGGGCGGAGCCCTCCCCACAGAGAGGCGAGCGGGGGGTGTGAACCCCCCGGTCCGTCGACGGACCGGGGGGTTCACACCCCCCGCTCGCCGGTTGGCGAGTGCCCTCACGCCCCCAGGTCGTCAGGGTCGGGGACGAGCGAGGTGCCCTTGGGCCGGCCCGCGGCGACGCGGTCGAGGGCATGGCTGACGGCTCGTACGACCGTCGCCGTCGAGCCGGCTTCCTTCAGGTCACTCTCCAGGTTCGCCAGGTCGAGGCGGCCCTCCGCGATGCCGACCGTCGAGGCGATCAACTCGCAGATGCCCGCGGGGTCCTCCAGACGCAGGACGTTCTGGCCGAGCAGCTCGACCCAGCGCGAATGAACCGCCTCGTTGTCCCAGTGGTGCGTCAGCTTCGGAATGACGTAGTAGACGTCGAAGCGTTTTTCCAGCTCGGCGATGATGTCCTCCACCGGGATGTCGGCCTGCGGCGCATCGCCGATGACGCGCTGAACCTCGGCGCGCTTGACGGCCCGGTACGGCATCTCGTCGCCGATGATGAACAGGTAGCCACGCTTGTTGCGCTTCTCGAGACAGTCGATCGACGTGTGGCGAGCCATGAAGTACATCGCCAGCTCATACGACTCGGTGATGTGAGCACCGCCGCCGCCCTCGAGGAAGAGCTTGCCGAGGTCGTCCTCGATCTCGATGCCCGACTCGAACTGCCCGACTTGCAGCGGTGCCTTGTCACAGGTGGCATCACCGATGGCACCGATCAGGATCTGCGGATGTTCCAGGTAGCCCTTGCGGATGAGCAGTCCCATCAGTTTGGGCAGGTTGGCCTGGAGCACCTTCGGCACCGACTTCATGGAGCCGGTGACGTCGAACAGCACACCGACCGCGTGCGAGGTCGGATGGGCCTCCGAGTCGCGGCTCTCGCGGACCTGGACGCCGAGCGGATTCATCTTGTCGTGGACCTTGCGCTCGGCCTCCGGCTGCGCGCGCAGGGCGGCGTCATACTCGAAGGCAGTCCTGCCGGTTTCGGCTCGGACTTTCGCTCGCTCGCGGTAGTGGTCGTCGGACCAACGCGTTCCTCCCATGACTGACCCTCCTAAGACATGCTGAGGTGAAAGAATTTCGGAGGCCCGTACAGGGCGTGCAGCAGCTCATCAAATTCGTCGAGAAGTTCCCAGGCGTTATCGGGCCGCATCCGTGGTCCTTCTAGCAGACAGGAGCGGACGAAGCGCTGCATCTCCGGCGGCACAGTGTCCGGCATGCGGCCCGACGCCGGGTCACCGCCCGCCAGATAGACGACACACTTCGCCGCCAGGAAGATATCGGTGAACGCGCCCGCCGGCTTTCTTTCGAGGACTTCCGGCGGATACCAGGCTCGATACGGGGCGGAGAGCGTTCGGACGTGCTCACCGAGTGGGGTGGCGTGGCCCCAGCCAACGAGGACGACCCCGTGCTCTTCGGGCTGGATCAGCGTGTGCGACGGCAGAACCGCTCCGTGAATCCATCCGCAGCGGTGGGCGAAGCCGAGTGCGGTCAGCAGGCGCTTGAAGAACCAGGCCAGGTGTCGACCATCGAGCCCCGTCTCGTACCGCTGCCGGACCTCCTCCGCAGTGTACAGCCCGGGGTGCCGGGTGAAGACGTTGACACGCTTGCCGCTGGCGTCGCTGCTCAGGAATGACTCGGCAAGCGTTGGGAAATACTTCGCGTAGTGGACATTGCCCGCTGCAGTGAGCAGCGCGACCAGGGCCGCCCGCTCGGTGTCGAGCAGGGACGCGCCACCCCGGCGGCGCGAAATCTTCAGCACGTAGTCGTTGCCCCCCGCGGTGGCCAGGTGGACGTCGGCCACCTCGCCCGCGGCGAGGCGACGGAGCAGCGTGTAGTCTCGCCCCTTCGGGGACGCGATCGTGACCGGCGGCCGGCGGGCCTGCTCGGCCAGGAGGTGCAGGTCCTTGTAGAGCCGCTCGGCGCGCGGGTCGCCCGGATTCCGGTCGGGGTGGCAGACAGCGCGGAAGCGTCGCAGGGCAGCGGCGAGATCGTCGCCAAACAGTTCCTGCGGACTTCGGGCCTCGCGAATGAGTTTGTCCAGTTCGTCGAGCGTCATGGGCAGCTCGTCAGCGATCGACCGGAAGAGGGGAAACGGCCGCCGGGCACGATCGTCGGAATCGCTCGTCGGAAAAGATCCCTCATCAGCAGTATATCCGCGCATCACCATCCGGTCGATGCCCGGCGTCCGCTTCAACAACAGGTGAGCGTTCCCGGGCGAGAGCGGCAGTGGCGGACACCTGGTTTCCACCACATTCTTGCCCCTTTCCCCCAAGGAGCGAGGGGTTTGGAACAGACTCTCAGTCGACCCAGTTCTCGACCGGCAAGCTTGGCACCTGGCGGAAGTCTTTCAGATTGCGGGTAACCAGCGTGGCAGCGTTCGCCAGGGTGATGGCAGCGATCAGCAGGTCGCCGCGGCCGATCTTCTTCAGTTTCTTGTTCTGCCGGAGCCGGTCGAACGCGGCGGCCGCGGCGGCATCAACCGGCAGAAGCGTCAACCCTCCCAGATCGCGCTCGCTCTCGACGAGCCGCTGCTGCGCCAGGAGCAGCCGCTCGCCATCCTCCGCCTTGAGGATCGAGGCAAACCGCCCCAACAGCGTCTCGATCCGCGAGATGACGGTGATGACAACGTCCTGGGGAGCCGCCCGGGTCCGTTGCGTCACCCGCTCTTGGCCGCGAAGGAGAAACGTCAAGGTGTCCGTGTCAAGGACGAACATCACTCCTCCTCAGCCATCGGGCGGCCGCGACGGCGCATGGCCTCCTGGAGGATCGACTCCAGGTCCGGATCATCCTTGTATTTTCCGGCCAGGGCGAGCAAGGCTTCCTTGCTGGATCGTGGTTTCGGCGATCCGATGCTGAGCCAATGCTGGATGCCCGCCTTGAGAAATCGCCATTCATTGGCGAGCCGCCGGGCCGGCAGCCCTTGCTCGTCGACGAGCCGCAACACATCCGCTTCCGGGAAGCGCAGAAACGCGGCGGCCTCGGCCAGCGTCAGAACCTCACCGAAAGGACCATTCACGCCGGCTGATGCCGGTTCGGATTGCGGGACCGGGGCCGGTTTGGTTTTCGTCCTTCGCGGCATGGTTCATTCCTCCTTCTTTCTTGGCGTGGTTGCGGCCTGGCGTGAGGTCTCCCTCGTCCGGGGTGGCGGATGCCCGGCCCGCACCTCCTCCATTGTACACCCCCTCTGCCGGGCCGATTCCCAGGGGAGAGCAGCCCAGGCGGACCGGTGCGGGGCCCGCGCGCTCGACCTCCCGCCGTCATTCCTGGACAGTGCGATACTCCTACGGGCTCCTTTCCCGCATCGTACCGCGTTCCGTTTGTCCAGCAAGGTAGGCGCGGGTGTCCCGGGGCCTCGGTAGCCGGCCCTGCGATACTGCCCAGCAGGCAGGGAAATGCAAGCGGGTGGAATTTTGCCACGGGTTGCACAGGTCAGAAGGGTGATCCGCTCCGCTCGTCAACAAGAGCGGTTGACACTTCAGGGTTTCGGTCGAGCCGGCGTGGAGCGAGGTCGGGCCGCGACGGCGGGGTGGTGAAGTCGAGGCCGAGGCGCCGCTCCTCCGCGAACTGGACGAACTCCCACGGATCCGCAAAGCGCTGGCCGTGGCGCTCCCCGAGCAGGTTTCGGCGGCTTCCTTGCGTTTTCCCCGGCTCGCCACTACCTTGAACGGAGATCGAGTACACCGGCGGGCTCACGCCCCGCCGCTCGCTGGGGACATCATCATGAGAGCCTCGCTGAGTGCCTGCCTTCTCTTCTTCTGCGCCGCCGGACTTGCCGCCAAGGAGCCGACCCTCCAGGAGGCGCGGCTGCGCTGGCTCAAGGGCAATTACGCCGAGGCCCTTGATCTCTACAAGGAACTCACCGGCAACGACAAGTCGCGCGTCGAGGCCACCCTTGGCGTCAGCCGCTGCCTGGAGAGCGAAGGCGAGTACGACAAATCGCTCGAGGTCATCGACACGCTACTGAAGGACCGGGCGCGCGAGCCGCGGCTTCTCGCCCGCCGGGCGGAATTGCTCTACCTGCGTGGTCGCTGGGAGGACGCGGAGAACGCCGCCGAGGCCGCGCTGAAGGTGGACAAGGAACAGTTCCTCGCCCGCTGGGTGCGGGCCCAGGTCTGGCGCGACCGGGGCGACGTCAAGAAAGCCGATGCCGAGTTCAAGTGGTTCGTCACCACCTACAGCGACCGCGTCGACACTGAAAAGGAGATCAAGGACCCTGAAACGTTGCTGATCGTCGGCCTGGCCTCCAGCGAAAACGCCCGCTGGAACCGTCTCGCCAACGAGTTCGAGGCGATCGTCCAGGACATCTACGGCGACATCCTCAAGGGCGACAAGGGAGACAAAAATTTTTGGCCCGCCGAGTACCAGGCCGGCATGCTCCTGTTGGAGAAGTACAACCGCCGCGAGGGCATCGATGCCCTCGACAAGGCCCTGACCATCAACCCCAACGCCGCCGAGGCGTTGGTCGGCAAGGGCGTCGCCCATCTGCAACGCATGGAGTTCACCGCCGCCGAGCGCTTCGCCGAGGGGGCGCTCAAGATCAATCCCAACCTGCCCGAAGCCCTGCGCCTGCGTGGCGACGTCTATCTTGCGAGCGGCCAGTTCGACAAGGCCATGAAGGAACTGGACGCCGCCCGCAAGGTCAATCCGCGCGACGAGCAGACGCTGGGCCGCGTCGCCGCCTGTCTGTGGTTGCAAAAGAAGAACGGCGACCTCGACGCCCTGCTCAAGCAAGTCGGCAAGTTCGACCCGACGCCGGGCCTGCTGCACCTGGTCCTTGCCGAGCGCCTCGAGGACCGCCGCCACTTTAGCGAGGCCGAGAAGCACTTCAAGAAGGCGCGCGAACTGCGTCCCGTCCTCCACCAGGCGACGGCCAATCTCGGCATGCTCTGCATGCGCCTGGGCCGCGAGAAGGAGGCGGAGAAGCTGCTCGACGATGCCTTCAAGGCCGACCCGTTCAATGTCCGCGTCTCGAACATGCGCCTCGTGCTCGAGCACCTCCAGAAGTATGAGACACTCCAGACCGACCATTTCACTCTTCGCTACGATCCGAAACGCGACGCCGCCCTGGCTCGCTACATGGGGGACTATCTCGAGAAGGTTTATGCCGAACTGGCGGAGAAGTTCAATCATCGGCCCCAGGGTCGTATCCTTATCGAGGTCTTCAACAACCACCAGATGTTCAGCGGCCGGACCGTCGCCCTGCCCGACCTGCACACCATCGGTGCCTGCACGGGCCGCATGGTGGCGATGGTCTCCCCCAAGGGCAAGGGCCTCGGCAAGCCGTTTAACTGGGCCCGCGTACTGCGCCACGAACTCGTTCACATCTTCAACCTCGATCAGACCAATTTCCTGGTGCCCCACTGGTTCACGGAGGGCCTGGCGGTCAGCTACGAGGGCTTCGATCGGCCGCAGACATGGAACCAGTTGCTGCTCAGCCGCGAGCCGGCCGGCAAGCTGATGACGCTCGACAACATCGACCTTGGCTTCGTCCGCCCGCGCGACCTGCTCGACTGGAGCATGGCCTACTGCCAGAGCCAACTCTACGTCGAGTACCTGACGAAGACCTACGGCAAGAAGGCGGTCGGCGCCATGCTGGACGCCTACCGCGACGGGCTCAGCACAACGGAGGCGATCAAGAAGGTCTGCAAGGTGGACAAGGTGGTCTTCGAGAAGGGCTATCGCGATCACCTGGAAGGAGTGGTCAAGTCGCTGGGTGGACGGTCGGGCGAGCGGCCGATGAACTTCAAGGAATTGAAGGCGGCACACGACAAGGACCCCAACGACCTCGACGTGGCGGCGCGGCTGGCCGAGGCGAACCTGCGCTCCGATCGCGTCACGGCCCGCAAACTCGCCGAGCGCGTGCTGCAGGAGAAGAAGAATCACCCGCGAGCGTCGTACGTGATGGCGCGGCTGGCGATCCTTGGCGGCGACGCCGACCGGGCTCGCGCGCTGCTGGAGGCGGCGGTCGATTTGAAGAACCCCGACGCGAAGGTCGTGCGGGCGCTGGGAAAGATGTACTATGACGCCGGCGAGATGAAGACGGCGGCGGAAATGTTTGAACTCGGACGCAAGGCAGAACCGTATGACAGTGAGTGGCTGACACTCCTGGCCCGTGTCTACGCTCGTCTCGAGGATCGCGAGAAGCAGACCGTCGTGCTGAAGGACCTGGTCAAGGCTGACGCCGACGACCTGGAGTCGCGCAAGCGGCTGGCCCGGCTGCTGGCAGGGGCGGGCAAGCACGCCGAGGCGGAGCGGTACGCCCGGACGGCGCTGGAGATCGACATCACGGATAAAGAGGTTCGCGAATCGCTGTACAAGGCGCTCGAAGAGCAGAAGAAGGTCGACGAGCTGGCGCGCGTGAAGAAGTTACTGGAAAAATGAGGGATTAGCCCGACGCGCCAGCGAGGACCCCTTAGCCCGACGCGCAAGCGAGGTTTTTTCTTTTCCTCGCTGGCGCGTCGGGCTAAGCAGCGTGTCGGGCTCGTTTGGCGATTCGGGACGGCGGAGGCTGCATGCAGATTACGTTGCCGCAGTTCCAGCAGCTCATCCGCGACCTGTACGGCGCCAAGGACAGCCGTCGCGGGGTCGAGGGCACCTTCATGTGGTTCATGGAGGAGGTCGGCGAGCTGTCGGCGGCCCTGCGTGGCGGCACCCACGAGGAGCGCGTCGCCGAGTTCGCCGACGTGCTGGCGTGGCTGGCGACGCTGGCCAACCTCGCCGGCGTCGACCTCGAGTCGGCCGTGCGGGCCAAGTACGGCGGCGGCTGTCCCGGCTGCCGCCTCTCCCCCTGTGTCTGCGACCAGGCCGAGAAACCCTGACGAGGACCGCGAACGATGACCGCGACCAGGGCGCCGCTGGCCCTCGTCTTCGCTTGCCTGGCGGCGCTGACCGGGCCCGCCACGCTCCGCGGCGAGGAAAACCGCCCCATCGAGATCGAAGACATCCGCATCGGCTTTCCGGCCCAAGACGGGCGCCGCTGCCGGCCCGGCAGCTGGTGTCCTGTCCATGTCGACCTGCGCGCCAGGGGAGCCCTCGCCGCTGGCGAGTACGAACTCGCCGTCGAAACCGCGGACAGCGACGACGTCCTGGGGCAGTATGTCGTGAGCGTGCCGGCCGTCGCCGCGGGGAACTCGTCCACCGTCCGGACCTACTATCGTCCCGGCAACCGCACCGCCAGTCTGAAAGCGATCGTCCGCAAGAAGGGGGCGGCGACGCTCCACGCCCTCGAAAAGGCCCCTGGCTTCAACGAGACGTTGCGTCCGGAAGAGGTCCTCTATCTCGCCATCGGCGGGCGTCCGGCGAGACTGCGCAACGCTCTCGTCCCCGCGCGAAAGGGAGGACAGGAGACGGGGGAGCAGGATGAGGCCCTCGCCGAGCGCGGCATCGTGGTCGTCGACAAGCCGGACGAGTTGCCGGATCGCTGGTTCGGCTACGCCGGTGTCGACGTGGTCGTGCTGTCAACGGGCAGCGGGATGGCCGGTCGGTTGCTCGACTCCAGGTGGGCGGTACAGGGGGCGGCCCTGGGCGAGTGGGTGCGGCGCGGCGGGCGGCTGGTCGTCGACCTCGGCAAGAACGCCCGGGACGCGGCTGAGCTGCTGCGCCGCTGGGAACTCCAGGTCGGGCAACCACGGGTCGAGCGGAGTCGCGGGCTTCAGGAGTTGCAGGAGTGGGTCGGAGTCAGCAACGACCCGTTCCCCGGCGAGCAGGGGGCCGACGTCGCGCGCTTCCGGCTGGCGGACGCGGCCGTCGCACTGGTGAGCGACCGGGTGGGGGAGGAGTCGTGGCCCGTCGTGTCGCTGGCAGCGTGCGGCTTGGGCCGCGTGCTGCTGGTCGCCTTCGACCTCGACGCGCCGACCTTCGCCGCCTGGAAGGGCCGCGGCCGCTTCTGGGAGGTGGTCCATGCCGAGCTGGGCCCGCGCCAGGCGACGCGCGGCCGCGGCCAGGAAACCGGAGAGCGGCCCGAGGAACTGGGCACGCTGTTGCAGCGCGGCCTGGAGAACTTCGACAGGGTGCCGGCTGTCTCGTTCGGCTGGGTCGCGTTCTTCATGCTGCTCTACATCCTCCTCATCGGACCGCTCGACTATCTCTTTCTCAAGAAGGTCGTCAAGCGCCTCGAGCTGACCTGGGTGAGCTTTCCCGTCGTGGTGTTGGTAGCGAGCCTCGCGGCCTTCTGGACCGCTCACGGCCTGAAGGGTGGCGAACTGCGGATCAACAAGATCGACGTCGTCGACATCGACCTGCGCGCGGGGGAAGTGCAGGGGACAACCTGGTTCGCGCTGTTCAGTCCGCGCGTCGAGTGTTACACGATCGGCGTCGAGGCCGCGCCGACGTGGGTGCCGCGGCCGGCCAGCGATTCCTCGGTGATGGTGACGACGCTGAGCCCGCCCGACAGCAGTGCCGGCGGCATCGACCGTCCCGGCTCGCAGCCGGTCTTCCGCCGGCCCTACGTCTATGCCAAGGACGGAGCGGGACTGAAGAACGTGGCGGTGCCCGTGTGGGCGTCGCGCTCGTTCACGGCGACCTGGCGGGCTGGTGTCGGCCGAAACACCCCCGTCGCGGTGGAGGACTTCGGCCTGTCGCGGGACGGCCTGCGTCTGGTCGGCCGCCTTCAGAGCCGCCTGCCGGTGGCGTTGCGGGAGGTGTCGCTGTTTTACAACGGCAACTGGTATGCCCTGGAGGAGTTGCCGGCGGGTGGATCCTACCGCGTCGATGTTCACGACATCCCGCGCACCGCCCAGGGCAGCCCCGTGCCGTGGATGAACGAGCTATTCGGCCGATCTGCCCGCGGCACGGCGGAGGGCAGGCCGCGCGCCGCGGAGGTGACACCGCCGATGTCGCTGATGAAGACGGTCCTGTTCCACGGGCTCGAGGGCGGGCCGTACAGCCACCTGGCCAACAGCGGTCTACGCTTACTCGACCAGGGCTGGCGCCTGCGTGGCCTGAAAGGGATCGGCCGGATTGCAAGCAAGCAGTACCTCGACGAGGCGATCATTGTCGGTCGCGCCGTCGTTCCGGTGGGCGTGGCCGAGGTAGTCGACCGCAACGGCATCTCAGCGACGCACCTGTGGCTGGGCGCCCTTCCCGGCGGCGAGCGCCCCGAACTGGAGGGCGTGATGTCCCAGGAAACCTATGTGAGGATCTACGTCCCCATCCCCCGCGACCCGGAAGAAGAGAAGAAATAGCCACAGATGAACACAGATGAACACGGATAAGAGGCAGAAAAATTGAATGGAGGAAACCGAACGCCGTCGGCTCCGAGGGCCGACCTTTCTTTCCCTCTCCTTCTCATCTGTGTTGATCTGTGTTCATCTGTGGCCAACTCTGCTTGTGAGTGATTCATGATCGAGACGCGCGACTTGACCAAGATGTACGGCGACCTGTACGCTCTGAACCGGCTGACCCTGAAGCTGGACCGGGGCGACGTTTATGGGTTCATCGGGCCCAACGGCGCCGGCAAGACGACCACCATGCGCATCCTCGCCACGCTGCTACAGCCGACCTGGGGCGAGGCGACGGTGTGCGGTTATTCGATCTACAACAACGCCAAGGAAATCCGCCGGGCGATCGGCTTCATGCCCGACTTCTTCGGCGTCTACGACGACATGAAGGTGATTGAATATCTCGAATTCTTCGCCGCCGCCTACCGCATCAAGGGCCCGGAGCGACGGCAGAAATGCGAGCAGGTGCTGGAGTTGGTCGACCTCGGCTACAAGCGCGACGCCCTGGTGACGAGCCTGTCGCGCGGCATGACGCAACGGCTAGGGCTGGCCCGCGTGCTCTTGCACGAGCCGCAGGTACTGCTGCTCGACGAACCGGCTAGCGGCCTCGACCCGCGCGCCCGCATCGAGCTGCGCAACCTGCTGAAAGAGCTGCGCGACATGGGCAAGACGATCCTGGTGTCCAGCCACATCCTGCCGGAGCTGGCGGACATCTGCAACAAGATCGGCATCATCGAGCGCGGCGTGTTGATTTTCGACGGCGACGTCAAGACGGCGATCCGCCAGGTGCAGCAACACACCGTGTTGCAGGTGGCTGTCGAAAGTGACGCGACGAGCCGGGCCCGCGACCACCTCGAGGCCCACCCCGACGTCCACAAGGTCGAGCTGAACACCGAGACGCACGTCCTGCGCGTGACGCTCGAGGATGGCGTTTCCGACGGCAGCTCGATCGCGACGAGCCTCGTCACGAGCGGTTTTGCGCTGCGGATGCTCAAGGAAGAGGAGGTCAACCTCGAACACGTCTTCATCGGCATCACCAAGGGCATCACGAACTAACGGACGCCCCTCCCGCTTTTGGCGAGCGGGGGGTGTGAACCCCCCGGTAAAGTCGTACCGGGGGTTACACAAGACCCCCCGCTCGCCAAAACTTTGGCTCTTGGCACGGCCCGCACGGGCGAAGACAATAGAGAAACGCGGGGGCCGCATCGCAGGCGACCCGCCGCACCGCCCCTCTCGCACCTTTTCTGGAGGTGTCGTCCATGACAACCCGCCACACCGCCGGGTTGGCTCTGCTGCTCGCTCTTGTCACCGCCGGGGCACCCGCGCGCGCGGGTCGGGCCGTCGCTGAGGAGGAGCCGCTGGTCAACCGCGTCAAGGCGGCCATCGACAATGGCGTCCGCTATCTGCGCGAGCTGGAGAACGATCGCGGCGACTTCGAGTCCACCGCTGTTCCGCTCAACAAGGCCCGTCCCGGTGGCGTCACCGCCCTGGCCGTCGTTGCCCTGCTCAACGCCGGCGTGCCCCCGGACGACCCGGTCATCCAGCGCTGCCTGAAGTATCTGCGCGGGCTGGAGCCGTCCCAGTCGTACACGGTCGGCCTGTCGACGATGGCCTTCTGCCTCGCCGGCCAGAAGCAGGATCGCCAGCTCATCCGCCGCAACCTCAACTGGATCGCTAGGACGCACGTCAAGGGCGGCTGGGGCTACGACAGCAGCTACCGCTCCCCCGACCACTCCATCAACCAGTACGTCCTGCTCGGCGTCCATGAGGCCCGCCTCGCCGGCTTCGAGGTCGACCGCGAGATGCTCCGCGAGATGTACGATCTCTATAACAGCACTAGGGAGGGCCAGTGGGGCTACCGCGGCCAGACGCCCTCGCTGACCATGACCACCGCCGGCCTGTGCAACTTGCTCATCACCGGCGAGGACATCGCGGAGAAACGCAAGCTGGACGACAAGGGCGTCGACCCTCGCTGCGGCAAGTACGACGACGCCGCGACCGTCGGCCGTGCCCTGACCTGGATCGGCAACAAGTACCCCGACGATATCAGCAAGGCGGGACGATCCTTCATCCACCCGTTCTACTGCCTGTACGGCATCGAGCGCGCCGGCCGGCTGACGGGGCGACGCTTCTTCGGCGAGCATGACTGGTATCGCGTCGGCTGCGAATACCTGGTCAGCATCCAGCAGGAGAACGGCTCGTGGAGCGGCCACAACCAGGGCTTCGATCACTGGCCGTCGGTTTCCACCAGCCTGTCGCTGCTGTTTTTGTCCAAGGGCCGTACCCCGGTGCTGATCTCGAAGCTGGCCTGGGGCGATATCCGCGCCCCAGGCAGGATCGAGGAGTGGAACCGCAAGCGCAGTGATGTCCGCCATGTCGTCGGCTTCGCCCGGCGCGAGCTGTTCGAGCAGAAGCCGCTCGGCTGGCAGGTCTTTGACCCGCGCGAGGTGCAGGGCCGCGACGCCGAGAAGCTGGCCGAGGAGCTGTTGCAGACGCCGATCGTCTACATCAACGGCCACACGCTGACGGACATCCTCAACAACAAGGACGAGGGGATGCTGCGGGCCTACCTGAACAACGGCGGCTTCCTCTTTGCCGAGGCGTGCTGCAACGAGAAAGAGTTCGACCGGAAGTTCCGGCAGGTCATCAAGAAGGTGACCGGCTCCGACCTGGGGCTGCTGCCAAAGAATCACCCGGTCTGGAACGCCTCGGGCAAGTTCCGCTCCGAGTGGCGCGACTTCCCAGAGTTGGAGGGCATTCAGCAGGGCTGCAAGACGGTGGTGATCTACAGCCCCAAGGCACTGGCCGGCTACTGGGAGAACAACGACACCACCTCCGAAAAGGGGAAGAAGGCCTTCCACCTGGCAGCGAACATCATCGCTTACGCCACCGGTATGGAGCTGCCCAAGCCGCGGTTGACAGAGGTCGAAATTGTCCGCAAGAGCACTGGGGAGAGGCCGCCGAAACACTTCCTCCAGGTCGTCCAGCTCGTCACGAGCCAGGGGGCGCAGCCGCTGGCGCCCAAGGCGATCCCCAACTTGATGGCCGAGGTCGGCAAGCTAAGGCTGCAGGTCCACCAAGCGCAGCGGAAACTGACGCTGACCGACGAGGATGTGCTGCAGTGGAAGTTCTTCTACATGCACGACCGCAACGAGTTCCGTGTGCGCAGTGCGGAGGACCTGGAGAACCTGAAGTTCACGCTGGAGAACCGCGGCACGCTGTTCGCCGACGCCGCCTGCGGCTCGAAGGCGTTCGACAAATCCTTCCGCCAGCTCGTCAAGACGATGTGGCCGGACAAGGAGATGGAGTCGATCAAGGTGAAGGAGAACCAGGGCAAGAACGGGTTGTACAGCCGCGAGGTCAACGGCGAGTTGCTGCGCGAGGTGAAGTACCGTCGTGAGGAGAAGGATGGCACGCCGAGCAAAGACTTTCGCTCCGGCCCGCCGCCCCTGGAGGGCATCAAGATCAACGGCCGCTGGGTGGTGATCTACAGCAAGTACGACATCGGCTGTGCGCTGGAGAAGCACCAGTCGACGGACTGTCTGGGCCACGACTACGAGAGCGCCGTAAAGCTGGGCAAGGCCGTGATCCTGTACGTCCTGCGTGGCAGCCAGGGTGGCTGAGCGGCGAGCGGGGGGTGTGAACCCCCCGGTACAACGACGTACCGGGGCCCGGTACAACGACGTACCGGGGGGTTCACACCCCCCGCTCGCCAAACTCTGAAGGGCGCTGACATGCTCGACTGGCACCTGGCGCGGAATTTTCGCTTTGCCGGCGTCCACTGCGGTGTGCGGCCTGATCGCGACCGCCTCGACCTGGCGCTGCTCGTCAGTGACCGTCCCGCGGCGGCGGCCGGCGTCTTCACGCAGAACCGCGTCCGCGCCGCTCCCGTGCGCGTCTGCCAGGAACGGCTGCCGCGTCCCGATGCTCGCGGAGTGGTTGTCTGTTCGGGGAATGCCAACGCTTGCACGGGGCAGCGCGGCCTCGACGATGCCCGCCGCATGGCGACCGTCGGCGCCGAGGTGCTCGACTGTGCCGCGGAACAGGTGCTCGTCTGCTCGACCGGCGTCATCGGCCGGCATCTTCCCATGCCGGCGGTCGAGGGAGGCATCCGTTCGGCGGTGCGCCAGCTGGCCGACTCGCCGCAGGCACTCAACGATGCGGCCCACGCCATCCTGACGACGGACACGCGCATCAAGGTGGCGACGCGGACCGTCTCTCTGTCGAGAGCCGATGTGCGGCTGACCGGCTTCGCCAAAGGCGCGGCGATGATCGGGCCGAACATGGCGACCATGCTCGCCTTCGTCTGCGCCGATGCTGCCGTCGCCCCGGAGGACCTGCACACGATCGCCCGCCGCGCCGCCGCCCAGACGTTCAACTGTGTCCGCGTCGAGGGACACACCAGCACCAATGACACACTGCTGTTCCTGGCCAACGGAGCGGGCCGGCGGCTGGAGGGCGAAGGGCTGGCTCGCTTCACGTCGGCGGCGACAGAGGTCTGTGCCGAGTTGGCACGGGCCATCGCTGCTGACGCGGAGGGAGCGCATCACCTCGTCACCCTTGACGTCGAGGGACTGCGCGACGACCACGAGGCGGCGCTGGTCGCCCGAGCCGTCGCGGACAGCCCACTGGTCAAGACGGCTATCTACGGCGCCGATCCCAACTGGGGCCGTATCGTCAGCGCGGCAGGTTACGCCGGCGTCCTCTTCGAGGAAGAGCACCTGTCGCTGTGGCTGGGCGACCTGCTGCTCTACCACGCCGGCACCCCGCAGCCGTTCGACGCCGACACTGCGTCGGCGTACCTGAAGAACAACCGCGACGTACACTTGCGCCTCCGCTTCACGCTCGGTCCGGGCCGCTGCACGCTCTGGACGTGCGACCTCGGTCACGAGTACGTCCGCCTCAACGCGGAGTACACCACCTGACCCATGCGCAAATCCACCTTCCGCCTGCTGGGTCTGCTCGGGTTGGTGGTCGCCGTCGTCCTGGTGTCGCTCTTCGTCCCCGTCCGCCGCTGGCAGGAGCTTTTCCAGGACTGGGCGGGCGAGGGAGACAACAAGGCGCTGGCGCTGGTGATCCTGGCGCTGGCGTACACCCCGGCCGCATTGTTCCTCTTTCCTGCCTCCCTGTTGACGCTCGGCGCGGGCGGCCTGTTCGGCATCGTCGAGGGGACCATCGCCGTCTCGCTCGGCAGCACGCTGGCGGCGTGCGTCGTCTTCCTGGCCGGCCGCACGCTTGCCCGCCGCTGGGTCGAGGAGAAGTTCGCCGCTTCGCCTCGTTTCCAGGCGCTTGACCGTGCCGTCGCCGCCAACGGGTTCCGCATCGTCCTCTTGACGCGGTTGTCCCCCGTCTTTCCCTACACGCTTTTGAACTACGCTTACTCCCTGACACGGGTCTCGTTCCGCGACTACTTCCTCGCCAGCTGGGTCGGCATGCTGCCGGGAACGGTGATGTATGTCTACCTGGGGCGCGGTGCGAAGGGGATCGTGGAACTGATCGTCGCCCTGTTCGAGGGCCGGGCCGGCGAGAACCTGGAGCAGACCCTCTTCCTGTTCGTCGGCCTGCTCGCGACCGTCGCTGTCACGATCCTCATCACGCGCATCGCGCGCAACGCCCTCCGCGCGAGGTTGAAGGAAGAAGCATGACGGATGAGCACGTCCGCGTCCTGCTGTGCGACCCGTATAACCTCGAGCTGCGAGGTCTGCGCTTTGTCCTGCATGGGAGGCAGATGCGGTGAGGAGCAGGAACGTATCCAAGAGCGAGTCCGAGGAAGGAGGCCAGGCATGGAACGGCGACCGTTCGGTCCCACCCAGCGTGGGGTCGCGGTGATCGGTCAAGGGACCTGGGACAGCGAGAGCGGTGATCGCCAAGAAGCGATCACCGCTCTGCGGCGGGGACTTGATCGCGGCATGACCCATATCGACACCGCGGAAATGTACGGGTCGGGCACCACGGAGGAAATGGTCGGCGCGGGGATCGCCGGGCGACGCGACGAGGTCTTCCTGGTCTCCAAGGTCCTTCCCCACAATGCCTCGCGGAGCGGGACGGTGGCGGCCTGTGAGCGGTCCCTCACTCGCCTCGGCACCGACTGGCTGGACTGCTACCTCTTGCACTGGCGGGGCGCGCACCCACTGGAGGACACGATCGCGGCCTTCGAGCAGCTCCAGCGCGAGGGGAAGATCCTCTCCTGGGGGGTGAGCAACTTCGACGTGCCCGACCTCGAGGAGGCCTGGGAGATCGCCGGCGAAGGCCGCCTCGTCTGCAACCAGGTCCTCTACCATTTGCAAGAGCGGGCGATCGAGCACGCGGTGATCCCCTGGTGCGAGGAGCACGGAGTCGCCGTGGTCGCCTACAGTCCGTTCGGGCACGGGGACTTTCCAGGCTCGCGCACGAAGGGCGGCGGCGTGTTGCAGGAGATCGCCGCCGCGCACGACGCGACCCCTCGCCAGGTCGCGCTGCGGTTCCTGATGCGGCGGCGCTCGCTCTTCACGATCCCCAAGGCCTCCAATCCCGAGCACGCTGCCGAGAACGCGGGGGCCGGAGACCTCCAGCTGACGGAAGCCGAACTGGCCCGGGTCGACGAGGCCTTCCCGCGCGGCCCCTGCCCCCGTGAGCTTCCCATGCTGTAGGGCAGCGGAATGGGGCCGACTCCCGTCATCTCCCAGTCCCTGGCGCGACCTGGGCGCGTCATCGGTAGCTCACGTCGATCTCGCACTTCTCGACTACAACGGGACCTTGTTGCCCTGCTGTCACGGCGAGTTCCGGCACCATCGGCGCAAGGATTGCACTTGAGATTGTTACCTCCTTGGGAGGGCGGGCGGCCGGTTGGTGCGAAAGGCCGCCCGGTCGATTGCACGAACAAGCTCAACCCGAGGCGGATCGCCTTTTGATAAGGCGCCGCCGAAATGGAGGACAACCAATGCTTTCCCGCATCATCTACCTCGCGTTCCCGGTTCTGCTGCTCGCAGGCGATTCCCTCATGGCGCAGCGGTTCCCTCCTCCCCCACCCCCGGGCGATCTATCGGGGACGTATGTCAATACTTCCAACGGCGGGACTTGCGAGGTCTATCGCGAGGGCAGGGATTACGTGTTTGTCAATGAGAATGGCACGCCCGCCCGTTTCCGCTTTGTCGGCCCCGGCCGGCTGCGGATGGTGGCGGGGGACTGGAACCCGACCATTGTCGCCACAGTGGGCGTGGGCAGGGACGGCCGGCCGTTCCTCCGTTTCCAGGAGGCCGGCAACCCTCCTGGTTACTGGGTGCAGCAGGAGTAAACGAGCCAGCCGAATTGCAGATTGCAGATCGCAGATTTCAGATTGGACAAACAAATCTGCAATCTCAAATCTGAAATCTGCAATCTGCAATTCCTGTTCCGCTCCGTCCCCGTCACGGCACTACTAGGATGGAATCATCATCCAGCGGGGACCGAGCCATGACTGCCGCCAACGCCAAGCCTATCCTGGACCACATCCGCCGTCTCGCCCCCTGCCGGGAGGCGGCGCCGCGCGACAGTGACCTGTTGCAGCGCTACCTGGAGCGGCGCGACGAGGCGGCCTTCCGGGCCCTCGTCGAGCGGCACGGGCCGATGGTCCTCGGCGTCTGCCAGGCCGTGCTGCAACGCCGCCACGACGCGGAGGACGCCTTCCAGAGCGCGTTCCTCATCCTGGCCCGCAAGGCCGGCTCGATCCGCCGTCCGGACGGCCTGGCCTGCTGGTTGCATGGCGTCGCCTACCGCGTGGCCCGCAAAGCGCAGGCGGCCGCGGCCCGCCGCCAGGCAATCGAGATCAGTGCGGCGCGGCGTCAGCCTGCCGGTGAGACGCACCGGCGGGCTTACGCCCCGCCGCTCCCCACCGACGACCTTTCCTGGGGCGAGGTGCGGGCGATCCTGCACGCGGAGTTGGGCGCACTGCCCGAGCGTTTCCGCGCGCCGCTGGTGCTGTGCTACCTGGAAGGACTGACCCAGGACGAGGCGGCCCGGCGGCTCGGCTGGACCGCGGCCACGGTCAAGGGCCGGCTGCAGCGCGGCCGCGCGCAACTTCGCCGCCGGCTAGAGCGCCGTGGCCTCGGCCTGGCGGGGGCACTGGGAACGCTATTGACCGGCCAGGCGCTGGCCGGGCCGCTGCCGCCGGCCCTGGCCGCCGCCACCGTGCGGACGGTACTGGCGACGGCGGGGGTCGCAGCGCGGAGCGGCACGGCCGCCCCCATTTCCCGTGCCGTGTGGACCGCGTTGGCGTCGGCCAAGGTGCGCGTGTTGGCGGCCGTGTTCCTGGTTGCCGTGGCCCTGGCGGGCGGCGCCGTGCCGACCTCAGCACCGCCGGCGGCGGCGCCCGAGCCTGCCGTTGCCAAGCCAGCGGCGAAGGAGAGGCGTCCGGGAACGGACCTGCACGGCGATCCGCTCCCCGAGGGGGCCGTCGCCCGCCTGGGGACGGTGCGCTTCAACCACGGCGACGGCCTGAACGCCCTCCACTTCTCGCCCGATGGCAAGACGGTCCTGTCCGAGGGGGGAGGCTTCATCCGCCTGTGGGACGCTGCCACCGGCAAGGAACTGCGGCGCTTCGCCACGGGGGAGCTTTCGCCCGACGACCAGACCGTCCTGTCCGCGGACGGCAAGACGCTGACCCTCCTCAACCAGGAGAACGGCAACGACACCGTCCGCGTCTGGGACCTGGACGGGGGGAAAGAGGTGCGCGTGCTGAAGCTCCCGGTCCGCCGCAACGAGTGGAGCGTCTTCCGCTGCAACGCCCTCTCGCGCGACGGACGGCTGTGCGCCATCCACACCCCCAAGAACATCCAGGTCTTCGACGCCATCACCGGAAAGGAGCTCTGGCGGTTGCCTAACGGCGGCGACACCGTCCGCATGGTGATCTTCGCGGGCAACGACCGGCTCGTCACGTCGGACAAAAAGCGGGTCATCACCATGCGCGAGGCACGGACGGGGAAGGTCGTCCGGCAGTTCGACCACGGTGCCCCGGCCGAGATCCTCGCCGCCTCGCCCGACGGCTCCCGGCTGGCGACGCTGCAGCACCACAACCACGCCATCGACGGCTGGCTCGACCGCGACGAGGTCCGCGTCTGGGACCTGGGCAACGGAACCCTGGTACACACGCTGACGGCCCGGCCGAAGCGCTGGTTCATGACGGTGCGGTTCTCGCCGGACGGCAAGCTGCTGGTCGCATCGAGCAACGGCCCCGACGGCGGCGAACTGACCGCCTGGGACGCGAAGACCGGCACGCGCGTGCGCGAGCTGGCCGGAGTCGTCGCCCGGGCCGCCGCCGTCAGCCCGGACGGCGTGCGGCTGGCGGTCGGGCTCAGCGGCAAGTTTCACCTGTGGGACCTGAAGGCCGGGCAGCGCCTGTCCAGCGATGACGCCCGGCACGCCTGGGCAGCGGCAGTGTTCCTGTCGCCCGCCGGCGACCGCGTCTTTACGGTCGGCTACGAGTCGGTCAGCGCCTGGGACGGCGCGACCGGGCGGCGCCTGCGCTCGATCGCGCTGCGGTACTACCCCTACGCCGACCCCAGCCGCAGCCACTCCCCCGACGGGCGCTACGCCCTCAGTTTCGCTGGCGACGACAAGCGGCTGGAGATCCTCCTCTGGGACGTCGCCGCCGGGCGGCTGGTCCACACCCTCCGGCTCCCCGGCACGCCCGGCCACGTCACCGGGGCTTTTTCACCCGACTCGTCCCTGCTCGCCACCTGGCACCCCGGCAAGAAGAACGTGATCCGGCTCTGGGACGTCGGGACCGGCAAGGCGCTGCGGTCCTTCCCGGACACGAAGGCGGGCTGGCCCGGGCGACTGGCCTTCAGCCCGGACGGCAAGACGCTGCTGGTCGCCGGCCGGCACACGGTCGGCCTCGATGTTGGCACCGGCAAGGAGCGGTTCTCCTGGCGCATGCAGCCGGGGCCGCTCAAGGCCTTTAGCATGGCGGTGGGTGGCCGGATGCCGACCGACGACGAGCGCGTCGCCTGGCGGTCGTTGGCCTTCGCCCCCGGCGGCACGCTGGCGGCCTGCGTCCTGCAGGGCAGCGGCCTCTGGCGCGAGCGCACGCCGGAGCGGATCGTCCTGTGTGAGGCGAGGACGGGCAAGGTCCTGCGCCGCTGGGACGATTCCGGCCTGGAGTCCCGTTCGTGGGAGCTGCTGGACTTCTCGCCGGACGACCGGCTGCTGGCGTCCACCGACGGCGAGGTTGTTCACGTCTGGGAAGTGCTGACGGGCAAGGAGGTCTACACGTTCCGCGGCCACCGCGGCGAGATCAGCTCGCTGTCCTTCAGCGCGAGCGGGCGACGGCTAGCGTCGGCCGCCTGGGACAGCACGGCCCTGATCTGGGACCTGCCCCTGGCCCTGGGCGGGGCGCGGCTGCCCCGGCCGGGCGAGAAGGAACTGGCGGGGTGGTGGGCCGACCTGGCTGGCGAGGATGCGGGCCGCGCGTGGGCCGCAGTCTGGCGGCTGGCGGACGCCCCGGCGGCCGTGCCCTTCCTGGGCCGCCACCTCAAGCCCGCCACTGAGGCCGAGGCGCGGGAGCTACGCGGGCTGATCGACGACCTGGGCAACAAGTCCTTCGCAGTCCGATCCCGGGCGTTGGTCCGGCTGAAGGGCCTGGGCCTCGTTGCCACGCCGCTGCTGCGCCGGGCACTGGAGCAGAAGCCACCACTGGAGGTGCGCGGCGCTGGCAGCGCTGGAACACGCCGGGACGCCGGAGGCGCGGGAACTGCTGCGGTCGCTCGCAGGTGGCGCGTCCGGGGCGTGGTTGACCGGCGAGGCCCGGACGGCGTGCGAGCGTCTGACCCGGCGGGGGGCCCGCTGAGTAGGTGGTTAGGTGGTTAGGTGGTTGGGCCGCGGCCCCGCCGAACCACCCAACCACCTAACCACCCAACCACCTGACGCGGATCATTGCCCGCGTTCTACCTCGACCGCCAGGCCCTCGAACTGATTGTCGACCAGCCGGATGTCGCGTGTCTGCTTTCCCAGGCGAACCCCGATGCGCTTGCCACGGCCCCGTGTCTCGCGGACGTCGTTTCGGCAGATCGTGACTTCCTCGGTTTCGCCCTGGACGTCGATGGCGACACCATCCTCGGGCCCGCTGTCGGTGATGCGGTTGCCCTCCAGTCGATTGCGGTGCGGTGCGAAGGCCTTGCCCCGCTCGCGGCGGAACAGGACGCCCACCTTGCCGCTCTTGCGAACGTCGTTGTCGCGGACCAGGTTGTTGGTGTCGCGGTGGCCGATGGAAATGCCGTAATTCTTGCTGTCTTCGATCACGTTCTTCTCCGCCAGCCCGTTCTTGACGCCCCAGCAGAAGAACAGGCCGATGGTGTTTCGCTCCAGGCGGTTGCCGCGGATGATCGGCCGCTGCGAGCCGGAGCCGGGATGCAGTCCCAGGTCGGCGTTGTCGTGACAGTGGCACTTCTCGACCAGGACATCGTGGCAGACCTGCCAGCTGATGCCGTCGCCGTTGTTGTTGCGGGCCGTCACGCCGCGGACTGTGACCCGGTTGCAGTCCTGCAGCCAGATGCAGCCACCGTAGTTGCCGTCCAGGTGGTCGTTCTTCTTGCGATTGCCATCCAGGACAAGGTTCTCGATCACGACATCGGCTATCTCGTCACCACACAGCAGCGGGAAGAGCGTTGCGGCGGTCGCCTCGCCGATCAGCCAGAAGTTATGGCGCAGGGGACGGTCGAGCCGGAAACGCTTGCCCGAGCGGGCCACCAGGGTCCGCTTGAGCACCTCGCTGCCGCCGTGGTCGGGGTTCTTCGCCCGCAGGCAGACGCCGTCGCCCAGCTCGAAGCCGGCAGCGTCGGCGAGCGTGATCTCCTGATCGTACCAGTCGGAGTCGGCGGACAGTCGCGTACTCACCGAGGGAGCCTTGAGCAACACCACCTCGGCGCCACTTCCCAGCAGGCGCACGCCCGAGCGCAGGAAGACGGAGTTGCGCAGCAGGTAGGTTCCGGGCAGGATGTGAACGGTGCCGCCGCCGAGACGGGCGACGTAGTCAACGGCCGCCTGAAGGACGCGGTCGGTGGAGCCGACGAGGTCCGCCTTTCTCGGTCCGACGCGGAGGGTCAGTCGCTCCTCCCACTTCAGCTGGGCGACCGCATCGCCCGAGGTGGCTCGCGGGGAAGCCAGTGGGGGCCGGCCCTCAGTGTCGCTGCCCGCCGCAAGCCCTGTCGCAGTCAACGTGCCAGCCGTGGTCCCCAGAAAGTTGCGACGGTCCATGATGTCCTCCCTTGAAGAATTTCCCGATCTCACGTGTCTGCTACAGGTCAGGGGTCAGAGAAGAAGGCCTCGGCTGACCCCTGACCCAGGAATCGCGGTTTCAGCGCCAGAGGACCCGGTAGAGCGGGCAGCAGTCGTACTCTTTGGCCAGATCGTGGACCCCCAGGTACTCGCAGGCAAACTCGTTGGGCGCCTCGACGGCCAGGCAGGCGGCAAACTGCTCGCTTGCGAAGGCGCAGCCCGGGACGGTCACCGGCTCGATGCGGGCGGCCCGGCTGACGTGACTGCCGAAGAAGTTTTCCCGGCCAATGATCGGGTCGACCCCCTTGAAGACCGGCCCCGTGTGCAGGCCGACGCGGACGCCCGTGTCGCATGGCAGTCCCAGCTCCTCCCAGTTCAACTGCCCGAGGTCGTCCAGCAGCCGCAGGGCGAAGTCGGCGGCCGAGCGCACGTCCGGCGTCACCACGTACAGCCCGTCGCCCCAGGTGTTGCAGAACAGCGGCCGCACCGCGCCACGGTCGATGACGCCCTGCACCTGGCGCAGGAAGGCGAGGAAGAAGTCCGGCGCGCATCGATCGGGAAGCTTGCTGAAGTTTTTGACGTCGGCGAAAAGCATGGCACGCACCTCGCGCTTGCGCGGCCCCGGCGTCGGCGCCGCGCTTGGCGGGGGCGGCACGGTGATGCCGGCCTGCTCGCGCAGAGCGGCGAGATCGAGGACATGGGCCGGCGTCCGGCTCGCCCGCAGCCAATGGTGCTGGAACACCGCCGTCCCGCTCGTGCGGCCTGCTGCCCGGTCCAGGACCAGCAGCGCCTGGGCATCGGCGCCCACCTGACGGGCGCGGGCCAGGGCCAGTCCCTGCATGAAGATGTCGGCAAAGTCGAACAACAGGTGGTCGTCGAGGAAGTCCTCCTGGATCGCGAAATGCACTTCCGCGCGCTCCAGGACGCGCTGACAGCGGAGCCGCCACGTCCTCATGCCGTCGAGCCCGTAATCGACGCGGGCGCGGACGAAGTCCTTGCAGCAGAACGGCAGGACAACGTGCAGTTCGCCGCCGCGCTCCAGCATCAACTCGGCGAACAGCAGGTCGGCGCCGCAGCTGGGGGCGCAGAAACCGACGACGGCGTTGAGGCGTTTCAGCTCGTCGCGTATCGCGTCGCGGACCGTCTCTTCCAGTACGGCCGACGACGGGAAACGGATGCGGCCGGCCTTCGTGTCCTCAGGGGTGTCGATGCGGTGGCCGGCGAAAGCGACGACGGCGCCGACGGGAAACAGTCCCCGCAGCGGCTCGCTGGCGGGCAACGCCTCGCGCAGCATCAGGAGCTGCTGGCGCATGCGGGCGATGCTGCCGTGGTCCTTTCCCGCCAGCGCCACCGCCCGGCGGTAGCACGTCGCCGCGGCGTCCGGGTCGCCGGACAGCAGGTGGGCCTCGCCGAGGCTGGCCTGCAACCAGTAGTCATCCGCGTTGCCGGCGGAATTGCTGAGCTGGCGGGCCCGGTCGAGCGCCCGCCCGGCGAGGCGCCGACTGCGCTCGACGTCGCCGGCCAGGAGGGCCATCGTCGCCGCGTTGACGCCCGGGAATGGGTCTTCGCCGAGTGCGAAGGCGCGCTCATACTCCGCGGCGGAGCGGCGAGCCATTTCGGTCTGTTTGGCCCGGTCGTTGGCGCGCTCGTAACAGTCCTTCCACGTCCGGCCGAGGAGACTGAGCGCCTCGACGCGGAGCCGCTCGGGCAGATCGTCGCGCTGGAGCAGGGCGGCGACGCTGTCCTGCGTTCGGGCGACATTGCCGCCGCGCGACAGGGCGAGGGCTTCGAGGTAGAGCAGGTCGGGGTCATTGGGATGAGCTTCGTCAAGGCCCTCGCGAATGAGTTCGAGGGCCGGCCCGGGATTGCCCTGGTCGATGAGGCGGCGGGCGAAGCGGTGGTACAGGCGGATGTCCTGACGCCACAGGGGCAGGTCCTCGCGGGTGTGGTAGCGATTGAACAGGCTCAGGACGGGGGCGTGGCGCGGGGCGATAGCGGCGAGGATGTCCTCGATGGTGTCGAGACTCACGGCGTACATCCTCCGAAGCATCGGCGAAGGGCCGATCCGGGGTGAAAGCGTAGGAACGCCTGCGGATTGTACGGCAGAGGGGCACCGGGATGAGGGGGGCGCCTGGCCCGACTGCCCTCCGTCCGGCTGAGCGGCCTCACGCGGCACAGACGTCAATTCCAAGCTTTGTTCTTCCGGGGTGTTGACGAAGGTGACTCGAAGCGGGATGGCCGGGTCGGTGCCGACCAACAGTTCCCCCTGCCCCCCGTAAGGAGAAACGGAGTTCGGGTTCCGCTGGTTGCAAAGGACAGCGATCCGGGCCAGCGCCGCGCGAACGACCGATTTCCGGAGCGGCACCTCGATCCAGCCTGCCGGACTACCTTCCAGCGACCGCACACGGCAGTGGCCTGCTTGCCAGTCGAGCTGAAGACCATGTTCACGGGCTACCGCGAGCACATCATCCACCAGCCCGAGAACGCCGCGGGTCGGGGTGGTGAGAGCGCGACCGAGCCGCTCCGGAACGGTTAATGGCGTGTTCATTGGAGTGGGTCCGTAAAGGGCATGATCCGCTTCTCCAATCGGGGCCAAGCGGTCAGCAAGGCTTCCAGACTTGGCCCTCGGTCGAACTGCACGAACCCTTGGGTCAGAGGGAACCAGGCATCCACTGCCAACCCAATGATGTCATCCGGGATGTCCACGATCAGCACGGCGGGGCCACCTTCTTCGCGCCCCTCACGGGCGGCGGCTCTCGCTTTGCCCCAGGCGTAGTCCTCTGGCCTTTTGGTGCATTCAAACGGGCCGAACGTCAAGCAAGCCGAGAAGTTTTCGGCCGGCGTATTCCCGCCCGGCTCGATGAACTCAGGGTCCGGTCCCCTCCCAAGATTTGCTGAGCCCGCCACAACGTCGTCCCGTGAAACAGGATGGCCATCGCTCCCTCTTACGATACCAAACCCCGTCCCGCGGAGCCAACCGCGGCCTGCCCCGGGACGCCCGCACCCGAAGGTGAACCGGGTCATTCGGCACTGCTACCTGCCCCGGGCCCGGTGCTTGCGTCCCTGCCGCCGCCTCTTGGATGCCGTCTTCCATTCTTTTCTCTTCATTTCCTGTCTCCTTTCTTGGATTCTTGGCACAAGGGGGAACACTCGCGCATTCTCCCCGGCTCCACATTTCTTGTCAAGGAACATCCTCCGGCGGCAGCGACGGGGCGGTGGTCTGGACGTTGTAGCGCTCGCACCAGTCGAGCAGGAGGCGCAGCGTTTCCGTGCAGAGCGAGCGGAGGTGGGGCCGGCTGTCGAGTCGCTTCATCAAGTCGGCCAGCGCGTCCGGCAACGGAGCGTTCAAGGGAGTGACTCCTGTGGTGTCGACAAAGGATACGACAAGGGTAGCGGAGCAGAGATTCTCCCTCTCTGCAAGAGAAAAAGAGAAAGTCCTTCGACAGGGGGCGGTCGGCGCCAGGACGGAGGGGGATGAAAACGGAGGCGGGCTGCCACTACGCTGACGAAAACAGCGGGCATGACGCGGACCTCTGCAGAACGTCGAGGCGAGACGTTCCTTGTGCCGCGCCGCGGTCAACGCTGCCAGGACGAATGCCGGGCGGGAAGTGCAATCGGCACGTACCATTCAGCCAACCTTCGGCGGAACGATCGTGTAGCCCAGCGTCAGGATCAGCTTGAGCGTTCCCATCGCCGTGTCGCGATCGTAGGCCTTTTTGCCTTCGGGCAGCTCCGCGTAGGGTACCAGGTCCGAGTGCTTCTTGGTGGTCACGTCGGTGGACGGCCCGTAGGTCCAGCCGTCGGCCAGCTTGCGCACCGCCCACAGGTCGTGCGTGTTCTCCGCCAGCCGCTCGGTCAGCGCGGCCAGCTCGTCCGGCAGACGCACCGAAGATGTGTCGAGCGGATTCGGGACATAGTCCATGACATAGCTCCGTTCAAAAGCGTGAGAGAGGGGTTCAGACAGGTGCCGGGCCGAACAGCGCATCGGCGTCAAACGGGGCGTCGGGCTGGACGTCCAGAAGCGACCAGGCACGGAGGATGCGCCGGGCCTGCTTGCCGATCGTGTGGCGGTGGAACGGCTGGACGCCCGGCTCGGCCAGCGCCGCGCGGTACTGCCCGGCGGCGTCGGCCCAGCGGCGCTTCAGGAGGGACGCTTCGCCCGCCGTCGCGGGGTGCCAGATGTTGTCGTCGGGCAAATCCTTCGACCAGTGGTCGCGGCGAGCGAGGACATCGTCCGCGACCGCCTCCGCCCGGCGCAGGTAGTCGATGCTGCGAACGTCCTCGTTCCGCTGCCGGGCCAGGGCTGCCAACAGCAGCAGCAGCGTCGCCCGGTTGATGCCGGGGTAGTGACCCTGGCGCAGGCCGTAGCCGATGTCGTACTGCTCCAGCGCCTGGTGATAGCGGCCCTCCGCGCTGATCAGGTCGCCCGCGTGCCAGGCGCGATCGCCTTCCTGCTTGTACACGCGGCCCCAACGACAGCGCGTCTCCTCGTCCACCTCGGGAAACTGGCGCTCCAGCCGGGCCAACTCCGCCAACGCCTCGGCGGGGCGGCCGTTCTCCATCAGGGCCAGCACCAGTTCATTGCCGATGGCCAGGACGTGGGCATACCTCTGCCGCAACCGGGTCAGCAGGTCAAGGGCGTCGGCCTGGCGCGGTCCTCCCTCGCGCAGCCAGGACCGAGCGATCTCGAAGGGCATGTGGTAACTCGGGTAACGCCGCCGCATCACCTCTTCCGCCCCACTCATGGTTTTGCCTCCTTCGGAGGAACGACACCCCCCCAGCCGCTACTCCCGATACCACAGGAAACGGGCGGTCGCCACGCCCGCCGACAGGTACGCTCCGAGCAACTCCGGCCGATCCAGGTTGTCGAACCGCCCGACGTGGATGCCGTAACAGGCCAGGGCGAAGTAATACTCGTCGAGCCACTGGCGTGGCCGGTTGCGGTCTGTCCCCAGGTGCAGCGCCGCCTGCTGCCGCAGCGCCAGCAGCAGCGTTCGCAGCCGTTCCGCCGGTTCGGCCCTGTCGTCGACCTGCGGCCAGGAGGTGCCGTTGTAGCACGCCTCGGTCTGCTGCGCCAGCCGCACCTCGAAGTCCTGCACTGCCCGGATGAACTGGCTGGCCCGTTCATTGGGGAACAGGGAAGGATAGGCGCGGACCTTCAACTCGTGCTCCATCTTGACGAAGTCCCAGGCCAGCAGGTTGCGCGCCCCCATCTTCTCGTAGTCGAAGACAGCCGGCCAGCGGGCACGGTCACGGACAATGCCGACCAGGACGTTGCGGCCGTGCAGGTCGCCGTGGGCACAGCCGCGCAGCATACGCGGCACCAGGTCGCCCGGCTCCGGATCGCCGGGATGGTGTGCGGGCTGATGGATCTCTCCTTCTCCGTCCTCGGTCGCATCGCCGCGCCAGGGGACACCCTGGCACACACAGTCCAGGTAGTCGACCGGGTCGCGGAAGGCGCCACGGTCGGGGGCAGCCCAGATGTTGACGTACTGGCGGACGCGAGCCGGTTCTCCGTCGGGCCGCGTCCAGGCGGCGAGGCTCGTCTGGAGCCGCGGCACGTCGAGGACGAAGGCGGGGTCGTCCGGGTTGTCGGGGTAGGACGTCTGGTAGAGCAGGTGGCCGACCCGTTCGTAGAGCTGGGCAAAGACGTCGGCAAGGGAGGCCGGCGACGGAGTGCCGTGGCAGACGGCACCGAGGAAGGCGTCTTCCAGGGACGTGGCCGGCACGCCGAGGAACTGCTGAGCGTCGGCGTAGACCAGGCCGAGGAGGCGGTCGCCGTCGCGGCAAGGATCGAGGGTCATGAAGACGAGGTCGTGGCGCAGGCCGTGCGGCCGGCAGCTCTCCCAGGCGTGCAGCTCGGCGTTGAGGCGTTCCTCGTTGGCGAGCTTGACGACGTGACGGCCGGGCCGGTTGCTGCCGTCGACCTCGACGAGGAGGATGAACTCATCGTCGCGGCGGCGGTAGCCAAGGTACTGATCCTGAACGACCACGGCACGGGCGCCGGGGAAGAGTCGTTGGAGGCGGTCGTTGAGTGTGGTCATGGCGGTATCGAGGGCGTTGGGTCCCTGGTTTCCGACGGCCTCGGCGATCGCCTGCCGCAGGCACCGATGGGCGGCGACGGTCCACAGGACAAGCGGCCTCGGCGTGTCGGCGGCAGGCGTCACGAGTGCGACTCCGGGAAAGGGTCTCGGGCGATCCACTTCTCTGTCTGCGGAAACCGGGAACTCGTCGTGTGTCAGCCCCGCCAGCGACAGGATGCGCAGCATGGTCGGGCTGACGGTCCGCCCGTCGCGGCAGCGGCCGGTGCGAAGGTCGCTCTCGGTCAGCCAGCGGTTCTCCTCGCCGCGGGGACCCTCCACACCAGCCCGGAGCGCCAGCGACGGGACGTCCCCGCGCTGGCGCCTGGGGCTTGTGTCGGCCTCGAAGGCGCTCGCGGCATCCCCGAGCAGCTCGACGTCGAACAGTTCGACGGTGTAGTCCGTCTCGGCCTTGGCCCGCTCCGAAAAGTGGACATAGCGGAGACGGCTGTGCCGCTCGGCGGCGACATGGAAGTCCCGGCCCTCGATGAGGCCCAGTTCCTCGGCGACCTCGCGGACGCAGCAGACGCGGAACGACTCGTCCTCGCGCTTGTGCCCGCCGACGAAGTGGAAGGCATTCCAGCCGTCGTTCCACTGGGCCAGGTACTCGACGCGGCCGGCAGACCCGGCGCGGCGGAACAGGGCAAAGGCGGCGATGGAAGAGCGCATGCAGACGACCCTCTCCACAAGCCCCAGGCGCCCGCGTGGGGACCCGACAAGCCCCAGGCGTCCGCGCGAGGACTCGACAAGCCTCAAACGCCCGCGTGGGGAATCTTCACCCCGGTCTATCCCCGCGCGGGCGCTTGGGACTTGTGTCAACTCTCCCCGGGGCCCTCCTCCCCTGCAAAGAGACAAGCCTGTTGGGCTCGGCCGGTGCAGCCGTTGGGAGGCTCGTGCCGGCTCCCGGGAAGGCCGGGGCGGGGTCAGCCTGCCAGCCAGCCTGCCAGCCTGCCAACGTGGAGGGGGGTTGGCAGGCTGCCTCCGTCGACACAACTCCTTGAACAACAAAGTACTTGTGACGTTACCCAGGGGCACTCTGCCAGCCTGCCAGGGTGTCTAAGTCGCTCCTGCCACGGCGGCGCAGCGCGCATCCATGCACGGCAAAACGGCCCCGACCCAGACCGCTTCCTTCGCGCTCCTGGAGCGGTTCACGCCAGGGTTGCCGCACGACCCCTGCCGCCTTGTGCGGCAGGTGAAGGAGTTCGCTGGCTAGCGGCGCCGCCCCAAGCGGTTGTGTTTTCGTTTCCGCGACCCCTGCCGGCTCGTCCGGCAGGTGAAGCAGTTCGGTGGCTAGAAGCGCGGCGCCGCGCCTCTCCTCGACCCCTGCCGGCTCGTCCGGCAGGTGAAGGAGTTCGCTGGCTAGAGGCGCCGCCCTCTAGCCCTCGAACTGCTTCACTTGCCGCACAAGGCGGCAGGGGTCGGGAAAGTGGGGCGCGAACCTTCTCTTCTAGCCACCGAACTGCTTCACCTGCCGCACAAGGCGGC
>JACOUH010000367.1 GCA_016177925.1 Planctomycetota bacterium | reverse complement strand
TGGGCCACAACCGGCCCGACACGATCCACGTCAACATCGAGGCGATGAAACTCGCCCTGGCCGACCGCGACGTTTACTACGCCGACCCGCTCTTCGAGTCGGTCCCGCTGGCGGAGCTGCTGTCGCCGAAGTACGTCGCGTTGCGCCGGTCGCTGATCGACAGGCAGCGGGCATCGCTCGTACAGCGGCCGGGAGATCCACGCGGTGGCAAGGCGCTCTTGGAACGGGCCCAGGTGCGCAAGGGACTCGGTGGGCCGGCCAACGACACGACGACCTGCCTGGCCGCCGACGCACAGGGCAACGTGGTGGCGGCGACACCGAGCGGCTTCAGCGGTCCCCTGGCCGGCAAGACGGGCGTCTGGCTGGGCAGCCGTCTCCAGTGCTTCAACACCTGGCCGGGCCATCCCAACTGCATCGAGCCGGGCAAGCGGCCGCGCATCACCCTCACGCCGACGCTCGTGCTCAAGGGCGGACAGCCGGTGATGGCAGTAAGCGTCGCGGGCGGCGACGGGCAGGACCAGGCAACGCTGCAGGTGCTGCTCGACATGATCGACTTCGGCATGGCTCCCGCCAAGGCGGTGACGGCGCCGCGCTTCGGGACGAATCACCACCTGGGTTCGTTTCGCCAGAGGCCGCCGGAGCTGGGAAGTTTGCTGATCTATCGCGAGGTCGGTGAAGACACCATCAAGGAGCTGCAAAGACGCGGACACAAGGTGAAAGTCAGCCGCTCGCCGCTGTGGTCGCCGACGGCGCTGCGCATCGATCCGAAGACGGGCAAGATCGAGGCCGCCGGCGACCCCCGGGCGAAGCGTCACGCCGCCGCGTATTGACAGGGGTGTACCGGCCTTCCTTGGGCGCGGGAGACAACTCAAGATTTGGCCACCGCCGTGGGGGATTTCACCGGACAAGAGCCTGTGAAACCGCCCCCACCGAAACCGACTGGGAGCTGGAGCCAATTCTCGTCCGGGGCGAGCGGAGGAGCATGGCGAAAACAGCCACGCCGCTTCGGCCTGGAACACTACCGGGCCTGGCGACTTGTGGGGCCGCGAAGCGGTGATTTCTCCGGACTGTTGAGGATACGAACCTGGAACGGAGGGTCAGCCATGGGTGGCGGGTTGACCCGTGACAGCGCTTTGAATCCGTTGAACCCTCCTTTTCACAACAGGTAGCGCGGAGGGCTGGCTCATGAAGTTCGTTGCTCGGCTCGCTGTGGCCGCCCTGTCTGGCGCCGTCATCGCCGCGGTGCTGGCCGCGCTAGTGGGTCACGCGCTGTTCGCCGCCGGTGGCTACACCGAAGAGGCCCTCGGCGATCCGCCGCCGTGGGTCGGCTTCGCTATTCTGGGCAGCGGCGCCGTGGTTGCAATGCTGGTCGTCCTGTTTGCGGGACGGTCCTCCTTGCCGGAGTGGGTGCGGCCGTCCGTGCTCGGTGGTCTTGCTGGTGTCGCGGTGGTGGTGTTTCTGACTCTGCTTCTCGCGAACGCGCTGGGCGGACCATCGCCCAAGTCGCCCAAGGGAGAGGGAATCCGGCTCTTCGGGCTGGTGTGCGGCGTCCCGATCGGCTTGATCAGTGGCATCGTCGTGGGGCTTGAAGTATCCAGAAAGCGTCGCGGCTGACAAGCCGCAGTCGCGAACCGGAGCAGCCTTTCCGGCTTTGCCGGGTGGGGGCTCATCTCGGCAGCCGCCCCGGTCAAGGCGTCCAGGCGAGCGCGCGAACCTCGCCGAACTCGCGCGTCAGCTTCACCCACGAAGCGCCGCCGTCGGTCGAGCGAAAGACGTGCCCGCTCACGCTGCTGGCGTAGATGAGTTGTGGGTCGGACGGGTGCGTGGCGAAGTTCCAGATGGTGCTGTTCGCCGGACCGGGCATACGTGTGAGCTGCCACGTCTCGCCTGCGTCGCCGGAACGGGCAATGAGCCCGGTCGTGCCCGGCGGACCGTCGCCATTGCCAAGCAGCACGCGCTCGGGTCGACCGGCCACCTGGGTCAAGCCCCGGCAGTACGAATGCGGTAACGAGCGACCAATCCCCAGGGGATGCCAGGTCTCGCCGTCGTCCTCGCTAACGTTGAGATCGTTGTTCGTGGACGCCAGCAGACGACGAGGCCGCCCGCGCGACGCCGGCACGACGACCAGGCTCGCCACGCCCGCCCAGGCCGTCTGCGCGTCCAAGGGATCGGCCGCGAGGCAGGTGACCCGCGTGTGAATGATGCGCGGGCACTCGCGGACCATCCCGACTACCGGCTCCGTCCACGTCTGTCCGCCGTCCTCCGAGCGGAACAACCGCGAAGGGCATGTCCCGACAAGCAGCACGTCCGGATTGGACGGGAGCAGCAAGAGGGACCAGACTTGCAGGCCGTTCAGAGGCGAGTCGACGCGCTGCCAGTTGTCGGCGCCGTCGCGACTGACGAAGAGGCCCTGTTCGCTGCCCAGGTAGAGGATTCGCGGGTCGGACGGGTGAACGACCAGCGACCGGACGTGGCACTCGACGAACATGCCGTCGGCGGCACGGCGGAACGTCTCGCCGCCATCCACACTGCGAAAGACGCCCTCGCCGATGGTCCCCACGTAAAGTCGGTGCGCAGGCATGACCTTGCCTCCTGTGGGACAAGTTTCCAACTTGTCCGGCTGAATCGGCCAAGTTGGAAACTTGTCCTACGTTAGGAAGTCTGCTGACGTTGGCACGGCAATTGTTCGAGGCTGGCACAGCCGGGCGGTAGTTCGGCCTCCTCGACGAGAAGCGTGGGAAAGCCGTCGCGGATGGGAAACGCGAGGCGGCAGCGCTGGCACAGGAGGCGGCCGCTGTCCTCGGCAAGGGCCGTGTGGCTGGGGTCCATCGGACAGCGGAGCAGGGTGAGCAGGTCCTGGCTGAGCATCACGACACTCGGCGGTTCGAGGAAGCCAATCCGGGGTGGGCGCAAAAAAAGACCCCGCCCGTGTTGTACAGGCGGGGTCAGGATTGATCAAGAGGGTGAAGACGAGTCGTGAGGTCGAGGGCATGCGGACATGTTTGGTCTCAACTCGTGAGAGCTGAGAGATCTGTAATCCTTAGAAAGGAGGTGATCCAACCGCAGGTTCCCCTACGGTTACCTTGTTACGACTTAGTCCCAATCGACCGTTGAGGGTTAGGCGCTGGGCTCCCTTGCGGGTTACCCTGGCGACGACGCCCCCCCCGATCTTTCGTGGCTTGACGGGCGGTGATTGAGGTCGTTAAACTCTACGCCTCGTTCCCACTGGACAAGCGTGTCTAGCGCATCCAGCGAGCCCCGATGCTGTTTCGCATCAGGTTTCCCCCTTCAGACGGAGTCCTCCGTCTTACTATGGGTCAGCTGACTTCCTATCGTGTCGTCAGAGTTTCTGCCACGATAGGATCTCCTTGGGTCACCTATTCGGCTCTTTCCCACATTCCCGAGCAGGGTTTAGCTAGGCAACTTCACTGTGGTACACACACAGCTCGTCGCGCCCTTTGAATGCTCGAGACTACGGTTCGGTCCGGACCCTTCGGACGGCGGTTACCCGTATCGTCCTGTCCATACCCTACATGGGTGGATTTGCACCACCTAGTCGAATAGGCTGCCAAGCGCCTTTCATTTTGTACAAGGCTCAGGAACACATTCACCGCAGTGTTGCTGACCTGCGATTACTAGCGATTCCACCTTCACGAGGGCGGGTTGCAGCCCTCGATCTGAACTGGGGCGCGTTTTTTGGGATTTGCTCCCCCTTGCGGGTTGGCCTCCCTTTGTGCGCGCCATTGTAGCACGTGTGCAGCCCTGGGCATAAAGGCCATGAGGACTTGACGTCATCCCCACCTTCCTCCGGTTTGACACCGGCAGTCTCCCTAGAGTCCTCCCTTGCGGGTTAGCAACTAGGGACAGGGGTTTCGCTCGTTATGGGACTTAACCCGACATCTCCAAGTGCGTCCCTGATTACTCAGGGCTTAGACTATACCTTCATCTCACGGGTCGAGCGTGAGAGCCGACGTGTTATAACAGCCGTAGATTGGTCCTCGAAAGGAACCGGACTGTTATCCCGCCTCATTCGCCGAGGCGAAGTCGTTACAGGGTCAACCGGAAATCGTGACCTTGTTCGTCACTCCGCGCTAAGCCGCGAGCGGCTTAGCTCGACCTTCCACTTCCGGCGACTTCCCACGGTATTATCCTCCGCGAGGAGGACTCCACCGTTATGAGTCGGTTTTTTCTGCCGGATCGCTCCGACAGGTCGCGATAGAAAGTTCACGACACGAGCTGACGACAGCCATGCAGCACCTGTATTGGGTTCCGGATTGGATACCGTTCGTTCCCGTTTCCGGGTTCTACCTCCCAACGCTTTCGCATATGTCAAGC
>JACOUH010000366.1 GCA_016177925.1 Planctomycetota bacterium | reverse complement strand
GAGATCGAGTTCTTCTGTCACCCGGACGAATCGCGCAAATGGTACGAATACTGGCGTGACCTGCGCATCCGCTGGTACAGCCAGCTCGGAATCAAGTCGGAAAAGCTGCGGGCGCGCGAACAGGGGAAAGATGAGCTGGCGCATTACTCGGTCGGGACCACGGACATCGAGTACCTGTTCCCCTTCTCGGAGGAGCCGCAGGAACTGGAAGGAGTGGCCCACCGCAGCGACTACGACCTCAAGGCCCACATGAATCACAGCGGCAAGGACCTGAGCTACTTCGAGGAAGATGCCTGGAGCGCGCTGCTCGAACAGAGGCTCCAGCCGTTCAAGGACGAGAAGAAACGTCGGGACGAGGAGAAGAAGAAACTCGAACAGCAGGAGAAGTCCAAGTACAGTTTCATCCCCCACGTGATCGAGCCGTCGGCGGGAGCGGACCGCTTCACGCTCGCGGTGTTGTGCGAGGCGTACGACGAGGATACAGTCGGTGGGGAGGCGCGGACGGTGATGCGCTTCCACCCCCGGCTGGCGCCAATCAAGGCGGCTATCTTCCCGCTGGTCAACAAGGAGGGGATGCCCGAGATCGCGCAGAGGCTGTACCGCGAGTTGAAGAAGCACTTTAACGTCGTCTACGACGACAAGGGGGCCGTCGGCCGGCGCTACCGCCGCCAGGACGAGGCGGGCACGCCGTACTGCCTTACCATCGACGGCGACACGCTCAAGGACCAGACGGTGACGATCCGCGACCGCGATACGCTGGAGCAGCGGCGCATCCCGCTCGGCGCCGTCGCCGACGAGCTGCGCAAGCTGCTCGAACCCGGGGCCTGATCCCTGGCACGCTCAGCGGACGTCGAACGGCAGCGGGACGCCCAGGTCGGCGCAGCGCTTCAGGATCGCCTTGCCCTGCTCTTCCTTGCCGGCCAGCTTCAACTCCCAGTAGCATTCCAGAGCCGCCTCCGCCCGGGCGGGAGAGAGCAGCAGAGTGATCGCCCGCGACAGCTTGCCCAACTCGTTCTTGGCGAGGGCCTCGGTCCGGGCCGCCGCCCCCTCGGGATGAAGCGCCTGGAGCAACACGCACGCCCACGGACTGATCTGGTCGGGGAGTTCCGTCGCGCTCTCCCTCACCAGCTCACCGGCGCGACGGACGTCCTTGTTGGCCAGGGCCGCGTCGCGCGGCTTACCTCCCTGGGACAGGGCCACAGCCAGCAAATAATTGGGATCGAGGGCGCGGCGAACACGCGTCGCCATCTTGTTGTACTCGGGCTCCTGCCCGGCGAGCTGCCGGTGAGCGCGGAACAGCAAGGCGCGGACGAGGGTGCCCTGGGTCGCCCGAGAAGGCGCGGCGAGATGAGCCTCCTCGGCCCGGCGCACCACGCGGTCCGCGTCGACGTCCACGCCGATCATCTCGGAGTCGATGAGCAACCGGACCAGCGTGTCCGCCGCCAGGGCGAACGTGGGGCCGCGCGACCCTTTGGCGAGCCTGTCGTACCGTTTCTCCCAGCGCGGCGTTTGGCCCGCCATCTCCCCCTTGCGCTGCGCGTCCTTCTTGCCCGCATAGAGGTCGAGGCTCTCACGCACCGAATGGGACAGGTCAAGGTCGGCTTTCCTGGCAGTGGCCTCCAGTGTCCGCAACCCGTCCCGATCGCCTGTCAGATCGAGCAGGACGAGGAGGGAATGGTAACTCGCGGGGCGCCGCGGTGCCATCAAGAGCAGGCGGTTCGCGAGGGCCGTGGCCTTCCTCACTGTCGAGTCCTTGCGAGCCCGACCGCGCAGCGCGTCGCGGCCCTTGCGATCCTTGTACAGGTAGCGCAGGTTCTCGGGATCGCCCAGCAGTCGGAGGGCGTCCAGGTCGAGCGCGCCGGCGATGAGATCGCGGGAAGCTTTTTCCGTCAGCGCGGCCAGCACGTCTTCCACGATGATGCTGTTGCTGGGCTTCAGCAAGAGGGCCTTCTGCAGCAGGTCCGTGCTCCGGTCGAGGGCCGTGCGGTCTCCCGTCACGCGGTAGAGCGCGCGGTAGGCCAACCCGGCGTTGTTCAGGGTTTCTGGGTGGGGCGGCGCGTTCGGATGGTCGTAGAACGCGAGGGCGTCGCGCAAGTGCCGGGCGGCGGCCTCGTCGTCCCCCCTTCGTGCCGCCTGATCCGCTCGGGCGCTGCTGAGCAGCGCCCTCACCTCGGGGTCGTCCAGGTTGCCGCGCACCAGCCAGCTGAGCTTGTCCTCGAGGTCGGTGGCCACCATCGCCCGGTGCGGCGCCAGGGAGGCTTTATCTTTCGGATCGATCGCGCGTTCGATCGCCTCCTCGAACAGGCTACGGGCTTCGGCGATATTTCCGACCTCCTGCTGTGCCTTGGCGACCTGGAACAGGGCTACCGGTCCCCGGCTGCCCGCCGCGAGGTGCGCGTCGAAAATCTGTCGGGCCTGGTCCTGCTTGCCCATCCGGACATAGACCTTGGCGAGTTGCAGGTCGCTCGAGTTGTCGGGCAGCGAGCCGACGGCGAGGAGGATCTTCTCCGCTTTGGCCAACTCGGCCTGCCGCTCCGCCGCGTCGGGCAAAGTCTGGCCGCGATACTGATGGACCAGCGCCAGGTCCCCCATTGCGGCGACGACACGCCCCGCCCGGTCGAGTTCCCAGGCCTGCCCGGGGTCCCGGTTGTCCCGTGGGGCGGTTTGAATCGCCTTCTTGGCCCGCTCGAAGTGCGCCGTGCAGTAGGCACTGAGCAGGTCGTGGGCCTGGTCAAACAGGCCCTTGTGGACGAGGGCCCAGCCGAGAATGCGAGCCCCCTCGCCGGTGCCCAGACGGTGGGCGTGCGGGGCGAGCAGCTTTTCGCAGGCGTCGGCGTCTCTCTGGAACTCACAGGCACGCGCCAGGGCGGTCACCAACTCGAGGTCCTCGGAACGTGCCGCCCCCCATTCCTCCAGAAGCGACCGCCAGCGGCGGGCGAACGCGGCTGGCTCGGGGGCGACGAAACTGATCGCCTCCAGCACCGCCGCGGCTTCACGCGGATTGTCCTTGCCCTTCTCCTCGACTAACTTCAGCCCCCGCTCGTAGGCGATGGCCTGGACATCGGGGAACTCCGGCCAGGCCACGGCCAACCGCAGCACCGTGTTGACAGTCCGCAATGAGGCCCGGTCGAGTCGGTCCCCCAGGAGGCCCTTGAACTTCTCCACCGCCTCGGCAGCGACCGTGGTGCGCCCCTGGCCGACCTCGCGATAGATCAATGCTGCCTTTTCGAGGTCCCCTGCCTCCGCCAGGCGGTCTGCCTCGTCGACCTTCTTGCGGACGAGGGCAGCCTCCGAGTTGGTACGGACGTTCCACCAGACGAACCCGATCAGTCCAAGCAGCAGGCAGAGGATGCCGACGTTCCACGCCTTGGCCCCCGGCGAGAGCGGCTCGCGGCCGTGGAAGTGCCATCCCGGCGGGGCGTCGGCGACGCGGTAGGCGCCGAGGGCGAACACCGGAACGAAGAGGAGCGTGAACCAGTGCGTCTTGACGTAGGTCCCTGTCTCGGCGTCGACTTCGCGGCGGCCGTAGACCATGCAGCCGATGCCAGCGACCGTCGACAGCGAGGGCGCCGACTGGATCGGCCGCAGCTGGGGAAAGCGACTCGAAAGGTCTTCGGACATGGTCGCGGACACTCCGTGTCGGGTGGAAGAGAGCGGGAACCTGCTCTCAGTGAAACGAAAGATCGCTCGCGGAGCAAGATCGCTGGCACCGGGAGTACGCGGTCGACACCGGCTACACCGTCACTAACATCAAATGAATCGCCACCAACTCCCTCATTTCTCCTTCACATCGTAGCAGAGCAGAACGTCGGCGTCGCGCAGGTAGAGGCGGCCGTTGGCCACGACGGGGTGGGCGAAGGTCGGGTAGCGGCTGCGGAAGGGCTGCTCGAAGCGGCCCTTCTCGCGGTAGCCGGCGGGGGTGGCCTCGACCAGGGCGACCGCACCCCGTTCGCTGCGCAAGTAGAGGTGGCCACCGGCTGCGACGAGCGCTCCCCTGCCCACCGAACGGTGCAACCAGGTGCGGGCGCCAGTCCGAAATTCCGCACACACCAGACCCGTGTTGTTCGTCCCGTAGAGGTGGTCGCCGATGCGTACCACCCCGCCGTGAAAGTTGACGATCGAGCGCTTCAGATAAACCTCCCGGGCCTCGACCTTGCCAACGCGGGCGGTCAGGCGCAGCAGGGCGTCGCCGCCGGCGTCCCCGGCGGTCGCGCTGGAGGTGGCGAAGACGAGACCGTCGTGGACGATCGGCGTGGCGGCGCTGACGCCGCCGACGTTGCGGTTGTAGCGCCACAGGAAGCGGCCGTCCTTGGCGGCGACGCCGACGACGCCACTGCCGAGGAACTGCACGTACTGCTTGACGTCGCCCGTGGTCGCGACGACCGCGGAGGCGTAGCCGGCCTGGTTGCCGCCGGGCACGACCGCCTTCCAGCGGACCTTGCCGTCCTTCTTGTCCAGGGCCAGTAGCGTCGCGGTTTCGCCGCCGGGCGTGCAGACGAGCGTGTCGCCGTCGACCAGGGGCGACTCGGTATAGGCCCAGGTGCCACGATTGCCGTCGAACTCCTTCTCGAGGTGGTGGTGCCAGCGCACCTTCCCCGTGTCGACTGCCGCGCAGACGAGGTCGCCGTCGGAGCCCAGCGTGTAGAGGACGTCGCCGTCGATGGTCGGCGTGGCACGCGGGCCAGGGTAGCTCGGCCCGGTGTTTTCGCCGACGGCGCCTACCTTCGTCGACCAGAGCAGCGTACCGTCCTTGACATCGAACGCCCGGACGAACTCCTCTCCCTTGCTGCCCATGACGAAGAGGCGGCTGCCGGCGACGGAGGGGGTCGAGTAGCCGCCGCCGAGGCCGGTCGCTTTCCAGAGCAGTTTCGGCCCGCCTTCGGGCCAGCGCTGGAGCAGACCCGTCTCGGCGGACACGCCGGTGCGATCGGCCCCGCGCCATCCCGGCCAGTCGGCGGCACGGACGGCGGCAGACAGCACGGCGGCGCTCGCCAGCAGACACGCGCTAGTCCGGCTCAGACGCATGAGTACACTCCGCGGCAGGGGACAAGACGAACGGCGATGTCCCTTCGTTATAGAGCGGTTTGCATTTGCTCGTAGCACAGGCGTCTCGCCTGTGCGCTGTCGCGGTTCGGCACAGGCGGGACGCCTGTGCTACGGCCGACTGCAAAACGCTCTAAGCCCTTTCTTATCCCATCAACCCCTGGATCGGGGCCGCCAGGTAGACCGGATGCGGCCGGCCGGTCGCGTCGTGCCACTCGGCGTCGCGCGGGATGCCGAGCGCATGATAGATCGTCGCGGCGAAGTGTTCAGGCGTTTGCGGGTCCGAAGCGGGATACGCGCCGTTGGCGTCGGAAGACCCGATCACCGTCCCGCCGCGAACACTTCCCCCGGCGAAGAGCACCGATTGCAGCGGTGCCCAATGGTCGCGGCCCGGGTACTTGTAGATCTCCGGAGCGATGTGGGTGATGCGCGGCGTCCGACCGAACTCGCCGGCCATCACGACCAACGTGCTGTCGAGCAGTCCACTCTCATGCAGGTCGTCGAGCAGGGCGGACACGGCCCGATCGGTCGGCGGGAAGAGATACTGCTTCAGGCAGTGGAAGTTATTCCCGTGCAGGTCCCACGAGCCGAAATTGCCCAGGTTCACCTGCACCAGGTTGACGCCCGCCTCGACCAGCCGCCGCGCCATCAGCAGCGACCAGCCGAACGAATTGTTGCCGTAGCGCGCCAGGGTCCGCGGGTCTGCCTTGCGCACGTCAAAGGCATGCCGCACCTGCGGGCTGGTGAGCAGCGACACCGCCGACTGACGAAGGCGATCGTACTTGGCCACCGCCGCGGTCTCTTCCAGTTGCCGCTGCTGCCGCTCGACGAGGCCAAGCAGGCTCATGCGCTGGCGCTGGCGTGAACCCAGTACCCCTTCGGGCAGGGCCAGGTTAGCGACCTCAAACCGCCAGTCGTCCTTGTCCGACAACTGCCCTTTGTGGAGGTTGAACAGGTACTTGGGAAACGCCCCGGAATAGGAGTGATAAGCGTGCGGCTTGTCCGTGGCGTCGATGAACCACGGCTCGTGCCGATTGCCAAGCAGCCCGGCGAACTGTCCGGGGAAGACGCCCTGGTTGGAGTGGACGATCTTCTCCGGAAGCACGGCGCTGCCGGGCCAGATGCCGCGGCGCTGTGTCATCGCGCCGGCGACGGCAGCGATCGACGGCCAATCGCTCCCCTGGGGCCGGCTCGCCCGGAAACTGCTGGGAAGTTGCGTCCGGCCGGTGAGCATCACGTAGGTTCCTTCCTGGTGCCCGCTGTTCTTGTGGGTCAGCGAACGGACCAGGGCCCAATGCGGGCTCCTCTGGGCCAACCGCGGCAGATGCTCGCAGATCTTGATGCCAGGGGTCCGCGTGGCGATCGGGTTGAACTCGCCTTTGAAATCGACCGGCCCCTGGGGCTTCATATCGAACGTGTCGTGCTGCGACGGGCCGCCGGTGAGGAAGAGGAAGATCACCGCCCTGGGTCTGGCCGTCGGGGGACCCGCTGTCGCGAGTCGGGCGGCCGCGACGCCGGTCATCGACAGGCCCAGCGCCCCAATCGTGCCGGCTTGCAGGAAGGAACGCCGCCGGATCATCCGGGAGGGAATCATTTCTGCCTTCATGGGAATGTCCACCCCTATGTCAACCGGATTGCCCTCCCTCCGAGAAGGAGATTGAAGATTGATTGTCCTCCCCCTGCCGCCCCGAGGCAACCCCTTCAGGAAGCGCACCGGCGGGAGGTTTCAAGTCCCTGAACGGGAAGGTCTGTCCGGGCTGGCCTTGCCCACCGTGTCGGGAAGTAGTCTAATCACGGCTCAGTCCACTGGAACCGATTGGTCGCGACACGGACAAGGAGGTCCCCATGAAGACGGCGATCGTCATTCCCGCGCGCTACGGCCCGCGACGCCTGCCCGGCAAACCGCTCCTCCGTCAGACCGGCAAGTACCTCATCCAGCACGTCTACGAACGCGCCTGCCAGGCTGCCCGCGCCAGCACTGTCGTGGTCGCCACCGACGACCCGCGCATCGTCGCCGCCGTCGAGCGTTTCGGCGGACAGGTCGTCCTCACCCGGCGCGACCACCCCAGCGGGACCGATCGCGTCGCCGAGGCCGCCCGCCGCCTCGATGCCGACGTCGTCGTCAACCTCCAGGGCGACGAGCCACTCGTCGACCCCGCCGCCCTCGACCTCTTGCCGCAGCTGCTCGAGCGCGACCCCGAGGCCGACATGGCCACCCTCGCCGTCCCCGCCACGAGCCTCGAACAGTGGCACGACCCCAACTGCGTCAAGGTCGTCTGCGACGCCGCCGGCCGGGCCCTGTACTTCAGCCGCAGCCCCATCCCACACGTCCGGGACGGACAGCCCGATTTCGCTGCGGAGCCGCCGCGCTTCCTCATCCACCTTGGCCTGTACGCCTACCGCCGTCCCTTCCTGTTCAGCCTCGCCGCGCTGCCGCCGGAGCCGCTGGAACAACTGGAAAAACTGGAACAACTGCGCGTCCTCGCCCTCGGCCGGCGCATCCATGTCGGCGTCGTCAAAGGCGCCGCGGCCGGCATTGACACTTACGACGACTACGAGCGCTTCGTCCAGGAATACCGGCGACAGCAGCGCGCCCACGCCGCGTGACGGTTTGCCTTGGTTTCTCGTCCTGCCGGCGGGGCAGGGAGCGGGTATAGTAACCTTTTGGAAGGGTGAAGGATGAAGGATGAACAAAGCAGGTTTCTGGTTCATCTTCATCCTTTCAGAGGGGGAAGACGCGCTCATGACTCCACCTTTGAGACAGACCAAGCATATTTTCGTCACCGGCGGAGTGGTCAGCTCCCTCGGCAAGGGCCTCACCTGTGCCTCGATCGGCATGCTGCTGGAGCACCGCGGCCTGCGCGTCCGGCTCCAGAAGTTCGATCCCTACATCAACGTCGATCCCGGCACGATGAGCCCCTACCAGCACGGCGAGGTGTACGTCCTTGACGACGGCGCCGAGACCGACCTCGACCTCGGCCACTACGAACGCTTCACCAACGCGGCGCTCAGCCGCGACTGTAACTACACCACCGGCAAGATTTACCAGGCCGTCATCCAGAAGGAACGCGGCGGCGACTACCTCGGCCGCACCGTCCAGGTCATCCCGCACGTCACCGACGAGATCAAGGCCGCCGTCCACCGTCTTGCCACCGAAGACGTCGATGTCGTCATCACCGAGATCGGCGGGACCGTCGGCGACATCGAGGGGTTGCCATTCCTCGAGGCCATCCGCCAGTTCGCCCTCGATGTCGGCAAGCAGAACTGCCTGTACATCCACCTGACGCTGGTGCCGTACCTCAAGGCTGCCGGCGAGGCCAAGACCAAGCCGACGCAGCACTCCGTGGGCCAGCTCCGCCAGATCGGTATCCAGCCCGACGTCCTCGTCTGTCGCACCGAGCGCGAGCTGACCAAGGACATGGCCGAGAAGATCGCCCTGTTCTGCAATGTCGAGCCGCGCGCCGTCATCGAAGAGCGCGACAAGGAGTTCTCCATCTACGAGGTGCCGCTCAGCCTCGTCGAGAACAAGCTCGACGAACTGATCGTCGAGAAGCTCGAGCTGCGGGCGCGGCCGCTGGACGTCAGCGACTGGCGGGCGATGCTGCAGCGGGTCATGAATCCGCAGCATGAAGTGACGATCGGTGTTGTCGGCAAGTACATCAAATATCAGGACGCCTACAAGTCGGTGTACGAGTCGCTGGCCCACGCCGGCATCGCCCTGTCGACGCGGGTGGCGATCCGCCGGCTGGAGGCCGAGGAGGTCGAGCGCGAGGGGGCGGAGTGCGTGCTCGGCGGCGTCGACGGCATCCTGGTGCCGGGCGGCTTCGGCTATCGTGGCATCCCCGGCAAGATTGAGGCGATCCGCTTTGCGCGCGAGCGCGGCCTGCCGTTCTTCGGCATCTGCCTGGGTCTGCAATGTGCCGTCATCGAGTTCGGCCGCAACGTCGTCAAGCTCGATGACGCCAACACGACCGAAATCGATCCGCACTGTCGCCATCCGGTCGTGTGCCTTCTGAATGAGCAGTACAACATCACGCAGATGGGCGGGACGATGCGGCTGGGGCTGTATCCGTGCCTGCTGGCCGACGGCAGCCGGGCCCAGCAGGCGTACGGCAGCGGCGTGGTCCAGGAGCGGCACCGCCACCGCTACGAGTTCAACAACCAGTATCGCCAGCAGTTC
>JACOUH010000173.1 GCA_016177925.1 Planctomycetota bacterium | reverse complement strand
GGGCGCGCGGTTAAGCAGCACGGGATGATTGCGAATCACCTCTTCCAGAATATCCCAGACTTCCTCATCCTTGCGTTCCAGCATCTTCTTGGCGCTCTTGATCGTGTCGGCGTGTCCCAGGTCTTTCAGCCGGCGGATGATGAACGGCTGGAACAGCTCCAGCGCGATCTTCTTGGGCAGTCCGCACTGGTGCAGCTTCAGTTCCGGGCCGACGACGATGACCGAGCGCGCCGAGTAGTCGACGCGCTTGCCGAGCAGGTTCTCGCGGAAGCGGCCCTGCTTGCCCTTGATCATGTCAGTCAGCGACTTGAGGGGGCGGTTGCTGCTTCCCAGTACGGGACGCTTGCAGCGGTTGTTGTCGAACAGGGCGTCGACGGACTGTTGCAGCATCCGCTTCTCGTTGCGGATGATGACCTCGGGGGCATTGAGGTCGACCAGCTTCTTGAGCCGGTTGTTGCGGTTGATGATGCGCCGATACAGATCATTGAGATCCGACGTGGCGAAGTTCCCCGAGTCGAGCAGCACGAGCGGGCGCAGGTCGGGCGGGATGACGGGGATGCACTCCAGCACCATCCACTCGGGCTTGTTCTGGGGCCCGCCGAGTCCGCTGTCGCGCAGCGCTTCGACCACCTTGAGCCGTTTGACGAGGTCGCGCTGCTTCTGCTTGGAGGGCTTCTCCTTCTGGCTGAGATCGGTCAGTTCCTGGCGGAGGTTTCGGGACAGGTCGACGAGGTTCAGCTTCTCGAGGAGTTTCTTGACGGCCTCGGCGCCCATGTCGGCCTCGAAGGCCTCGCCGAACTTCTCGCGGGCCTCGCGGTACTGATCCTCGTTGAGCAGTTGCTTGATCTTGAGGTCGGTGTCGCTTGGGTCGACGACGACGTAGTCCTGGAAGTAGATGATCTTCTCCAGGCTGGTCGTCTTCATGTCGAGCAGGGTGCCCAGGCGGCTGGGCATCGCCTTGAAGAACCAGATGTGGACGACGGGCGCCGCCAGCTCGATGTGGCCCATCCTCTTGCGTCGCACCCGGGAGTGTGTGACCTTGACGCCGCAGCGGTCGCAGATCATGCCCTTGTATTTCATGCCGCGGTACTTGCCGCAGGCACACTCCCAGTCCTTCTCCGGGCCGAAGATGCGCTCGCAGAAGAGTCCATCCTTCTCCGGGCGGTAGGTCCGGTAGTTGATCGTCTCCGGCTTCTTGACCTCGCCGAACGACCACGAGCGGATGTCGTGCGGGCTGGCCAGGCTGATCCGCACACTGCCGTAGTCATTGATCCGGTCGTAGCTCACTTCCCCGGTACTCATGTTACCCTCCCGAATTAGCCACAGATGAACACAGATGAACACAGATAAACAACAGATGATGAAAGCGAAAGTTGCTAGTGAACTTTCCTTTCTTCATCCGTGTTTATCCGTGTTCATCTGTGGCTAAATTCTTTTCTTCTCCAGTTGCATGTTCAGTCCGAGTCCGCGGATCTCGTTGGTGAGGACATCGAAGCTGGCGGGCGTGCCGGCCTCGAGCGTGTTCTCGCCCTTGACCATCGACTCGTAGATCTTGGTGCGGCCCTCGACGTCGTCCGACTTGACCGTCAGCAGCTCCTGCAGGATGTACGCCGCCCCGTAGGCCTCCAGCGCCCACACTTCCATCTCACCGAAACGCTGCCCGCCGAAACGCGCCTTGCCGCCCAGCGGCTGCTGCGTGATCAGCGAGTACGGGCCCGTCGCCCGGGCATGCACCTTGTCGTCGACCAGGTGATGCAGCTTCAGCATGTAGATGTAGCCGACCGTCACCGGCTGCTCGAAACGCTCGCCGGTGCGGCCGTCGTACAGGTACGTCTTGCCGCTCTGCGGAATGTCCGCGTCCTTGAGACACTTGCGGATCTCCTCCTCGCTGGACCCGTCGAAGACCGGCGTGATCGCCTTGAAGCCGAGCTTTTGCGCCGCCCAGCCCAGGTGCGTCTCGAGAATCTGGCCGACGTTCATGCGCGACGGCACGCCCAGCGGGTTGAGCAGGATGTCGACCGGCGAGCCGTCGGCGAGGAACGGCATGTCTTCCTCGGGCAGGATCTTGCTGATGACGCCCTTGTTGCCGTGGCGGCCGGCCATCTTGTCGCCGACCGAGATCACGCGCTTGGTCGCCACGTAGACCTTCACCATCTGCTGCACGCCGCTGGGCAGCTCATCGCCGCGCTTCAGCGAGTTCAGCTTGCGCTCCTTCTCGTCGAGCAGGAACGCGATGCGCTCGTGGTGCTTCTCGTAGATGGCGTTGCAGCGCTTCTGCCGGTCCGGACTGCGGATGTCCAGGTGGTCGATCTTGAATGCCGTCGCCTGGTCGACGAGGACGCGGTCGTCCTTCTCGGCACCGAGCGGCTTGTTGGTGATGTTGTCGCGCAGCTCCTTCTTGTCGAGCACCTCGGCGAGTTCCTTCACCATCGCCCGGAACTGGTCGGCGATCTGCTTGTTGTAGGTCGCCTCCAGTTCCTTCTGCTCCTTGTCGAGCTTCTTCTTCTCGTCGTCGCTGAGACTGGCCTTGCGGCTGAAGCGCTGCGTATTGATCACCACCCCCTCGACACCCGACGGCACATCGAGCGAGTCGTTCTTGACGTCCTCGCCGGCGCGGCCGAAGATCGCGTGCAGCAGTTTCTCCTCGGGCGTCAGTTCGCTCTTGGACTTGGGACTGACCTTGCCGACCAGAATATCGCCCGGCTGGACGTAGGTGCCGATGCGGACGATGCCAAACTCGTCGAGGTTGCCCAGCGCCTTGGGCGGGACGTTCGGGATGTCGCGGGTGAACTCCTCCTTGCCGAGCTTCGTCTCGCGGATCTCGATCTCGAACTCCTCGATGTGGATCGACGTGTAGGTGTCCTGCTTGACGAGGCCCTCGCTGATGATGATGGCGTCCTCGAAGTTGTAGCCGTCCCACGACATGAACGCGACGAGAACATTACGGCCCAACGACAGCTCGCCCTGGGAGGTGGCGGCGCCGTCGGCGAGCAGCTGGCCCGCCTTCACCTTCTGACCGATGCGCACGACCGGCTTCTGGTTGAGGCAGGTGTGCTCGTTGAGGCCGGTGAACTTGCGCAGCACGTACTCACGCTCGTCGACCTTGATCCGCTCGGCGTCGACGTAGGTGACCGTCCCGGCCTTCTCGGCCCGGACGACCATACCGCTGTTCATCGCCACCGCCTTCTCCAGGCCGGTCGCGACGATGGGGGGCTCGGTGATCAAGAGCGGCACCGCCTGCCGCTGCATGTTCGAGCCCATCAGGGCGCGGTTGGCGTCGTCGTGTTCGAGGAACGGAATGAGCCCCGCCGAGACGCCGACGACCTGCTTGGGCGAAATGTCCATGTACTGGATCTTTTTCGCATCGACCTGCTCGAACTCGCCGCCGCGGCGGACGATGACGCGATCCTGCGAGACCTTGACACCGTCGGTCGGCGTATCGGCCGGCGCGATGTAGGCGTGCCTCTCCACGTCAGCGTTGAGCCACTTGACGTCGTCGGTCAACTTGCCGTTCTCGGCGCGGCGGTACGGCGTGATGAGGAAGCCTAAGGAGTCGACGCCGGCGTAGATCGACAGGTGCGAGATCAGGCCGATGTTCGTCCCCTCCGGCGTCTCGATCGGGCAGATACGGCCGTAGTGCGAGATATGCACGTCGCGCACATCGAAGCCGGCCCGCTTGCGGTTGAGGCCGCCCGGCCCCAGCGCCGACAGTCGCCGCTCGTGCGTCAACTGCGAGAGCGGATTCGTCTGGTCAACGACCTGGCTCAGCTCGCCGCGGCCAAAGAAGTATTCGATGGCCGCCGAGATGCTCTTGGGGTTGATGAGCGTGCGCGGCGTCATGTCCTGCTTCTCGCGCAGGCTCATGCGTTCCTGGACGGTGCGGCGCAGCTTGAGGAAACCCTTGCGCAACTCGTCGGCGGCCAGCTCGTCGATGGTCCGCACGCGGCGGTTGCCGAGGTGGTCGATGTCGTCGACCTGGGCCCGCGACTCGGGGTCGCGCAGCTTGATGATGTAGCGGATGGCATTGAGGTAGTCGAGCGACCGCAGCGTCATCTCGTCCTCGGGCACGTCCTGCTCGAACTTGCGGTTGACGCGAAAGCGGCCGACGCGGCCGAGGCGGTAGCGGTTGGGATCGCCGAACTTCTCGCGGAACAGCTCGCGGGCCTTCTCCAGCTGCGGCGGATTGCCGGGGCGAAGGCGCTGGTAGATGCGGAGCAGCGCCTGCTCGTGCGTCCGCATGATCGCCTCGCCGGTCTGACCCTTGGTGCTGTTGTCCTCCTTGATCGACTCGAGGATGATCGGGTCCTTGATCTTGCCGAGCACGGTCACGGAAGTAACGGCGCTATTGCAGATCTTCTGGGCCGCCTCCTCGGTGATGGGAAGGTTGCCCGTGGTGGTGTCGAGAACGACTTCACCCGTCTCCGGATCGACGACATCGCCGCAGGCCAGCCGGTTGATGAGGTTGTCCGGCTTGCCGGGTTGGACCTTGACCTCCTCGGTGGGATAGAAGGCCTTGAGGATGTCGGCATCCGACGAAAAGGCGGGGTCCATCGCCCGCAGCAGGGTGATGGCCGAGAACTTGCCGGACTGGTCGATGCGAACGCCAAGGGTGTCCTTCTTGGTGACGTTGATCTCGATCCAGCTGCCGCGCTCGGGGATGATGCGGCAGGAGTGCAGTTTGCGTTCGCCAGCCTCGGTTTCGACGACGAAGTCGACTCCCGGCGAGCGGTGCAGCTGGCTGACGACGACGCGTTCGGCGCCGTTGATGATGAACTCGCCGCCCCCAATCATGATGGGCATGTCGCCGAGGTAGACCTCTTCCTCGATCGGCTGTTCCATGTTGAGGCGCAGCCAGACGCGGAAGGGCCGTCCGTAGGTGAGGCGGAGCTGGCGGCACTCGTCGGGGTCGTAGCGCGGCTTGCCGAGTTCGTACTTGATGTACTCCAGCTTGAGCGACTTATCGTAGCTCTCGATGGGAAAGATCTCGCGCAGCACGCCCTCCAGACCGAACGGCTCGCGCTTTTCGGGCGGGATGTCGAGCTGGAGGAAGCGCTCATAGGAGCGGATCTGGATGTCGGTCAGGTTCGGAACCTCGACGGTATCGCCGAAGCGACCGAAGTTTCGCGACTCTTCCGGGATGACAGTGCGGTTGGCCGGGATGGGCATGAGTGGTGCTCCTCCCAAAAGCGACACAGAATGTTGTCGAAAAGCTCGCGCCGCCGCGCAGGCAGATACGTCCGGCGCGGCGGCCCGTCCCTCTCAGGAGACGGCGGGCCGACTGTGCCGGCGAGGCGTGTTCCGACCTCCGGACAATCTGCCGGGGCATGGGGGGCGAAGTTTTTCCGCCGGTCCCGCGCCGCCGTCTGCCCCGAGTCCTTCGGGGCCGACGGGAGTTGCAGGATCGGGACGGGACAAACCCTGGGCGGGCCGGCGGGGCGTCAGATGGGCAAGCCGTCCCGCGGTGGCGCGAGGGCCGAGAGAAAGACTGGGGTGTGGCACGCTGGGTTCCACTAGGGGAAAACGTGTACGGGCGAGGGGGACCTCGCCCCTACCTGTGCGGCCGCGGGGAGGCGTCCCAACCTCCGCCGAGCGGACCGCACCGCGCCTCAACGCTGTTCCAAATCCACGGCGAGCGGGGCGTGTTAACGCCCCGGTCCTTCGACTTACCGGGGGGTTGACACCCCCCGCTCGCCGGCCCTTACTTGATCGACACCTTGGCGCCGCCGTCTTCCAGCTTCTTCTTGATCGCCTCGGCGTCCTGCTTGGAGACGTTCTCCTTGACCGGCTTGGGGGCGCCTTCGACCAGGTCCTTGGCCTCCTTGAGGCCGAGGTTGGTGATCTCGCGGACCACCTTGATGACGTTGATCTTCTTGGCCGGGTCGGCGAGCCCTTCGAGGGTGACGGTGAACTCCGTCTTCTCCTCGACCTTGGGCGCCTCGGCGGCCGCGGTGGCAGGGCCGGCGGCCATCACGACGCCGCCCGCCGCGGCCTTGATGCCGTACTTTTCCTCGAGATAGTTGCCCAGCTCGTCGGCCTGGCTGACCTTCAAATTCGCGATCTTATCTCCCAGGTCCACAATCTCGTTGGACCAGGAGCGACAATTCCCTTCTGCCATGCGGTTTGTCCTTTCTGCATCACTGCGGCTGCTGAAGCGGGCAGCCTCGGGTGCGTAATAGTTCGGTCAGGCGCCCGCGGCGGGGGCTTCGCCGGCCGGCTGGTTTGCGTCAGTCTTCTCCTGGGACTTGGTCTTGATCTGCCCGGCGACACCGCCCGCCGGCCCGAGGATCTGGCCAACCAACCGCGACCCCGCCGACAGCGCCAGCATCACGACGCGGCCGATCGCCTCGGCGAGCGTCGGCATCTTGATCGCGTCCTCGAATGTCGTCGGCATGCCGTCGACGATGGCGCCCTTGATCGTCACCTTGTCCTTGTACTGGGCCGCCGTCTTGGGTGCCTTCAGTTCCGTATCGATGGCGCGGCTCAGCTCCGAGACGCTACCGGCCCCCCAGGCCAGCACCGTGGTGCCGGTCCAGTACGGCGAGTCGGCGGGGATGCGGATGCCCAGTTCGTCGAAGACACGCCGCGTGTAGGTGTTCTTGACCATCTGCAGGCGGATCTTCTTCTTCCGCAGCGCGGCGCGAAGCTGGTTGTCGGCCTGGGCGGTCAGCCCCTTGATGCTCAGCACCACCAGGTCACGCACGTCGTGGAAGGTGCCCGCGAGGGCGTCCATCTGCATTTGCTTGATGACTTTGCTCATCGCTGTCGCAAACTCCTCTCGCCCTTAGCCCGACGCGCCAGCGAGGAAACCAGTGAACCTCGCTTGCGCGTCGGGCTAAGAGGTGCGCTCACATCGCCACAGGGACGCCCGCTGTCATGGTGCCGGCAATGGTGATCGACCTCACGTAGTTCCCCTTGACGCCGGTGGGCTTGACCGCACGGATTTGCTCGACGAAGGCGTTGATGTTGTCGGCAAGTTTGTCGTCCTCGAAGCTCATTTTGCCGACGCCGGCATGAACGTTGCCACCCTTGTCGGAGCGGTATTCGACCTTGCCGGCCTTGAACTCGCGGACCGCCCCCGACACATCGCCGCCCGCCGGGATGACAGTCCCCGCCTTCGGCGTCGGCATCAGGCCACGCGGGCCAAGGATCTTGCCCAGGCGGCTGACCTGCCCCATCATGTCCTGCGTCGCCAGCGCCACGTCGAACTCGGTCCAGCCCTCGCCCTGGATGCGCTTGATCAACTCATCGCTGCCAGCGAAGTCGGCGCCGGCCTCTTTCGCCTTGGCGACGTTATCGCCCTGGCAGAAGACGACCACGCGGACCGTCTTGCCGACGCCGTGCGGCAACGAGACGCTGCCGCGGATCATCTGGTCCGACTGCGTCGGGTCGATGCCCAACGACATGTGGACTTCGACCGTCTCGTCGAACTTGGCGCGCTTGATCTGCTTCAAGAGCGAGACCGCCTTCTTGAGAGGAGCCGCCCCCTCCTTGGCGACGCGCTGCCGGACGTTCTTCAGCTGGTTGCGGAGCTTCTTGCCGCGGCGTGGGGCACGGCCGGGCCGTTTCCGCTTCTTCGTGGGCTCCGTCGCCGCCGTGGCGGCCTTGGGGGCACCGTCGGCCTTGGCATCACCCTTCGCCTCGACGGGCGGTCCCTTCGCTTCCTTGTCCGGCTTTGTCTTCTTTTCCTCGGCGGGCTTCGGCGCTGCGCCTTCGGCCGGGGCGCCCTGGGCCGCGTCGGGTGCTGTCTTTTTCGCCATGATGGATTTCTATTCTCGATTTCTGGTAGGACGGATTTCCAATCCGTCCCGGCATCACGCCCGGACGGATTGGAAATCCGTCCTACGATTTCGCTGGCGCGTCGGGCTAAAAACTCAGGCCTCCACGGTGATGCCGAGACTGCGAGCCGTCCCCTCGATGATGCGCGTCGCATGCTCAAGGTCGCGCGCATTGAGGTCCTGCAACTTCCGCTGTGCAATCTCACGCACCTGGGCCGCCGACACCTTGAAGCCCTTGTACTTGCCGCTCTTCTTGGTCTTTTCCTCGCCGGAAATGACCTCGCCGCCCTTCTTCTTTTCCAGTGGGATGCCGGCCGCCTGCTTCAGCAGCACGGCCGCGGGCGGGCTCTTGACCACGAACTCGAAACTGCGGTCGGAGTAGACCGTGATGACCACCGGCACCGTGATGCCGCGCATGTCCTTGGTACGGTCGTTGAACTGCGACACAAACTGTCCGATGTTCACGCCATGCTGGCCCAGGGCCGGGCCGACCGGCGGGGCCGGCGTCGCCTGCCCTCCCGTCACCTGCAAGCGAATCTGGGCCGTTACCTGTCGGGCCATGTCCTTGTTGTCCTCTCACCGGCTTTCTGGCGTGGGGCAGGTCGCTGACCTGCCAGTTGCCAGGCAGGTCAGCGTCCTGCCCCACGGAAAAAGTCCCAGCCAACGACGAACAGGCTTCTGGCGTGGGGGTAGGTCGCTGACCTGCCAGTTGCCAGGCAGGTCAGCGACCT
>JACOUH010000245.1 GCA_016177925.1 Planctomycetota bacterium | reverse complement strand
CGGCGCCACCGTGTCCGTGTAGATCGTGGTCCCGTTCGGCAGCGGACCCGCGATCTTGTCCGTCGGATCGAAGAACGGCGTCGCCGACCGGTACACCCAGTAGTACCCGTCCGTCACCGCGTTCTGCCCCAGGCTGTCCGGCCACGAGATGTCGTAGCTCGCGCCGTTCTTCACGACGTTGATCGTGAGCTTGACGTCGTCCACGCCGCTCACCGCGCTCCGCCCGTTGTTCTTCTCCGACCCGTCGTTGTCCCCGCCCCCGTCCGTGTCCGCATTGCACGGATCCAGGTCCTGCTGGAACTCCTGCAGGTTCGTCAGGTAGTCGTAGTCGGGGTCCGAGGCCGCGTCGTTCACGAGCTTGTCCAGGCACGCATGCGCGTCCTCGTAGGCGTCCGGCATCCCGTCCCCGTCCGTGTCCGCAAGCACGATGTCGTACGTCTTCGGTCCCGTCCACGTGCTCCCGTACGGCGTGTTGTTCCCCGACAGGTCGAGGCCCGAAAGCGAGAGCACCCCCACGTTCCCCGCACTGTCCACCGCCTGCACGTAGTACGTCGTGCTCGCCTTCAAGGGCAGCGTCCCCACCCACTTCCCGCTCCCACTGTCATAGGACAGATCGAGCGTCTTCCACGCGTTGCTCCCCACCTGGTCGTACACCACCTGCGTCTTGTACACCCCCGAAAGGTCCGTCACCTGAGCCTGGAAGGTGGCCTGGAGCCCCGACAGCGTGTGGAAACCCGCCGCCCCAGGATCCACTACCGCAGGCAGCGTCTTGTCCGCCGAGTTCGAATAGTAGATGGTGAACTGCATCGTCGAGAACAGGTCCTCCTTCGTGCTCCCCGACTCGTACACCCCCGTGTGCACCACCATGTTCGTGTCCCCCGGCAACTGCCCCGATACGATCGATCCGTTCGTGATCGACATCTCCGGCGTCGTCAGCTTCAAGAGCGGCAGCGACCCCTCGCCGCTGTCGATGTTCGTCGACTTCGGCACCGCCACCACCGGGTTCCACCCCGCCGCCGTCTGGTTGTACGTCCCTCCCGCGTAGATCACCCCGTGCGCCGCGGTCCCCGCAAGGCTCGAGCTGTAGACGAAGTGCGGCTGGATCGTGTCTCCCGACTCCGCCGACGAGAGGCCATTCAGCCTGTAGTACGACCCGTCGAGCGTGCTCGCCAGCGTGTACGTCCCCGCCCCGAAGCTGAAGTTCAAGGACAGCTCCGTCACTCCCGGCGGCACCATGGGCGATGTGGCGCGCGTCCGCAGGTGCTTCTCCACGCAGATCCCGTCCGCGCAACCGCGGCCCAATGGCGACGACGCCCCCGGCAGCCGGGACCGCCCGGGGCGCGGATGGGCCGCCACGTTCGTCACCACGAGGTAGTTCGGGATCCCATAGAGCGTCAGCTCGTGCACCACCTTCTCGTCGAACACGTCGTAGCGCCTCTCCGCGAGCACGTAGGCGCGCTTCGCCTTCGCCACCGCGTCCCCCATGGTGATGCTGTCGTTGTCCAGGATCTGCTGGCTCATCAGCTCCACCAGCTTCTCCGACAGCCCCTTGCCGCGCTTCAGCCCCCAGCCGTACCCCGTGTTGCCGACGTAGCTCACCACCTTCTTCTTCGCCATCTCCTCCGCCAGGTCGAGCGGATTCGGGTCCGAAGGGGGTACGGTCAGCCCCGAATGGCACCCCGTCGTGTAGAGCACCGTCCCCGTCAGCGCATTGGGGTCCCCATCCATGACCGTCGTCGACAGGTTTCCCGTCGAGGCCGCCCAGTTGTAATGGTTCGCGTGCGTGTTGACGTCCACGATCCGGTGCGGCGTGGGCTGGAACACTTGCGCCTCGAGGTCCGCAGCGCTGTACGGTTTGTCCAGGCACGGGTCGGTGGTGCCGCCCGCGTCCGGATCGTCCAGGAGACAGTCCGTCGTCTTCGTCGCCGCATACAGGTTCTTGATGTCGAGCGCCGCGTCGTACACGAAGTCGAGCCCCGTCACCAGCACCTTGTCCGATGCGCCCGTCACGTTCACCTGCCCGTCCTGCGCCAGGAAGGTGTTGATGACGTCCTCCATCTGCGCCGGCGTCTCCACGAGGCGGCCGGTGGCCAGGTCGT
>JACOUH010000244.1 GCA_016177925.1 Planctomycetota bacterium | reverse complement strand
TGGAGTTGGAGCCCAGCGTGCTGATGGCGGCGATGCAGACGACGACGATCAGCGCCAGCATGACCGCATACTCGACTGCCGTCGGGCCGTCTTCGGAAGCCAGGAAGTTCGTGACCTTGGCGACCCACTTCTTCATAACCACTCCCCCTGTGTGACTGCGCACCGCGGCCCTCGGGCCCGGTACACTGGCCTCTCGTCCTCGTTGCTGTGCTGGTGGATCAGAGGACCAGGGAGGGGATGAATCAGTCCCTGACAGCTTGCTCAGATCTCACCCTTTCGGCGGCCTGGCGACCCACCGACTTTGCGGAGTCGGGAAGGGCCCATAGCTTTGCGTCCCCGCCTTGCGACGGGTTTGCCGTTATCGAGGATGAAGAGGCGATCCGTTGATTGCTCCGCCGCGGTGGGGTGGTTGGTTCCGTTCACCGCGGGCATCCGCCGAACCGCTTGTCAGAAAAGACTAGGTCGCGAGAAAGGGTCCGTCAAATCGCGCCAAGCGAAATCTTGCCCCCTTTGCGGGATTTGCAACAAGAACTGGCCGCTTGCAGCGTTGCAGAGTGTCCCTGGTTAGCCGCGACGCGCCAGCGGAGCGCTCCGCTGGCGCGTCGCGGCTAACCGAACACGGAGAGGGTTACTCTTCGGGTGCGCCTTCGTGCCACTGGTCCTCGAGGCAGTAGACCACGGAGTTCGTGCCGCCGTTGACGCCCGCGGCGACGTAGAGGCGGCGGCGGTCGCCGTGCTCGGTCCGCCGCACCTCGACCGCCAGCGACGACAGCAGTATCGGGCTGTCGTCGGTCATCTTATCGAACGTCCAGAAGACCTCGCCTGTGTCCGGGTCGAGGCAGCGGACCGTGCCGCCGGTCGCCGCGACGTAGAGACTGCTGCTGGCCCCGCAGCAGGTGCAGCGCGCCAGCGCCGGCGACGACACCGATGGACTGCCCAGGTCGCGCTTCCAGACAACCTCGCCGTTGCGGCGGTCCAGGCCGTAGGCGTTGCCGTCGCGGCTGGCGACGTAGACGTGATGGCGGTCGACGATCGGCCGCGTGAAGACGCCGTCCTTGATGCCGTCCTTGGGGCCGACCCTGCTGCGGTCATGCAGCCAGATGCGCTTGCCGGTCTGGGCGTCGAGGCACAGCACCGCCCCGCGCGGATCCTTCTCGTCACTCATCGTCAGCCGGCCGTTGCCCAGCCCGAAGTAAGCGCGGCCCTGCGCTACCGCCGGCGAGCCCCAGGCGGGCAGCTCGAGGTCGTCGCGCGCCCAGATCTTTGCACCGCTTTTGGCATCGAGGCAGAAGACTTGAAGTTTGCGATAGGTACGGCTCATGCCGCTGCCACAGTAGACGCGCCCATCGACGACGGTCGGGTTGGCGTCGATATGTAACCCCTCACGGGCGCCTGGCCCAGGGTATTGCCACAGTTTCTTGCCCGAGCCGGCGTCGAGGCAGTACAGGCCGTCGTCGCCGGCGCCGAAGTAGAGTCGACCATCCGCCACGCACGGGCTCGACTCGACATGGCTCTGCGTCTCGAACGCCCACAACTTCTTGCCGGTGGCGGCGTCGAGGCAGAAGAGCTTGCAGCTGGCGTTCTCGTGGAAGCCCTCGCCGACGTAGACGCGGCCGTAGGCGACGCACGGCGACGAGAGCATCTGCTTCATCTCTTCGTCGTTGTCGAACTGCCAGAGCTTCTTGCCCGTTTCGCGGTCCAGGCAATAGAGGAGGCCCCGTTTCTCGAAGACACCGCCGGTGATGACGCCGATGTAGACGCGGTTGCCGGCGACGACCGGCGACGAGGCGATGTCGGTCTTGTCGCCCGCCTCGAATTTCCAGACCTGGCGCAGCAGGCTGGCGCCGCGCGGCGTGAGGCCCTGCTTGGGCATGAGGAGAGAGGTCGCCAGCAGCGACCGGCCGTGCGGCGAGGCGAGCAGGCCCGCGGTCGACGCAGCGGTCAGCGGCTTGCGCAGGGCGGGGTTGTCACTGGTCTTGCCGCTCAGGTCCTTCTGGCCCTCGCTCGACGTGTCGGCGGACACGGATCGTGGCCGTCCCGTGGTCAGCAGGACACAGGCACCGACCATCGTCCACAGGATGACGCCCTCGGTCGGCAGGACCGGATGGCCAACCGCACGCCGGTGAGCGGTCAGTTGCAGCAGCACGACATACAAGCCGCCGACCCAGAAGCCGGCGCACGCCAGGGCAAGATACCGCCAGGCCGGGTTCTCCGTCCCCAGCGTGAAGGGCTCGTGCAGAAACCACATTGCCACGGCGGCGACGAGGCCGAGGCCGCCAAGGACGCCGAGGGCCCACTTCTCGCCGCGGCGCGGCGGGCCGGTGGTGTCCTCGCTCGGGGCCGTCATCAGGTTTCGCCGCCATGCCCAGAAGGCGCCGACCAGTGTGATTGCGGTGACGACCAGCCAGAACGTGCTGACCCTCCCCCACCAGGAATCCCGGATGCGGGTGAAAAACGGTAGGTAAACCGCCAGCAGCGTGCTGGTCAGGCTGACCACGGCGAGCAGCACCTTCCAACGGCGCATGACGTCCTTCATGCCGGCCATCACGGCGGGAAAGAGCATCGCCAGCAGGGCCAGCGGGGCGCCGATGACCGCGGTCGGCATAACGGCAAACAGAGGCCCACGCCCTCCGCTCGCCGAACCCTTCTCATCCGACGGCTTCACCTCCGGTCCGAAGCCGGGCTCCTCCTTGAGGTTGGGCTCGGGCGCCTTGACGGTGCCCTTCAGGACGCCCTCGACGAGCTGGCGCATCTCGGCCGTCGTGCCCTTGAAGGTCCGCCGCAGATAGGGCTCGCCATGCGTGAGCATCCAGCTGACCCGATCCGAGGCCGTGTCTTTACGGCCGAGGAGTTGAAACCAGGTGCCGTTGCTGAAGCCGAAGCCGACGAAACGGTTCGGCTTCTGACTCATGAAGAGGACGACGGGAAGGTCCTTCGCGAACCGTTTGAGCAGCTGCGGCGGGTGCTTGAGCTTCTGGCCTTCGCTATCTCCCTTGAGGTTGACAGGCAGGCGCCGGGGCGGCAGTTTCCCCTTCAGGTCGGCGTCGACGAGGAGAACCATCGCCGGGCGTTCGGGGTCGACGCTCTCGATCTTGACGACGCAGACGTGGTTCGCCTCGTCCAGGATGGCCTTCAACGAGAGCGGCTTGGTAATCAGGCCCCGCGCCGGCGTACCAAGCAGGAGAAGCCCGAGTCCCACAAGCAGTCCCGACGTCCCAAGGACGAAGCGTCGCATGGCGGTCGTTCTCCCCTGAGTCACTTTTCCCTGATTGCCTTGCGCAGCAGTTTCATCTGCCGGAGGCTTGCCTCCCCGACCTTGCCGTCCTGGGAAATCGACAGGTTGATGGTCACCACCCCCTCTTTTGCCATGCAGCCCTTCACGAACTTGACGACTTGTTCGTCTTTATAGAGGGGTGATTTTATCTCGGAGTCGGGTTTCGTGTGCATCCAGGAGTCCAGAAACATGGTGGCGTGATACTGCAAGCCTTTCGCCGGGCCGATGGCCATGCGGCGGCCCTCCGCCGGCTTGATCAGTCCCACCTCCGCGGCCCAGAAATCCTGCCACTCGGTCTCGACCGGGTAGACCCAGAAGTTATAAGCAACGAGGCGTTGTGGATTGCCCGCCTTGACGGCCTTCGACAAGTTTTTGAGCGACAGGTTCGGGTAGTTTTCCAGGCTCCACATCCAGTGGTCGAACCAGTACCCGGCCACTTTCTCGCCGTAGCGGGTGCCGATCTCCGTCAGGACCTCCTCCAGGATCTTCTGGTACTCGTCGCCCGTCACCTTGCGCCGATGAACGCCGCCGAGGCTGTCGGACGCCAGATAGAGCATCAGCCAGATGCCTCGTTTGCCGAATTCATCGGCCATTTCACCGATCAGGTCCCGCTTCGTCGTCCACCCGGGGTGAATGCGCTCCCAGGCTTTAATGGGCGCAGGGCAGTGCGGGTCGCCGTGGTTGACGGTGAACACGACGTATCCCGCGCCGGTCCCCTCAACCATCTTCACGAAGGCCGGAAGGTCAAACTCCTTCACGGCTTCCGCGTAAGGCTTCTGCTTGCCTTTCAGCGGCTGCACCTGGCTCGTCCAGTGAAACATCACGCCGTACCCGGCGCGCACGAGCCAGTCGGTGTTGGCGCGGCTGGCCCGCGCTCGCTTTTCCTCGTCTCGTATCCGGTCCTTGGCGTCAACCGGCGTCAATTCCAGCGAGCGGACCCGGATTGTCTCACCCCCTAATTTGGCGAGCCGGAGCTGGAGGGCATTCTCGCCTTCGGTCAATTTGATTGTCCCTTTCTGCGGGACGCGCTCGAAATTCATCGTGACGCCGGCAGGAAGCTCGTCGGGGAAAAACCCTTCGGTTACTCGGGCCGCCCCCCCGGCCGTTTGCTTGCCCGCCGCAATGGCGATGATCGCGCCCGCGGTCCTGGATGCGTAGCAGAGGCTCGCTTCGTATTCCCCCGCCTTCGGCACGGAGATCTTCCAGTTCGCCGTGCCGTCCCCCTCCCACACGAGCCAAAACGAGCCGGGCGGCTTGGTCTTTGGCGACTCGTAGCGCACCTTTCCTTCGAGTTCCGCGGTCGCGCCATAGAGGCGGGTGACCTCATCGCCGCGGCTGACCGTCCGCGCCGAATCGCCCGCACCCACCACCTGGTCCGGGCCTAACGCGCCCAGGGCCAGGGTCGTCGCGAATACGGCGACCAGGGCGGTCGGCGGCCGTTTCCTTGCCGTCGGGAACATGGTCTTTCTCCCTCTCAACGGCTGCCGAGCCGGGGGTCACGATGGGGGGATTGCCTACGGTTGAATCTTCTTGAGCGCCGCCGTGGCCTGATCGCGGACGTATTTCTCCTTGTCCTTTTGTGCTTCTTGCAGGGACGCGATCGCGTCCCTGGCCCCCGGGCCGATCGCGCCGAGCGCCGCCGCCGCCCGCCCGCGCAATCCGGCATCCCCGTTCTTGAGCCGGAATAGCAGCACCGGCACGGCCGGCTTGGCGCCCGGCCCGATGCGGCCCAGCGTCTCCACGACGAAGATCGGATACCTTGGCTGGTTCTTCTCCAGTAGAGTGACGAGGAGGGGGACCGTTTCCTTGGCCTGCGGCCCCAGCCGTTGCAGGGCCTCCGCGGCCTTCACGCACACGAGCAGGTCGTGATCGGTCAGCGCCCGAGTCAGGGCGGGCGCGTTCGCCTTGACGGCCGCATCGTCCACGAGCACCAGCTGCTCCACGGCGTCGCGCCGGATCATGAAGTCGCGGTCCCCGAGCATTTCGAGCAGCACCGGAAAGACAACTTCTCCCGTTCCCCCGAGGCGCAGCAGCACCGAGGCTGCCGACTGACGAACCCCGGCCTCCGTGTCTTTCACCAGCGGGGTGAGGGCTTGGATCACCTCCTTCGATTTGGCGCCGCCCCGGCCGAGGGCCTCCGTGGCCTCCACGCGCAGGCCGGGGTTCTTCTCCTTGAGCATCCGCAGCAAGGCCGCAACCGCCCCCGCATTTCCGGGATTCACGCGGAGCAGGGCGCCGGCGGCCTCTATGCGAACCTGCGGCTCCGGATCGGCCAACGCCTCCTGCAACGCGGTGGTGGCAGCCCGGGACCGCAGGCCGACCTGGCCAAGGTCGTCGGCGGCCTCCATCCGTGCCCGGCAGTCCTTGCCTTGAAGGGCCTTGATCAACTGGGGAACGGCCTCCGGGCCGTGGGCGCCGATGCCCACCACCCGCAGGTCCTTGACGTCGGTGGGACAACCGCTCAGCTTCAGGCTTGCCTTGATGCGCCACAAAGGCGGCCGCTTCGCCCGCAGGCCCGTTTCCAGGGTTGCGATCCGGCCATACCCCTGGTGCTGCACGGCGGTGATGACGACTTCTTCACCGGCCGCGATGGCCGCCACATGCTTTCGCAGCGGGTCCACCGGGCCGAAGTAGCTCCAGGTGAACTCCGGCTCGCCGCGGCTGAGCGTCCACCAATCCTCAGCGCCCTGGTAGCACATGTACCAGTAATGGCCGATGCATGTGTGCGACCGCTTGATGCCATCGTGCAGGAAGACGGCCTGATTCCCCGGCACGGCCCAGTCCAGAACGAGCGTCGCCCCCGGCAGACTTTGCTTGATCCTATCGCCGGGATACTTGCCCTTGAGGTCAGCCACCTTCTTGAAAATGATGCCGCCTGTTTCCTTGTTCACCTTCTCGACTTCCACGACCGCGATGTCCTTCGACATTCTGACGAGGTCGCCCAGACTGAAAGGCACCCAGACGTAGCCCTGCGCGGGCCGGGCCAGCACGACAACGCAAGCTGCCGCCCAAAGGAATCGCACCACGGGTGGCCTCCGGTCATTGGGCTCGTATTGTACTGGTTCAGCGTGCATTGGAAGTTTGCCTTCGGGGCGTTAGCGTAGGTAAGGGACAGAGAGAATCGCTCATTATGTTGTAGCGTTGTCGGGTTGGCTGTCCAGGGCGGCCTGGCGGGCGGCGTGACGCTTCTGCTTCCTCCTTTCCCGCGCGGCTTCGAGCTTGCGGTCCCGCTCGGCCAAGCCGATCTTCCCCCCCTGCCGTGCAAGCAGCCGGGTCGTGACATTTTTTGTCATGTTCCAGGCCGACGCCTGCCACATTGGCAGAGGTGACGAAGGACACGACCTCAGAGAGCGCGTCGCAAGTGATGGACAGACAACCCCTTGTGGGATGTCGTCCTTGCGGCATGCGCGTTGCTTTCTCTCCCGCGACTTGCGAAGACCATCCCTCTCGTAGCGGAAACTTCCCCGAGCGTTGGCCGGTTTCGGGGCGAGGAAACTTGAAAGGAGAACCGTGTGGCAGCAAAGCAATTGGCTTACGCGGACGAGGCACGGCAACGGTTATTGGCAGGCGTCACCAAGCTGGCCCGGGCGGTCCGCTGTACCCTGGGGCCGCGCGGCCGCAATGCCGTCCTCGACAAGGGCTGGGGCAGTCCCAACGTCACCAAGGATGGCGTCACCGTGGCCGAGGAGATCGAGCTGACCGACCCCTACGAGAACATGGGCGCTCAACTCGTCAAGGAGGCGGCCAGCAAGACCAGCGACGTCGCCGGCGACGGCACCACCACCGCCACCGTCCTCGCCGAGGCCATCTACCGCGAGGGCCTCAAGATGGTTGCCGCCGGCAGCGACCCGATGGCCCTGACACGCGGCATCCAGAAGGCCGTCACCCGCACCGTCGAGGAGCTGCACCGCCTCGCCGAGCAGATCGACCCCAACGACGAGAAGGAAATCACCGAGGTCGCCACCATCGCGAGCAACAACAATCGCGAGATCGGCGGCAAGCTCGCCGAGGCACTCAAGAAGGTCGGCGCCACCAACGGCGTCGTCACCATCGAGGAGGGCAAGACCTCCGACACCGAGGTGGTCGTCGTCCAGGGCATGCAGTTCGATCGCGGCTACCTGTCGCCGCACTTCGTCACCAACCAGGAATCGGTCATCAGCGAGCTGGAAAATCCCTATATCCTCATCTACGAGGAGAAGATCACCGCCGTCAAAAGCCTGATTCCCCTGCTCGAGACGATCATCAAGAAGAAGGAGCCGCTCTTGATCATCGCCGAGGACATCGAGGGCGAGGCGCTGGCGACGTTGGTGCTGAACAAGATCCGCGGCAACATCCAGGTCTGTGCGGTCAAGGCGCCGGGTTACGGCGACCGCCGCAAGGCGATGCTCGAGGACATCTCCACGCTGACCGGCGGCAGGCCGATCTTCAAGGACCTCGGCATCCAGCTCGAGAACATCAAGCTGTCCGACCTCGGCCGGGCGAAGAAGGTCCGCATCGACGCCGAGAACACGACCATCACGGAGGGCGCCGGCGACAAGAAGGCCATCGAGGGCCGCGCCGAGCAAATCCGGCGTGAGGTCGAGCACACTGACAGCGAGTACGACCGCGAGAAGCTGCAGGAGCGGCTGGCCAAGCTGGCCGGCGGCGTTGCGCAGGTCAAGGTCGGCGCCGCGACCGAGACGGAGATGAAGGAGCGCAAGGCCCTCTACGAGGACGCCTTGCACGCCACCCGCGCCGCCCTGGCCGAGGGCATCGTCGCTGGCGGTGGCGTCGCCCTCTTGCAGGCCCGCAAGGTGCTCAAGAAGTACGCCGACGAACTGAAGAGCGACAAGGCGCTGGACGACGAGGTGCAGGGCGTGCTGCTGCTGTCTCGTATCCTCGAGTATCCCTGCCGCTTCATCGCCGAGAACGCGGGCCTGGATGGCTCGGTCGTCGTCAACACGATCAGCAAAAGCAAGGAGAAGAACCACGGCTACGACGCCGCCGCTGGCACCTAC
>JACOUH010000172.1 GCA_016177925.1 Planctomycetota bacterium | reverse complement strand
CGTCCACTGTGCATCAGTCAGGTCGCTCGGGTAGGCGCGGCGCATGAGACGTTACTCCTCCACATAGTCCTAGTGTATGGGATGCAACTCCTTCCGTACCTTTAGGTTATGGAATGATGGCTTTCCAGACAACCTCTAAGCCGCAAGCGGCGGCAACCGCTAGCGGACCTTCTTCTCCGTGATGACCGGGTAGCGACGCGCGCCCTCGGCGTTGAGGGCAATATAGGTCCGCCATTTCTCCGGGACGGTGGATTCGTGGAAGATCGCCTCGACCGGGCATTCCGGCACGCAAGCCTCGCAGTCGATGCAGTTGTCCGGGTCGATGTACAGCATCTGCTCGCCCTCGTGGAAGCAGTCGCAGGGGCAGACCGCGACACAGTCGGTGTACTTGCAGCCGTGACAGGGTTCGGTGACGACGAAGGCCATGAACGTTTCCTCTCCAGGCGGGTGCGAGAGCTGGCGGCTCGGCCGCGCCGGCCGGGTCCGCCGCGCTGTCTCCCTTTGCACATGCCTGCGACGAGGCCGAAATGGACATCCCAACGGAAAAATCACCGTTTCCCCCCATCAACCACGAAGGCTCTCAGGCGCTGGCAGGCAGGGCTTGCGTACAATGACTCCAGGTCCGCCCCTCGTGCTGTGAAGGCCCTTGCCATGACCGAAGTCCCCTCCGCCGAACTGCTCGCACGCTACCGTCAACACGACGCCTCTGCGGCGGAAGCACTGTTCCAACGCTACGTCGAACGCCTCACCCAACTGGCCCGCAGCCGCCTGTCGCGCAAACTAGCCGCCCGCGTCGACCCGGAGGATGTCGTCCTTTCGGCCTTTCGCAGCTTTTTCCGGCTCGCCCGAGGCGCCGACGTAACGCTCCGGCAGAGCGGCGACCTGTGGCGGCTGTTGGTGCGCATTACCCTCCGTAAGGTCTACCGCAACGCTCGCCGCCATCACGCCGACTGCCGGAACGTCGAGCGCGAGCAGCCCTGGACCGGGGAAACGGATACGGATCTCGAAGCCACCGCGCTGTCCCGCGAGCCGACCCCCACGGATGCCGCGGCCCTGCTCGACGAACTTCGTTGTGTACTGGCCCCGCTGAGCCCGGTGCAACGCCGCATCGTCGAGCTGCGCCTGGAAGGGCACGAGGTGGAGGAGATCGCGACCAGCGTCCAGCGCTCGGCCCGAACCGTGCGCCGCACGTTGACGAGACTCGGCGAGGAACTGGAACGTCGTCTGAGCGAGAGTGCGCTGCCGCCCGCAGCCCCAGCGTGCGTTGCCGGAAGCGCGAGGTTGCTCAGCTACAGCGACATCCTGCTTCAGCAGCAATTGGGCGAGGGTGGCATGGGGAAGGTCTACCGGGCGCTGCGACGGAGCACGAACACGCAGGTGGCCGTGAAGATCCTGCGGAAACCCCTGCGTCAGGACGAGGCGGCGACCGCTCGTTTCCTCGAGGAGGCCGAGCTGCTGGCCCGGATGCGGCACCCCGGCATCGTCACCATTCACGGCCTCGGCTTGCTACCTGACGGCGGTCATTTCCTCGTGATGGACCTGATCGAGGGCAGCGACCTCGCCCGGGAAATGTCCACCGGGCCGGTCCCCGTTGTGCGGGCCCTCCACTGGGTGAGTGAAGCCGCCGACGCCATCGAGCACGCCCACCAGCAGGGCGTCGTCCACTGCGACCTGAAGCCGAGCAACCTGCTGCTGGACCGAGCCGGCCGCCTCCACGTCACCGACTTCGGCCTGGCTCGCTCGCTCTCGGGCGACCGGCTGTCCGTCGGCGGCACCGCAGGCTTCATGGCCCCGGAGCAGGTCGATGCCGCCTGGGGACCGATCTCCCCTCGCACCGACGTCCACGGCCTCGGCGCGGTCCTGTACGCCTTGCTCGCCGGACAGCCGCCGCGACCGCTGGCGCGGTGCCCGGCCGACTCTCCGAGCGAACTGCCGGCGCTGGACGCCCTGCGCAGGGACGTCCCGGCGAGCGTGACCGCCCTCTGTCATCGTTGTCTTGCTCGAGAACCGGAGCGCCGCCCTGCGTCGGCAGCGGAACTGGCCGCGACGCTGCGCGTTCTCGAACGGGCCCTCTGCACTCCCTGAGTCCCGGGAGCGGCTTCACGTCGGTGAAGTGAGTCTGGCAGGAGGATCGGGCGGCCTACCATGTCACAATCCAACGACCAGCGAAAGAGCTGGGGCAATGTCCTCGCGCTTGTTGGGATAACCGTGAAGACCGTCCTCCGGGGAGCGTTGATCCTGCTCCTGTGTGTGACTTTCGGTGCGCTGGTGGGTGTGTGCGTCGTCGCCACTCGCTTCGGCATCCATGAGACGTATTTCAAGGTATTCTTCTGGATGCCGCTCGTGGCCGGTGGGCTGGCGGGGTTTTTCGGTGCGATCCTTGCGCCGGGCTGGCCTCTGAAGCGGAGACTGTTACTGGCCGGGGGTGGCACTATCCTGGGCTCCGCGGCTGGGGCGGGGGTCGGCTATTTCATCGAACACCAACCGACGCTGCTGGCACTCGTCGTTGTCGTGCCGCTATGGGGCGTCTTGCTGGGCCTCTGGCTCGGCTGGCTGCGAGGTGCTCTTGTCCTCGGCTCGATAGCCGGATTGCTCATCCTGGGGGGCATCGCGGGTCTGGGCCTGTTCCTCGGCCATCCCGACCCGGCCGCGTTTCTTGGCGCAGCGGGCGGGCTGTCGGCCGGGGTCCTGCTCTGTCCTGCCGAGCAACGGCGTCGCCTGCGGCGGACCCCAGGTGCGCTTGCCGCCGGCCTCTTCCTCCTTGCCTCGGTCGCTCTGGTTCTCATCGCCCCGCGCCTCTGGCCGCGAATGCAGCTGTACCGGGTGGTTGTGAGGGGGACTCCTCCCCCTCCCTCTCCGACATGTTTCTCCCCGGACGGCAAGCGAGCCCTGGGAAGGATGCACAACGGCGTCTGCCTATGGAACGTCGAGGACAGCCGCGTCCTCAACCACCTGCCCCGGGGACAGGGAGATCTCAGGGTCGCCGCCGTGTGCTACCCTCGGGATGACACCGCGTACTGTGTTTTCCTCGACAGGTGGGGCGCCCTCACGCGCTGGAACGCCCACACCGGGAAGCTGGACAGTGGCGTCCTCGGTGTCGAACGCCACCCACTCGCTCCCTTAACCGCGTGGGATCACCCCCACCTTCTCGCCCTGTCCGCCGATGGCCGACGCGCGGCCGTCATCGATCCCCTCGAAGCTCACCAACTCTGGGACATCAACTTCGATGAGCACCTGATCCGCCCGGTTCCCTTGCCCGACGCCCTCCCCGTTACGGGGCTAGCCTGGATCGATGGTGAGCGGCTGCTGCTGGGTTGCAAACGCGACGGCTCCCTGCACATTGCCGCGTTTGTGGACGGCACTCTCCGCGTGCTGCGGTCCTTCCCCAGCCCCCTTGCTGAGAGAGGACAGTTGTGGGTTTCTCCCGATGGCCGTCATGCCTGCGTTCTCAACCGCGAGCTGTCGCCGTGCGTGGGGAACCTGGAAGAAGTCAAGGACTTTCAGCCTCTTGGTGGACGGATCGGTCTAACGCGAGTAGCGACCTTCTCTCCGGATAGCCGGTATTTGTTCTGGGTGGACTGGGACGAGGTCGTTCATGTCTGGGACCTACCCGCTGGCCGAGAAGTCCGCTGTTATCGTCAGTTCCGCAGTCTTGTCCTCGAGAAGCTCAGGATCGTCGCGCACCCCCTCACTGGCCTGGCGGTTCGCCCCGACGGCAAGGTCGCCATGTCCACCAGAGGCGATGGGCAGGTTCGTCTCTGGGAACTGGATCACGAGCAGCAACCGTGACCAGGAGTTTTGTGATGACAAGCAAGTGCGTGAATGGCCCGGACCAGCAAGATGAACCTCATTATGCACGGCGACGGACACAGTGGGATTCAGTATCACAATGGCGTTAGCCGCGGGTAGCCTGAACCTCACCCGCGGCAGGCGGCATCAAGGGAGATCTTGGGAGCCGATTGTGCTGTCCCGTCGGATGAGGATTCACGTCGAAATGGCTATTCCCAGGACACGGCCGTCGAGGAGGCGATCATGAGAGTGGTTCGCGTCGGCCTGGTCGGCACCCAATTTGTTTCTTCCATCCACCTGGAAGCCCTGCGATCCGTGCCGGGCGCCGAGGTGGTCGCGGTCACGTCAGCCACGGAAGCTCACGCGGCGGCGTTCGCGGCCCGCCACAACGTTCCCCAGTGGTTCGCCGACTTTCGCAGGATGTACGAGCTGCGCGACCTCGACCTCGTCGTGCTCGGCCTGCCCAACGACCTGCACTGCGAGGCGACCGTGGCGGCGGCGGAGGCCGGCAAGCATGTCGTCTGCGAGAAGCCCCTGTGTCTCAACCTCGACGAGGCCGATCGGATGATCGATGCCTGCCGGCAGGCCGGGGTCAAGCTGATGTACGGCGAGGAACTGTGCTTCACCCCCAAGTACGTCCGGCTGAAGCAACTCGTCGACGAGGGAAGATTGCTCCCCTCTCCCCCGGGGGAGAGGGGTTAGGGGTGAGGGGAGGCAAGGCCGGTGTACGCAGCGTCTACGCCGACATGGGCACCTACGTTCACGGGGACAGAACCCGGGGCGACGACAGCAGCACGCTGATCCTGAAAATGGACGGCGGCGCGACGGCCATCGCCGAGGAGAGTTGGGCCAAGCCCGGCGGAATGGACGATCGGGCGGAGGTCTACGGCAGTGGCGGCGTTGCCTATGCGGACCTGCTGCGGGGAAATGCCATCCACACCTACAGCCAGTCCGGCTACGGATACGCCGTCGAGAAGGCCGGGAGTACGCGAGGCTGGTCTTTTACGATCTACGAAGAGGCTTGGAACTACGGCTTCCACGCTGAGATGCGACATTTCGTCGACTGCGTCCGTGAGGATCGCAAGCCGCTCTGCACCGGCGAGGATGGCCGGGCCGTGCTGGAAGCCATTTTTGCCGCTTACGCCTCTGCGGCGGAGGGCCGGCGGATCGACCTGCCGTTCCGCACGGAGGCACAGAGGCCCATTGACCTGTGGCGGAAGGCATAACTTTGCCGCTCGCGGCTTTGCAAAGCCGCGAGCGGCGGAAACGCCGACATTCCTGACGCCTGGGCCGGGTTCGGGGGAGAGAAAAGGGAGATTTCCCGCCGCCCTGGCTCAGGTCAGAATTTGGGTTGGCAGCCCCGTGCGCAGGTCGATCTCGGCGTCGCCGAGGATGACGCCCGCGTCGCCACCCATGATACTCGCCATTTCTTCCTGAGTCAGTTCCTCCAGGACCGGCAGGTCTTCGATCGTGATTCGGACCATCGACAACCTCTCCTTCCTCGCGTTGGCAAGGGTTGGGGATTGCTCTCGTCGCAACAGAAAAATCAACTCCCTCATTATAGCGCACTTCAGAGGCTGGGGCATGGGCAAATCCGAGAAAAAGTTGTCCTGCCCTCCGTCCCTTCCCGTCGTGCTCTGCCCTTCAAATCGCTCGTTCCGTGCTATACTGCAAATTGGGAAAAAAACCTATTCCGTCCTGCCGTCCACGAGCGCGAGGAGCTTCTCCCCAACGGGGAGAGTTGAGGAAGCGGTGCCGCGCGGGTAAGCTGGAAAGGTCGTCAGCATTGAGCCGGCGTCCGGTGAGCAAGCTTCCGCAGGAAGGGCCTGGCGGGGAGTCGAGTTTGCGCCATTCCGGCGGAGGGGCCAAGCGAGCATGAGGAACCTCAAGTGGCCGTGGCGCAGTCTCTTTCTCCCGGCAACGCTTTCCACCAGAAGCCGGTATCGCGCTATCCCCCAGGTCGAACAGCTTGAGGATCGCCTCACGCCCAACGTCGGCAACCTCGACCCGCTCTTCGGCAGTGCGGGGCTCGTGGTCGCCCCTGCCGGCGCCGGGCCCGCGCAGGCCAATGCCCTTGTCGTCCTGCGTGACGGCAACGACACCACCCTCGACGGCATCCTTGTCGCGGGGCGCGCTTCCAACGGCACCAACCTTGACTTCGCCCTGTCCCGCTTCACCCCGCTCGGACAGCCCGATTCCACATTCGCCGGCGGCACCGCCCTTGTCAACTTTGGCGGCGATGACGAGGCGCTCGCCCTGGCCACACTACCTGACGGACGCATTCTCGCCGGCGGGTACACCACCGCTGCTGGAGGACAACGCAACTTCGCTCTCGTCCGTCTCAACGCGAACGGCACCCTGGACAACACGTTCGGCAGCGGCGGACGTGTCGTCCTCGACCTCGGCGGCGACGATGTGCTGCGCGGCCTTGCCCTGCAGCAGCGTGACGGCTCCATCATCGCCGCCGGCAGCACCACGGCGGGCGGCACCAGCGACTTCGCCGTGGTCCGTCTCACGTCGACGGGTGCCCTCGATCCGACCTTCGGCTCCGGCGGCGTTTTCCGCCTCGACTTCGGTGGCAACGACGAGGCCCGTGCCGTCACCCTGCAAGCGGACAACAAGATCGTCGTCGCCGGCAGTGCCGTGGTCACGGGCGGCGGGCCCGACCGCGACATGGCCCTTGTCCGACTGACGACGAGCGGGCAGCTCGATCCGACCTTCGGCTCCGGCGGCCGCGCCATGCTCGACTTCCAGTCGTTCGCCTCGCCCGATCCCGGCGGTACGCCGACCGCCACCGCGGCCTACGACGATCAGGCGAGCGGCGTCCTCGTGCAGAGTGATGGCCGCATCGTCGTCGCCGGCAGTGCCTCCAACGGCCGCTTCGACTTCCTCGCCCTCGCTCGCTTCACCACGACCGGGACGCTCGACCCGACGTTCGGTGGTGAGGGCTTCGGGGGGGCCGGCACCGAGACGACCGCCGTCGGCCCCAGCAGCGACATCGCCTTTGCCCTGGCGGCCCAGCCCGATGGCAAGCTCGTCGTTGCCGGCCGCACCCTCCGCGACGAGGTCAACGTCAGCCTGTCCGACTTCACCCTGGCCCGCTACAGCGCCGACGGCCACGCCGACCTCGACTTCGGCCTCGGCGGCCGGCTTGTCACGCGCTTTCCCTCCGCCGACCCCAGCGCTGCATTCGCCCTCGGCTTCACCGACAACGGGCAGCTCGTCGCCGCCGGCAGCATAGGCACCGGGGGCACCACCGCGTTCGCCCTTGCCCGCTACCAGGCCGACATTCGGCCCGTCGTTCAGTCGAACACGATTACCGCTATTTCCGATGGCTTTAGCGCTCCGGTGGTGATTGCCCCGCTGACCAACGACTTCGACCCGAACCTTGGCGATCGGCTGTCCATTACGAGCCTGCGTGTACCCACGCGCAACGGCGACCAGGTCATCCGCCGCGGCGACCCGCCCACAACCGTCGCCGGCGTCGGCACCTTCTCGACCGATGGCAACTTCATCACCTTCGCGCCGCCCAACGACTTCTCCGGCACCGTTAACTTCTTTTACACCGCCAGCGACAGCTGGCTGACGGCCGAGACGTCCATCACGGTCAACGTCATCCTGAGCACGGCCCGCCGTGCCGGTTCGCTCGACCTGAGTTTCGGCGCGGTCGACGGCCGGGCGCTGACCCTGTTCGACCGCAGCGACGCCACCGCCGGCGGCACCCTCGTGTCGACGGGCGGCGTGGCAGCGCTCTTCGGCGACAAGGTCGTCGTTGCCGGCACCGCCACCGTCAACGGTCAGACCGACGTTGCTGTCGCCCGCTACAACGCCGACGGCACCCTCGACCCGACGTTCGGCAACGGCGGGATGGTGACCACGGACTTCGGCGCCAGCGACCAGGCGCTCGCTGTCGCCGTGCAGGCCGACGGTAGTGTCGTTGTCGCCGGCACGACTTCCAACGGGACCAACCTCGACTTCACCGTCGCCCGCTACGATGTCACCGGCACCCTCGACCCGCTGTTCGGCAACGGGGGCAAGCGCCTTATCGACTTCGGTGGCAACGAGATCGCGACAGCGGTACTGCTCGTCGGCACGCAGATCGTCGTCGGCGGGGTGTCGACGGCAGCGGGCACCGGCGGCGGACAGGACTTCGCCCTGGCACGCCTCAATTCCGACGGAAGCCTCGACAACACCTTCGGCGGCACTGGCCGCGTCCTGACCGATGTCAATGGCGTCGACATCCTGCGCGGGCTGACGCTGCAGAGCGGCAAGGTCGTGGCGGCGGGCACAGCGAACTTCAGTGCCAACCGCGACTTCGCCCTGGTCCGCTACAACGCCGATGGCAGCCTCGACGGCACGTTCGGCAGCGGCGGTCGTGTCACTACCGACCTCACCAGCCGCGACGAGCTTTTCGCCGTCACAACCGATGCCTCCAACCGCCTCGTCGCCGCGGGCTACACGCTGTCCTCGGATACCGCCGACGCGACGCAGCGCTTCACCCGCCGCGACTTCGCGGTGGCGCGCTACACGACGACCGGGGCGCTCGACACGACCTTCGGCAGCGGCGTCGCGACCATCGACTTCCAGGGGATGCAGGACGAGGCTCGTTCCGTGACAATCCAGTCCGACGGCGCGATCGTCGTCGCCGGCTTCGCCTCGGTCGCCAACACCAACAGCTTCACTCCCACCAGCAACCGCGACTTCGCCCTGGCGCGCTTCAACAGCAACGGAACCATTGACACCAGCTTCGGCAACAGTGGGAAGGTCAATACCGACTTCCTCGGCCGCAGCGACCAGGCACAGGCCGTTCTCCTGCAGTCTGGCGGCGAGATCGTCGCCGCCGGCACGGCGGCGGGCAACGACCCGCCGACGGGCTTTGGCCTGGTGCGCTATTTTACCAATGGTAGTGTCGACACGACCTTTGGCGGCACCCTGCCCAGTTTCGGCGAGATCCTCACCGCCGTGGGCACGCAAGGAGCGTCCGCTGCGGCGGTGGTCGTCGACCCGTTCGTCAGCGGCATCGTCGCGGGCGGTACTGCCGTCAACGCCTCCGGCAACGCCGACTTTGCGCTGGTCCGCTATCTTCCCAGCGGTCAACTCGACACGGAGTTCGGGACCGGCGGACAGGTTCTGACCGACTTCTTCGGCGGTAACGACGAAATCCGGGCGCTGGGCCTGGACTTCGAGGGAGAGATCGTCGCCGCCGGCTTCGTGACCAACGCGGCCGGCAACACCGACTTCGCCCTCGCCCGCTTCGCAAGTGACGGGATGCTCGACACGCAGTTCGGCAGTGGCGGGAAGACGACGCTCGATTTCTTTGGCCAGGACGATGCCATCCGGGCGCTGACGGTCCTCAACGACCTCAGCATCCTTGTCGGTGGCTTCGTCACGCGTGCCGACGGACGGCGCTTGCTCGCCCTGGCCCACTTCACCTCCGGCGGCAACCTGGATGCTTCCTTCGGCACGGGTGGCGTGACGACCGTCGACCTCGGGGCGGATGCAGCGATCAACGGCCTGGCGCTTGACGCTTCGGGTGGCATCGTTGTGGCCGGGTCGTTCGGCAACGGCAATGGTCAGAATGGCTTCCTCGCCCGCTTCGACGCCAGCGGCCATTTCGACCCGAGTTTCGGCAGCGGCGGGACGGCCGTCATCGACCTCGGCTTCGGCGCCGACATGGCCAATGGCATCGCCGTCCAGTCCGACGGCAAACTCGTCGTGACAGGAGCGGCCACGACCGAGATTGGGACCTCGGACATCTTCGTGGCCCGCTTCGATACGAGCGGACATCCCGACCCGTTCTTCGGCGGGACGGCGACGGGACTGGTCCTGCTGCGTGACTTCGGCCCCGGGAACGACGTGGGCAAGGCGATCCTGCTGCAAGACAACGGCGACATAGTCGTCGGCGGACTGGCGAACATCTCCGGCACGATCGCCCTGGCCGCGGCCCGCCTGCTGCCCGACGGCCGGCCCGACGATACCTTCGGCAGCAACGGCCGGCTCATCATTCAGAATGGCGGTCCCAGTGAGTTGGACGCACTGGCCCTGCAGCGGGCTGGCTCGATCGCGACGACCGTCATCGGCGCCGGTTTTGGCGTGCCCCAGGCAGGGATGCCCTCGCGTTTCCTGCTCGCCCGCATCCTCACGCAGGCCACCGGCAACTTCCCACCGCTGGCCGTCGATGACGCCGCTACGACCACCCGCGACCAGGCCGTGACGATCCCAGTGCTCAGCAACGACTTCGACCAGAACGGCGACCCGCTGACTGTCACGCTGATGTCGCAGGCCTCCCACGGCATCACGATCGCCAACCCCAACGGCACCATCACCTACACGCCCGCCCCTGGCTTCACAGGCTCCGATTCATTCACTTACATGATTTCCGATGGCCAGGGCGGCACCGCCACGGCGACGGTCAACGTCAACGTGGTTCCCCCGCCGGACCTGACCGATGTCCTGAGCAGCCAGGCGGGGCTGATCACGGGCGAGACGTATCACGCGCTCAGCGCTGGCGACGCGGCGGGCGTCTTCACGGGCTCGGTCGGTGCGTTCGGAGGGCCCGGTACCTTTGCCCTTCTGACGACGGGCAGCACGCGTGTCGCCACCGACACGACCCTCGCCGGGGTTGACAACGGCGTGCGCCTGGGCGGCGCCCGCGGGCTGGTCTTTGACCCGGTCATCCTGGAGGTCGACCTCAACGTCCCGCAAGGGGCCAATTTCCTCAGCTTCGATTTTGCGTTTCTCACCGACGAGTACCCGAGCTTCCCCGGCCGCGCCTCCAATGACGCCTTCATCGCCGAACTGGACAACACGACCTGGAGCGTGGACCCGGGCACTCAGACGATCTCCGCCCCTGACAACTTCGCCTTCGACACGCAGTCGTCGGAACTCTTGCCGGCGAGCATCCGCAGCGATTTCTTCAGCGATCGGCGCATCGTGATACTGACGGGGACGCTCTACAACGCCGGCACGCCCATGCTGCGGGCCGGCATTCCGGTCACACCGGGACCGCACAAGTTGTTTTTGTCGATCTTCGATGGTGGCGACGAGGCCATCCGCGGCCAAATCGACTCGGCAGTCTTCCTTCGCAATCTTCAGACGGCCACCCTCGCGGCAGGGGACAACTTCCCCGGGGCAACGCAGCCCCCAGACGTCGAGCCGGACGTCGCCCCGCTGCCGAACGGCCAGCCGGCGACCATTCCCGTCCTGGCCAACGATCTCCACCTCGACGGTGAGCCGCTGACGATTGTGAGCGTCACCCAGCCTGCCACCGGCACGGTCCAGATCGATCCGGGCGGGCAGACGCTGACGTACTTCCCCGCTGCCGGGATGTCGGGGCCGGTGTCGTTCACCTATACGGTCGCCGACAGCCGCGGACTGATGGGTTCCGCGCCGGTGACCCTGGTCCCACTCGTCGTCTCGTCGACGACCGGGGTGGCGGCCCCGACGTTCCAGGTCCCGAGCCTCGCGACCGGCGTCGTCGCCGGGTCGTTCGTCAACGCCACGCCGGGCAGTGCCATCGCGACGCTAACGCTGGAGCAATACTCCGGCAACCCGGTCGGCGGGCCACAGACCGGCTCCTACTTCGATGTCAACTCTCCCGACGCAGGCCCCACCGACCGCGTGGTGCTGTTGGTTAGCGACCCGACCGGCAAGGGGACGCTGCTCTACTTCAATGGTGCCGACTGGCAGGAGGTGCGTTCCAGCGGCGGCCTGCGGCCGCTCCGCCTGCCTGACGGAAGCCTGATGGTCGTCCTCGACACGACCAGTTTCCCGCGCATCACCGGCCTGTTCGGGACAGTGTTCACCATCCCGGTGGCGACCCCCACGACGACATCGGCGTCGACCACGATCAGCTCGCCGGTCGCCTCGACCTCCGCTACGACGCAGGGATCGACGGTTAATGTCAGCTTCAACAGCAACGTCGAGGTATCGCTGGCGCTGACCTCGACGCAGTCGACGCTGGTCCGGGCCAGCGAGTCGACGCTGTCGTCGCGGCTGAACGAGTCGGCCTCGGGGGCGGGTGGTGCCAGCGGCTCCGGCGTGTCCGGCTCGCGTGCCGGGACCGCGTCCGGCGGTGGCGATGACGCCCAGGGAGCGGACGACATCAGCACCGACGTGCTGTGGATAGGGGAACTGTCGCCGGAAACCTTGGACGAGTTGATGCGCCGCTATGCCGCGGGCGGCAAACTCAACGCCGCGGTGATCTCCTCGCTGGTCCCGCCGCCGTTCCGCATGGACCCGGCGTTCGGCGGCGTCGAGCGTGGTCCCGACGAACGAAAAGAAAACGAGGAGCAGCAGCCCGAAGACGAGGCCGCGGACGGACCCTCCGCTCGACGCGCCAGCGAGAGAGGAGTCAACGAGTTGTCGGCTGCTCCGCCCTCCCCCTCTCCAGGTGCGACCGGGCTGCCGGCGTGGGCGTGGGCGGCGTTCCTGGGCGGACTGGTCGGCCAGGCGGCCCCGCGACGCGAGAAGGTCCGCCAGCCGCGCCGCGCCTGAGACCTCTTCCTTTGCCTCTCCTCGGTGTCGTGCGATGGCGCGGCCGAGGCCGCCGGGGCAATCGCGGATCTTTACAGGCGCAAAAAGGAAGAACGCCCTCGCCGGCGGGTCGCCGATTGCTTGGAGAATCCCGCTGCTCGCGCCGCGCGCGGGAAAACACGCCTGAAAAACTCCGGAACGGTTTTGACAAGCCTCCGTGCGTGTCCCATAGTTTTTTCTGAAGGGGTAGAAGCGAAGTTCTGTATGCTTGCCCTTCGTCGCCCTTGTGAGGCTGTTCACTCTGCAGTCGGTCCGTGAAAGGACTGGCGAGTGGTCTGCTGGGTTCCTCGATAAAGGCAAACCACCTGCAAGGGTGGGACGCAAAGCCATGGGCCCTTCCCGACTCCGCGAAGTCGGTGGGCCGCCAGGCTGCCGAAAGGTTAGTCCACCCAGGAGCCTGCCGGGCCCCACGTCTGTGCCCGGGTCGCAGTTCGCCCCGCTTGTCGGCCGTCACGG
>JACOUH010000243.1 GCA_016177925.1 Planctomycetota bacterium | reverse complement strand
AAGGTTGTCATGCTCATGATCGGCACCAATAACCTCGGCAACAATACTGCTGAGGAGATCGCTGACGGTATCAAGGCGATCGTCAAGGAGACCCACAAGCGATCACCCAAGACGAAGGTCTTGCTGCTGGGTATCTTCCCGCGGGGGCCCAAGCCCAACCCGCAGCGCGAAAAGATCAAGCAGGTCAACGAGATCATCGCCAAGCTCGACGACGGCGGCAAGACGGTCGAGTACCTGGATCTCGCCGAGAAGTTCCTCGAGAAGGACGGCACGCTGTCCAAGGAGATTATGCCCGACTACCTGCACCTCAGCGCCAAGGGCTATCGCATCTGGGCCGACGCGGTGAAGGGACCGATCAAGGAGCTGCTGGGCAACAAGTAACCGAACGGAGGGAGTCCGCTCCACAGCCAGGCGAGCGGGGCGTGTGAACGCCCCGGTCGAAACCGGGGCCGGCCGCTGCGCGGCACCCGGCCCCGCTCGCCTGGTTCTGGGAATAAATGCGGAAACACGGGGGACCGCCGACAAGACGGAAGCAGGCGGTGACGAGCCTATTGAACATGCCTTTTGTCGGGCACTTGTGCCGGCCGCGCGCCGTGCGGCGGCGGGAACGTCGAGGGCCCATCCTGCCGGATGACCTGTCCCTGGCCGTCTGCCGGGACAGGCCGCTCGCGCGGTACGAACGGCAGCAGGATCGGGCCCTCGTCCGCGCCAGCGCGGGAGCGGAGTTGCTCGTGCTGCGCCTGGTGCAGCTGGCGGAACTGGTCGTCGGCCCAGAGTTGGCGGAAGCGACGGTCCTGTGGGTTGCGGAACAGGGCCGCCCGCAGTTCGGCGCAGCACTCGTCACCGCGTCCCGCCAGGCGTAAGCCCTCGATCAGCTTGCCCAGGACGTCCGGGTCGCCGGGCTTCTGCTCGACTGCGTGTCGCAGCCAGTTCAATCCCTCGTCAGCGTACCCCAGGCGGACGGCAAACAGGCCGAACTCGGTCAGGCAATCGTCCTGCTCGGCATCCAATTCGAGCGAGCGGCGGTAGTGGACGGCGGCGCGGTCCCACTGGTCCTCGCCAAGCCCGCGCAGGGCCGTGGCCATGAGGTGATGGTAGCGAGCGTTGTCGGGATCGTAGCGGAGGGCGACCGCCAGGTGGCGGCGGGCCCGCCGATACTTGCGCCGATGTAACTGGATCTCGGCCAGCCGGACCTGCGTCTCCTCGGCCACCTCGCGGGGCAGCTCGCGGAAGCTGGCCAGCCGGGCCAGGATTGTCAGGGCATCGCGGACGCGGCCTAGCTGTTGATGCCGGCGACCCATCAAGAGAAGACCGTCCACCAGGTTGAGCGTCCTGCTCATGGCCCTGCCTCCATGCCGATTCCGGGGGCACTGTCTGTACTTCAATTCGGCCACGGCTGGGCGACCGTGGATGATCGCGGCCCGGCCGCGAGGACGTCATCATAACGCCGCATCGTGCTCGGGCAAGACGAATCAGCATGGATGGATGCCTCGGCAAGCTGCGCCCTCTGGGCTCCTCTTCTTCTCCCCTCGCCCCCGAAGCGGGGGCGAGGGGAGAATACGGTCACACGAAACTCACCTCGCAGCGGAGGGCCTCACGCAGGCGGGCGAGGTACTCGGCCCTTGGGATAGCGCGGGCACCGAAGCGGGCGGTGTGGTCGGTGACCATCTGGATGTCGAAGAGCTGGAAGCCGCGCTGACGCAGGTGCTCGACCAGGCGGACCAGCGCCACCTTGGAACCATCGCGCAGGCGCGTGAACATCGACTCGCCGGCGAACAGTCCACCGACCGCGACGCCATAGATGCCGCCAGCCAGCTCGTCACCGGCCCAGACCTCAAGGCTGTGGGCGTGGCCGCGAGTGTGCAACTCCTCGTAGGCCGCAATCATCTCCGGCGTCAGCCAGCAGCCGTCGTCGGGCCGGTCGGCACAGCCACGGAGGACGTCACTGAAGGCACGGTTGATCGTGTGTCGGAGGCGGCCCGAGCGGAGCGTTCGCCCCAGACGGCGGGGGACGTGCAGCCCGTCCAGCTCAAGGATGCCGCGCGGGTCGGGCGACCACCACAGGATGGGGTCTTCCAGGCCGAACCAGGGGAAGACCCCGCTGCGGTAGGCCTCCAGGAGACGCTCCGGGCGCAGGTCGCCCCCCACGGCGACCAGACCGATCGCATCGGCTCTCTCGGCGTCGAAGCGCAGACCTCTGGGCATGGCACTCGTTCCCAGGCGGCGACGAGGCAGCGGGTAGCCGCGTTCACCAGAACGCCGGCGAGGCAATCCCCCGCGTTCTGGCGAACGCGGTTCCGAGAGGTGGTTCGTTCATTCAACAAGTTCAGTCTACCGCCGAAGAAAAAGCTGCTCAAGGAGAGAAGGCTTCAGGGAAGCGGCCCAGAGGATGCTGTCCCCTTCGGGCCGGGGACAGCGACCGGAGCCGCTCGTACAATGGCGTTCGTCATGCGTGCGTTCTTCCGCCGCTGGTGGCCGTGGCTGAAGGTTGTCCTGTTCGTCGCCATCCTGTTCGGGGTCGGCTGGCAGTTCGTGCGTATCCTGCAGAACGAAGAACTGCAGAAGACCGACCAGGCCCGTTCGGCGGCGAAAATCCTCTGGGACGAGGCACGCCTCGCCGACCCCGCGGGCCTCGCCGGCAGCGGGGCACTGTATCTGCTCGGGCTGGGGTTCGCTGCTTTTTTCTGGCTCTACCTGCTGCGAGTTGTGGGCGAGCCGGTGCCGTTGCTGCCAGGGGTGCGCGGCTACTATCTGAGCCACCTCGGCAAGTATGTGCCGGGCAAGGGCGTCGCTCTGCTGATGCGGACGGCGGCGGGGGCCGAGGCGGGGGCGGCGCCGGGCGCTGCGGCCCTGGCCGCCGTCTACGAGACGCTCACCTTCATGGCCGCGGGTGCGCTTGTCGCCGCCGTGCTGGTCGCCTGGCTCATGCGTGACGATCCGGCGATGATGGGGAAAGTGCTGGCGCTCCTTGTGCTGGCGGGCGTGCCGATCCTGCCGGGCGTGTTCAACTTCCTGGTGCGTCGACTCTCGGCACGCCTCGTCCGCGACGGCAACGTCCTGATGCGCGACCTGACCGGGCGCACGCTGCTGATCGGGTTGCTGTCCACCGCGTGCGGCTGGTTCTTCTTCGGGGCGAGCCTCGAGGCGGTGCTGACCGCCCTCGACCCTTCGCGGCCGGCGTGGAGTGTCGAGGGCTGGCTGCGCTCGACCGCCTTTGTCGCTGCCTCCTATGTTGCCGGGTTCCTGACGCCGGCGCCCGGCGGCTTGGGCGTGCGCGAGTTCATCTTGCAGGAGCTGCTCGCTCCGCAGTTCGGCGCCCGCTCCGTCGTCGTGGTGCTGCTGCTGCGGCTGCTGTGGACCGTCGCCGAGCTGGTTCTCGCCGCCGTCGTCTGGTGGTTCCCCGCTCGCTTAGCCCGAAGCGCCAGCGAGGAGGATGCCGCAACCCTCGCTGGCGCTTCGGGCTCATCAACATGATTTCACTCGTCATTCCGGTGTACAACGAGGAGGAGAGCCTCGCCCTGCTGTTCGAGGAGATCGTGGTGGTGGCGGCGCAGGAGGACTTACAGGTCGAGGTGGTCTTCATCGACGACGGCAGCCGCGACGGCTCGTGGAGTATCATCCAGGATCTCGCCCAGCAGAACGCCAACGTGCGCGGCATCCGCTTCCGCCGCAACTTCGGCAAGGCGGCGGCCCTGTCGGCGGGCTTCCACACGGCGCAGGGCGACATCATCATTACCCTCGACGCCGACCTGCAGGACGACCCGGCGGAGGTGCCACGCTTTCTGGCGACGCTGGCGCTGGGCGAGGAGACGTCAGGACAGAAGCGGACCGGCCCGCTCGACGTCGTCAGCGGCTGGAAGCGGCGCCGTCTCGACCCGTGGCACAAGGTCTGGCCCAGCCGTATCTTCAACCGCATGGTGAGCTGGCTGACGGGCGTGCGCCTGCACGACCACAACTGCGGCATGAAGGCGTATCGCGCCGAGGTTTTCCGCGAGGTGCGTCTGTACGGCGAACTGCACCGCTTCATCCCGGTCTTGGCATCGGCGCGCGGCTTCCGCGTCGGCGAGATCGAGATCAACCACCGCCCGCGCCGCTTCGGCCGCTCGAAGTACGGCGTGCGCCGATTTGTCAAGGGCTTCCTCGATCTGATGACGGTCAAATTCCTGACCGGCTTCGGCCAGCGTCCGCAACACGTCCTCGGCAGCATCGGCCTGGTCAGCTTCCTGTTGGGCAGCCTCGGCATGCTGTGGCTGGTGGTGACCTGGGTGATCAACTCCTTCAACCCGGGCAGCTACCCTCCGCTACACCAGCGTCCGCTGCTGATCTACTCACTGGGCGGAGTGCTGCTGGGCGCCCAGATGGTGTCGATCGGCCTGCTGGCGGAGCTGATCACCGACTACATGAGCCGCGACGAGGATGCCTATTCGATCGCCGAGCGCGTCGGCGTCCATGATGATGTCAAGGGAACGCCCGCTTTCCCTGCTGCTCCGTCCCCGAATCCCTCCGCCCCGACAAAGGACCAATGACTCCCTCTCCCGAACCGGCTCCCCTCCGCCGTCATCTCTATGTGCTGCTGATCCTCGTGGCGGGGTGCATGGCGCTGGGCCGCATCCTGAACGCCGAGCTGGTCTACGAGCCGTCACTGTACCGCAAGGCGGGCGAGCCGCCGTCGGCGGGGCGACCCTGGCCGCCGGACCGTCCCGAGCCGATGCCGACGTTCAGCTCCAACGACCGTTCACGCTGGGCGACCGTCCGCGCCCTGGTCGACAACGGCACCTACGTCATCGGCCACCGCGACCCATCGAAGGCAACCGCGAAGAACAAGTACGGCGACGACGGCATCGTCTTCGAGGACGGCTGGCAGACGGTCGATAAGGTGATGAACCCCGAGACGCGCGACTTCTACTCCAGCAAACCGCCCCTGTTGCCGACGCTGATGGCCGGCGAATACTGGCTACTGAAGCACGCCTTCGGCTGGTCGATCACGACGCACCGCTGGGCGGTCGTGCGGACGATCGTGCTGACGTTCAACTGGCTGCCGTGGCTGCTGTACTTGTGGCTCTTGTCGCGGCTGGTGGAGCGGTTCGGCGCGACGGATTGGGGCCGGCTGTATGTCTTCGCGACGGGCTGCTTCGGGACGCTGATGACGCCGTTTTTGATTAGCATCAGCAACCACACGGTTGCAACATGCAGCGCCTTGCTGGCGCTGTACTTCGCGGCACAGATCTTCCTCTCGGAGTCGCCGCGGGCGTGGTGGTTCGCACTGGCGGGGTTCTTCGCCGCGTTCACGGCGACTGACGAACTGCCGGCGGCGTCGTTCACCGCGGCGCTGGGCCTGTTGATGCTGTGGCGCTTCCCGCGGCAGACACTGCTCTTCTTCGCCCCGGCAGCGGCGGTGCCGGTCGCGGCGTTCCTGCTGACGAACCACCTGGCGATCAGCGACTGGAAGCCGGCGTACAGTAAGTTCGGCACGGACTGGTATCAGTACGAGGGGAGCCACTGGGGCAAGGACCCCGATCCGGTCAAGCCCGGCATCGACTTCGCCCGCCTGAAGGAAGACCGTCTGACGTACGCCTTCCACGTCCTGGTCGGGCACCACGGACTGTTCTCGCTGACGCCGATTTTCCTCCTCGCGGTGATCGGCATGCTATGGGGAATCGCTCGCCTGTGGGCGGGGCTCGCTGGGCTGACGCTGGTGCTGACGGTTATCGTGGTCGGCTTCTATCTGATCAAATCGGACAACTACGGCGGCTGGACGGCCGGGCCGCGCTGGCTGATGTGGCTGACACCGTTCTGGCTGCTGGCAATGTTGCCCGTTGTCGACCGACTCGGCAAGTCGCGTGGCGGCCGCGCCCTGGCGTACCTCCTTCTCGCGGTGTCCGTGATGTCGATGAGCTACCCGGCGTGGAACCCGTGGCGGCATCCGTGGATTTACAGGTTCATGGATGAGAACGGGTGGATTCCGTACTGAGCCACAACCCAACGAGCCCGCAGCGCCAGCAAGGCTTGAAGTCCGCCCTTGCTTGCGCTGCGGGCTCGTCGGAGGAAGTGAATCACTTCTTCGGCGGCTCCGACTTGAAGCTGCGCGGCAGCGATGGGTCAGTGACAATCACGAAGTCGCCGAGATCGGTCATTTCCTTGGCGTCGAACTTCGAGAACGACTTCGCCGACAGCATCGTCACCACGAGGAACGACGTGCCGGGTCGGTAGCGCAGCAGGTGGTCGGCGATGCCGAGGCGCTTCTCGGTGTGGAAGCGGCCGTTGAGGTGGATCACTTGCGCCCCAGGTGACCGCATCAGGTACTCGGCAATCGAGTACGCCATCGTCGCGTCCCACAGGCTCTGCGCTTCCAGGCCACGGCGCGAGTCGGGCTCAGTCTTGACCGGCTGATCGGCCGGCGGCATGCGCGGCGGGCCGGCTGGGGCCGGCGGCGGCTTCGGTGGCTCCTTGCCCTTGTTCGGGTCGGGCTTCTTCGGACCGTGCTCCTTCATCAGGGCGTTGAACTTCGCCGCGTAGGCGGACGAGGCCTCGCCGTAGGGCAGCGGCGGTAGGCCACGCCTTTGCGGGTCGGGAATAGCCTTGAGCGATACCGCACCCAGCCGGCCGACGCGATTAACGTAGCGGCGCGGGGCGTTGGCCGCGATCACTGGCAATTCTTTTTCCCGGGCGTACTCCACCAGCGACCCATAGTCCTGCTTGTAGTTGTTCCACGGCCGGCTGCTCGCGAGGAAGTGCTGCTCGGTGATCAGCCCGGCGAGATACTCGTCGAGCACCGGCTGCACGTCGCGCTCGAACATCTCCAGCGACAGCGCCAGCGGGCGGTTCACCCGTTGCTCGTTCATCAGCCGCAGCAGACGCGCCTGCAGGTAGTGGGCCACCGCGTCGTCGTGCGACTCGCCGAGGAAGACGACATCCATGTTGCGCATGCGCTGCAGCATGTGGTCCAGCGTCCTCGCCTTGCCCTTGGCGTCGTAGACGCGGAAGTGCTTGTCGCCGATCAACTCGGGTTTCTTCGGGGGCTTGTCCTTGTCCGCGGCCCGCAGGACCAGCACGCCAGACAGCAGGACTACAGCAGCGAAGGGGGCGAACGTGCGCGGGGAAGCGTTCATGAGTCCTCGGAAAGTGGGACGACCAAGCCCTGCGTTGACAGGCTCCCGGCGAATCTCGACAATCGACCTGGGAGGAACAATGCCAGTGAGCGCCAGTGTAACCAAAACCGTCCGGGCCGTCTGCCCCCATGATTGTCCCGACACGTGCAGCATGGTCGTGACTGTACGCGACGGCGTGGCGATCGACGTGCGCGGGGCCGATCAACCCTTCACGCGCGGCTTCCTCTGTCAAAAGGTGTCGCGCTACCTCGAGCGTGTCTACCATCCCGAGCGCCTCGCCTGGCCGATGAAGCGCGTCGGACCGAAGGGGAATGGGGAGTTCACGCGGATTAGCTGGGATGAGGCAGTCGAGACGATCGCCCGACGTTTCCAGGAAATCGCCCACTCGGCCGACGGTCCGCAGGCGATCTTGCCGTACAGTTACGCCGGGACGATGGGTCAGCTCCAGGGCAGCAGCCTCGACCGCCGCTTCTTCCACCGTCTCGGCGCCACGCTGCTCGACCGCACCATCTGCGCCACGGCCGGGGCGGCCGGCTGCGATGTCACCCTTGGGACGCGCGCCGCCCTCGATCCCGAAACCGTCGTGCGCTCGCGCTACATCATCAACTGGGGCTCCAACACCAGCGTCACCAACACGCACCTGTGGGCGCTAATGCACCAGGCGCGCAAGCACGGCGCGAAGATCATCAGCATCGATCCCTACAAATGTCGCACCGCGGCCCGCAGCGACTGGTGGCTGCCGATCCGCCCCGGCACCGACGCCGCCCTCGCCCTGGGCCTGATGCACGTCCTCTGGCGCGATGAACTGCACGATCAGGATTATCTCGACCGCTATTGTCTCGGCGGCGACCTGCTGCGGCAGCGGGCGCTGGACGAGTACCCGCCCGAGCGCGTCGCTTCGATCACGGGAATCGCCGCTGAGGACATCGGGCGACTGGCCCGCGAGTACGCCACTGCGATGACGGAGCGTGGCGGGCCGGCGTTCATCCGCCTCAACTATGGCCTGCAGCGACACGGCGGCGGCGGCATGGCAGTGCGGACCATCTGCTGCCTGCCCGCCGTGATCGGGGCCTGGCGCCACCCCGGCGGCGGGGCGCTGCTCAGTACCAGTGCCCTGTACGGCTTCTCCGGCAACCCCGTGCTGACGCGCCCCGATCTGATCCCGCCGGGCACGCGCACCCTCAACATGGTCCAACTTGCCGAGGCCCTCAACGGCGAACTTGCTCCGCCGCCCGTCCGCGCCCTGTACGTCTATAACGCTAACCCGGCGGCGGTCTGTCCCGATCAGTCGCGCGTGCTCAAGGGACTGCTTCGCGAGGACCTGTTCACCGTTGTCCACGAGCAATTTCCGACGGATACGGTCCGTTACGCTGATATCGTCCTGCCGGCGACGACGCAGCTAGAGCACCTCGACATTCACGGCTCCTACGGCCATCTCTATGTCCAGGTGAACAGTCCCGCGATCGCGCCGCTAGGCGAGGCGAAGAGCAACAATGATGTCTTCCGCCTGCTGGCTCGCCGCATGCGTTTCGAGCCGGAACTGTTCGAGATCCGTGACGAGGAACTGGCCGCCGCGGCGCTGAAACCGTGGGCCCCGCCGCGGCGCTATCCGGCGGCCGACGTCTTCGAGGGCATCACGCTCGAACGGTTGCTGGAGGAGGGACCGCTGCGGCTGAACCTGCCGGAGGATTACGCTCCGTTCGCGCAGGGCGGCTTCGGGACCCCCTCGGGCAAATGCGAGTTGTACAGCCCGGCGCTAGCGGCGCGCGGCCTCGATCCGCTGCCTACCTACACGCCACCGCACGAGGACCCGCAGACGCGACCCGACCTGGCAGCGCGCTTCCCGCTGCAAATGGTCAGTCCGCCGCACCCGTCGTTCCTCAACTCGACGTTCGTCAACGTCAAGTCGTTGCGCGAGCAGGCGGGCGAGCCGACCGTCGAGATCCACCCCGACGACGCGGCGCTGCGCGGCATCCGCTCGGGCCAGTGGGTGAGCGTCTCCAACGACCGCGGCACCTTTCGGGCGAAGGCCCTCGTCGGCGAGACGGTCAAGAAGGGCGTGGTGGTGACGCAGGGGATCTGGTGGAACGTCTACACACCCGATCATGTCAACTGCAACACGACGACGAGCAGTCGCCTGACCGATCTCGGCGGCGGCGCGACCTTCTTCGACAACCTCGTCGAGGTCACAGTTGCCGAATAGCCCGCAGCGCCAGCAAGGGGTTGTAGGACGGATTTCCAATCCGTCCGGGCTTCACCCACGGACGGATTGGAAATCCGTCCTACAGCAGATGGCGCGTCGGGCTGGTCAATCGTGGATCACTTTCGGACAGGCATACATCGCCTTCGTCGAGGTGTACGGCCGCGTCCACTCGGGAGCGGCGGGGGCGTCCTTGTTCGCCAGCAACGTCCGCCACTTCTCATCCGTCAGCCGATCGCTCATCGGGTGCTTGAACTCGTAATAGCTCAGCACTGGCCCGGCGCCCAGTACCAGACGGCCGTCGGGCTGCCGATAGACGAACACCCCGAGGTCGACGTAGCCTGTCCCCTCTTCCAGAACCTGCTTGGTGTTCTGGTCGGTGTGGACGTCGGCGACCAGCGTCGTCTTCATCGCCCCGGCCGTCTCGAGAGCGATCATCTCCGCCAACTCCTTGCGCCGCGTCTCGTCGGTCGTCCGACCCAGCTCGTGATACAGGGACTCCAGCCGTGCCCTGTTGGAGGTGACTACGACGCCCTCCAGGTGACTGCCGAAGTGACGGATGAAGGCGTAATCGTCCTCTTTCAGGGGCTTATCGGCCAGTTCCTTCTCGGCGATGGCGAGGAGACGCTCGAGCAGTTTCTCGAAGGCGTCGAGCCGTCCCTTCGCTGCGGCGTCGAGCACCTTCATCTCCGACAGGCCACGGTTGGTCATCCGCGCCAGCGCCAGCAGCCGGGCGTAGAACTCCGGCAGCGGCTCGACGTAGCCTTGCACCGGTGGCAGCGGCGGGCGGTAGCTCGCCTCACGGAACATCGTGTAGCTCTGCTTGGCGTACAGGATAGTGTCGTGCCGCAGCTGTGCCCACGAGGCCAGCGCCGCGTTCAGCAGACGTGTGCGATACGCCTTGGTCGTCATGAAGGTCGGGTAGCCGGCGCCGTACCCGGCCAGCAGCGGCTTCAGCGCGTACAGCCACGACCAGTAGAGGTTGCGGTTCCAGTCCAGGTCGCTGAGCTTGCCGTACTCGTCGATCAGTGCCGCCAGGGCCTGGTCGTAGGTGAGAGCGCGCGGTTTGTTGCTATAGGCGTCGTCGCTCAACTCGTGGAGTACCTCGCGGGCGCGCTTGCTGCCGAGCACTGCCATGACGTCGAGGCCGCGCGGGAAGCCGCGGATCGGCCCGCCGTCCGACTCCACGCGGGTGAACAGGTCGTCCTTGGTCGGCTCGCCGACCGTCGGCCAGACGAGGTTGCCCATCATGTATGAGTCGGGGACGAAGCGCTGGCCCATGAGGCGGAAGCCGGCCGACTTGTGCAGGGCCTCGATGAGGGCGCCCGGGCTGGCGTCCTGCGGGGCACTCTGGGCGCCGGTGCCGCTGTAGATTGCCGGCGGGTTGAAGCGCGCCAGCTCCGCCTTGAACGCCATGAGCTTTTTGCGGTCGGCCAGCACGGCGAGGTCGAGCGAGGCGCCGCAGACCTTGTGCAGCGCCGTGCGGTACTCTTGCAGGCCCAGGTCATCGGCCAGGCCGACGTAGAAGCTGGTGACGGCGTAGATCCGCTCCCAGACCTCAGCAGCCTTGCGTCCGTCGGGCAGTTCGGCCTTTTCCAGGGCTCGGGTGAGCATCGCGGCGGCGAGCGTCTGCTGGTCCGACTCCTCGACGCCGACAAGGGCCGGGGCGCGGGTGCTGGCACCGTGCTTGGCATGCCCCTTGATCAGGAAGGTCATGCGGCCGAACCACATCATGCCGATGAAATATCTCTTGAGGACGTCACTCCGCGTGTAGTGGCCGCGTGGGACATATTGCGAGAAGTCTTCGGCGTAGCGGAACAGCGGCCAGTCGCGCTCGGCCGTGCCGGGCTCGGGCCAGAAGCCCTCGTGCTTCTGCATCTTCTCCCGCACGACCTCGATGTCCTTGTGGTCGACGCCCGCCGGGAGCTTCGCCTGCGGCTCTAGCGCCTTCAGGCCGACGGCGAGGTAGGTCAGCGCTTTGCGGCGGGCCTCACGGAAGTCGGCGCAGTCGGCGGAGGGCTTCTCGGCCGCGACGTGATCGAACAGGGCGCGGGCGAGGGCGCTGATGTCCTTGTAGAATTCGCGTTCCTCGATGTCCTTGAGCGTCTCGTCGAACTGGACGTGATAGAGGTGCAGCAGCGTGTCGGCCGTGATGAACACAGGGACGTCACGTTTCTCGAGGTCCTTGTAGGCCTCGAGAGTCGAGCCGGTGTGACGGGGAAGTGTTTCGTCCTCACCGTCGCTTCGTCCTGTTTACACCTCTACGACGGAGGTCCCTTCGGAAGCGTTTGAAAAAAGTTGCGAAAATCTTCTTGACAGATTCTCAGGACTTGATCCTACCTCACGAAGCGTCTCCGCAGGACTTGCCCGACGGAGTGTGAAATCTGTCCGGGCCTCGGGCGTACTATTGCGTTGCGGGGGTTCCGGACGTCCCCCGCGACCGCCGTCTGATCACCACGCCGCTGGATCTTTCGTAGTCCGGGGGCGTTTCTTTCCTGGCGGTCGGCCAGGCACTTCGCACAGAGGGGGGACGCATGAGCAGCAAGGCCGAGGGCCTCGAGTTGGACCTTCCCGCGCCGGAAGAGACGCACCATTTTTCAGGCGGACCGCGGCCGGTATAATCCGAAGGTTGTTCGCTCACCAACGAGGTGGTCGCCGATGAACGAGCACGGGTTGTCACGATTGCTGCTGGGGCTGGCGAGTGAGGACACCGAGCCCACGACGATGCCGACTCCCTCCTGCCTGCCGTTGCCGCGCTTCCGCACCGCCTTGCTGCGCGAGGACTGGACCGACGCCGAGCAGCGGCACAAAGCGGGATGCGACGTTTGCCGGCAGACCGAGGCCCAGGCGCGGCGGCAGGTCTGGCACCCATCGCTGCTCCGTTTGTTCTGGCACGCCCGCGGCCTCGTTGACGATGCCGACGCCGCCCGCCACCTCCAGACCGACGCTTGCCGTCGCTGTCAGCGGCTGTCGATCTTGTTGCAGGCCGACCGGCTGCTCGCCCGGCTGGCGACACGGGTGCGGCAGCGAGCCGGCGACACGGCCACTCGCCTCGGCCGCATGCTCGCCTCCGGCGCCTCCGCACTTCTCGCGCCCGCCTCCTCCGGACTTCGCGCCGAACAGCCTTTCGCTTTCGAGGCCGCCGGTCATTCTGCCGTCCTGCTCCGCACTGCCCCACCCCTGCTGCGACTCGAGCGGCCCGGGAACGCGCAGACGCCCGTCCTGCTGCGTGTCCTTCTTGGTGATCGGAAGGACGTGCGGGAACAGTTCACCGTGCCGCGACCGGGGAAAGAGCCCGGCGGCCTGCACGCCGACCTGCCGCTGGAACGACTGCCGGCCGAGCCGCTGACGCTCGCCCTGTACGAAGTAGATGCAGCGGTTTTGGGGATAGAAGAGGTCTCTCAACTCTGCCATGCCTTCGCGGCAGCGAGGAAGCTCGACCCGCTGGCCGTCCCCGCGTGGCAGACCTGGGCTTCTCACGCCCTCAAACTCGCGGGGCTGGATGCTGCGGTACGCCCTGCCCTGGAAGCGTTGACACGCCCGGCCGCCGGCGCCGTCCGATGATCCAGCGCGAACGCCGGGCACAGATGTCCAGGAACACATGACAGGCGAGCCGCCTGTCGGACCTACTTGTACATGGTCTGGTTCATCGTCCCAGGGCTGTAGACGTTGGGGTCGATCATGACGTTGACGCACGATGCCTTGCCCGAGGCGCGGGCGCGCTCGAGGGCCGGACGGATCTTCTTCGGCTCGGTGACGTGCTCGCCATGACCGCCCAGCGCCTCGACGACACGGTCGTAGGGCGTCGGTGCCAACAGGTTCGCAATGTCGCCGCGGGCCTCACCGTAGCGCGAAACCTGTCCATAACGGATCTGGTTCCACGCCGCATTGTTACCGACCACCGACACGACGGGCAAGTTGAAGCGCAGGGCCGTGTCGAACTCGAAGCCGTTGAGGCCGAATGCTCCGTCGCCAAAGAGGATGAACGCTTCCTGGTCGGGCCGCGCCACCTTGGCGGCGATGGCGAACGGCATGCCGACACCGAGCGTGCCGAGCGGGCCGGGGTCGAGCCACTGCCCCGGCTTGCGCGTCTGGATCACGCTGGCGCTGAATGTCACCACATCGCCGCCATCGCCGATGAAGATCGTATCGGACGTCAGGAAGTCGTTGATTTCTGTTGCCAGCCGCAGCGGGTGGATCGGCATTGCCTCGGAGTTCATCAACGGCAGGTCCTTGTCGAGGGCCTTCTGCTCGGCAGCGCGGAGGTGATCAAGCCATGCCTTCGTCTGCCCGGCGACCGGTCGAGCCGCGGCAGCGAGCTGACCCAGCACCGCCGCGGCGTCGCCGGCGATGGCGACGTCGACGCCGCGATTGTGGCCCAGTTCGCCGTAGTCGAGGTCGACCTGGATGATCTTGGCGTCGGAAGCGAGGCGGCGACCGTAGCCGAGGCGGAAGTCGAAGGGGGTGCCGACGATGAGGACAACGTCGGCCCGGGCGAGGGCCTCGCGCCGGGACCGCACGAACAGCAGTGGGTGTCCCGGCGGCAGCGCCCCGCGGGCGGAGCCATTGAGATAGACGGGCAGCGACAGCGACTCGGCGAGGCTCTGCAATTCGGCGACGCCGCGGCAGTGCCAGACCTGGCTGCCGGCAAGGACGGCGGGACGCTGAGCAACGCTCAGCAGACGGGCCGCTTCCTCGACGAGGCGGATGTCGCCGTAGGCTTTGCCGGCTGAGCGGTACTTGCCGGGATCGATGACGGCATTCTCGTCGACGGGACTGAAAAGGACGTCGGCAGGGATCTCGACGAAGGCAGGTCCGGGACGTCCGTTGTACGCCTGTCGAAACGCGGTGCTGAGGATCTCGGGGATTCTTTCGGTGTGGTAAACAGTGGTGGCGAATTTGGTGATGGGCCGCAGCAGGCCGACATGATCGAGTTCCTGCAGCGATCCCATGTGCGCCTGCCCGAGCGGTCCCTGGCCGCCGATGACGAGCATCGGCGTCTGGGCGCGCCAGGCGTTGGCAACGGCCGTGACGGTATCGGTGAGGCCCGGGCCAGCGGTCACGACGGCGCAGCCAGGGACGCCAGTGAGGCGAGTCCAGGCGTCGGCGGCATGGGCGGCAGCCTGCTCGTGGCGCACGTCGACGATGCGGATACCGGCGTCGACGCAGCCATCGTAGATGTCCATGATGTGCCCGCCGCACAGCGTGAAGATCGCCTCGATGCCCTCGGCCTTCAGCGCACGGGCCACGAGATGTCCCCCCGTCACGGTGCGCGTCGAAGTGGCTGCATCCCGCTGAACCGTCGTGGCCATGACCTCGCTCCTCAGCTTTTGAGAAATGCCGCCGCCACCTGCCGGCGCTGGACCTTGCCCGTCGCCGTCCGCGGCAGCTCCTTCGTGATGTGTATCACCTTCGGCACCTTGAAGTCCGCCAACCGCGCGCCGCAGTGCGCTTGCAGTTGCTCGGCCGTCACCTCGCCCTTCAGCACCACGGCGGCGTGGACCTCCTCGCCGTACTTCGGGTCGGGCGCGGCAAAGGTCGCGACCTCCGCGACCGCGGGATGCTCCAGTAGCACGGCGTCGATCTCCAAAGGCGAAATTTTCTCACCGCCGCGGTTGATCAGCTCCTTGATGCGCCCGATAAGCGTCAAATAGCCTTCGCTATCCATCACGCCGCGGTCTCCCGTGCGGAACCAGCCGTTGGTAAATGAAGTGGCGTTCGCCTCGGGATTGTTGTGGTAGCCGTGCGTCACGTTCGGCCCGCGTATCACCACCTCGCCCTGCGTCCCGGCCGGGAGCAGATTCCCCGCCTCGTCCATGATGCCAACCTCGACGTTCGTCCCGCGGCCGACGCTGCCCGGCTTGCGAGTGCCCGGCGGCAACGGATTTGACGTCATCTGATGCGATGCCTCGGTCATCGCGTAGGCTTCCAGCACCGGGGCGCCGAAACGCGACTCGAGGCCGGCCAGCGTCAGGCCCGACAGCGCCGCGCTGCACGAGCGGATGAAGCGGAAGCCGCTCTGCGCCGGGGCGCTGTCGCTGTCGGCTCGTGCGAGAAGGATCTGATGGATCGTCGGCGCCGACGAGTACCACGTGACGTGATACGCCCGTACCGCCGGCCACAAGCCGCTGGCGCTGAAACGCGGCGGAGTGACGATCGTTCCGCCAGCGTACAGCGGCGCCAGCGTTGACCCGACCAGCCCATGCACATGAAACTGCGGCATCAGGACAAGACCGGTGTCGGCGGGACTCAGTTGATAGTGTGTCGCGATGTTGTCGACCGACGCCATCAGGTTGCCGTGGGTCAGCGGCACGCCCTTGGGCCGGCTCGTCGTGCCGCTGGTGTGCAGGAACAGCGCCACGTCATCGGGCCGTGGCGGTTCCACGTCGAGGCCCGTCGGCGCCAGCCCGACCCCCTCGACGCGGACCTGCCCGCGTCCGTCGCGGGTGGCGCTCCAGACGGACAGTCCCAGCTCGCGGGCCACGTCGCGGGACGGGTGCGCCTCGGGCGGAACGATCAGCGCCGCGGCACCGGAGTCCTCAAGGTAGAAGCGGACCTCGTCGGGCTTGTATGCCGGGTTGAGCGGCGCCGCCACCAGCCGCGCCCGCGCCACTGCCAGGAACGACGCCAGATACTCCAGCCCGTTGGCCAGCACGATCGCCACTACCTGTCCCGGCCGCAGCACGCCGCGCAGCATCGCCGCCAGCGCCTCGATCTGCACTGTCAGGCTGCGGTAGCTTGTCGTGAACCCATCCTCGGGCAGGATGACCGCTGCGTGCCCGGGCTGCGCGCGGGTGAACAGATCGGCGAGAGTGAGACGAGGATTCATGGCGTGCCGTCCTGAAAAAAGGCGGGAGGGCTGCTGGGTACGATAGCGACGGCGTGCGAACCAGCAAGATGAGCGAACAGCCTGTGGCCAGCGATTTGCCACTGTGTATCATCAACCTATTGGGAGAGAATCCGCTTGCGAGGACAACCATGCTCGTCAAGATCAGCTGCGCCCACTGCAAGGGCGCGCTCATACTGAACGAGGATCATGTGGGCCGCCTCGTTCGCTGCCCCAAGTGCAAGAACACCTTCACGGCGAAGCCGCCCGAGCCGGAGGACGCGGAGCCGGCACAGCCTGTCCTCGACGTGATCGATCTGGAGCCGATCCCGGAGGCGGAAACTACTCCGGTCGAGCTGCAACGGGAGCCGAACCCGGCACCGGGGCCTCGTCCCGTCGCGCTGCCCGGCGTTGCCCCGCTCCGGCGGCCCGTCTCCCGCCGCCGCTCTGCCCCACGTTTCCACTTCCCCGTCCGTGTCCTCGACGACAGTAGCGGTGAACTACTTCGACTTGCGCTTCGGGGCTACCGTAGACCGCCCGATCGTGATCGGGATCGAGAGCGAACTGACACCGTTGGCACCCCACCGTTGGCACCCAAGCCGTTCTGCCCGGTGGACGCGGCTCACTGGCATCACACCTTGACGAGGACAGGAATGGTATCGCTCGCCGTGTTGGGGGGGTTTGTGGCCGTCACGGTGAGGAGGTAGTAGCCGGCCGGGATCGGGTTCGCGGCGGTGCCGAAGTTGAACGTCCAGTCATTCCCCGACTGCGACATCGATGAAGGATTGATCCGGGTGCCGTCCGCATTGACCAGCCACGCGGTCGGGGGAGTGCTTGCTCCGGTGACAGTCGCCACGGCGACGAAGGGATTGTTCGGTTGCTGGCTGAGGTCGTCGAGCGGGCTGATGATGGTCACGCTCAGGGCGGGCTTGAGGTCCTTGTTCGTGATGGTGATTGTGCGACTACTCTTGACGTACCATTTTTTCGCCATGAGTGCTCTCCGTAGGAAAGAGTTTCACCGCTCGGGAAGCGGTTGAACGATAACGTTCCGAAAGCGAGCTGTGCCTCGTTCCACGAACAGACCGAGGGCGCCGCCGGGAGCGTAGGGCGGAGGCGGCGGAGCGGGGGCCATCTCGCGGTGCAGGTCCGCCCACCAGAGGCGGACGTACCCGTCCTGTTCGCCGCGGGGGAGGCGGCGGAGCAGGCGGCCGTTTACTCGGACGGTCAGCAGGGGCAGGGTGGCTTCCACGTCCAACCGGCACCACCCGTCGGAGCCGGGTTTGCCCAGGGGGACAGGGGCCCTTCTCAGGGAGAGGCGGCGCCGGTCGTGGGGGCGGTCGCGGTCGATCTCGCGGTAGCGGTCGAAAAACAGTCTGAACTCGCTGGCCGCCCCCTTGTCGGTGACCGACTGGGCGACCACCGCGCCCCAGCCGGCCGCCGCCCCCCAAGCGGGTGCCGCCGCCGGCCGGCCAGCGACTGTCAGCGCGCAGAAATGGTGCTGCGGGCCGTCCGGGGTCAGCCGCTCCTCGCCGAACAAGTAGAGGCCGGCCGATCCGTTGTTCGTTGCGACGAGCTGCACCTCCCCGCTCAGAACGAAGTGGGGCGGCGTGCTCGGCAACAACTCGAGCAGGCAGATGGTCCAGGATTCGACGCCCACGGGGACACTACGCTGCCGCGCCAGGCGGGGCCGCGTCTTCTCCGTCCGCCATTGATACCAGTCTGGGACGCCCTTGTCACTCACCAGGGTGACCGTCTTCCCGGCGGCGAGGTCGCGCTGGAGGGCCGCCAGGGCCAGTGCCTCCCGCTGTTGCGGAGGCTCCAGTCCTGTCGAGGGAGCTGCGGCCGGCGGGAGGGTCGCTAACAGTCCCGCACCCACCAGCACGAGCCCCAGTAGCAGGGACGCGATCTTCCCCGACCCGAAATATCGCCCAAAGGAGCGCCCTAGGCGCTGATACCAGGGCCGCGGCCGGGCCCCGATCGGCTCGTGGGCCTGCCAATGGTGCAGGTCGTCCGCCAGCGCCCCGGCGGACTCGTAACGACAAGCCGGGTCTTTCTCCAGGCACTTGTTGACGATGGTTTCCAGGTCGCGTTCGAGCCCGTGCGGGCAGTGCAGTCGCGGCGGATCGGCCCGCGCGATCTGGCGCAGGATCTCGTCGGTGTGCTGCCCGTGAAACGGACGCCGGCCAGCCAGCAGTTCGTAGAGGATGACGCCGAGGGCCCACACGTCCGTTGCCGGGGTGGCCGCTCGCGTGTGCCCTGCGGCCTGTTCGGGGGCCATGTACGCAGGCGTCCCCAGCACCTGGCCGGACAGCGTTTCCTCGCTGCGGACGTCACTGAGCTTGGCCAGCCCGAAGTCGCTGACCAACGGCTCGCCGCGCTCGTCGAGGAGGATGTTGGCGGGCTTCAGATCCCGATGCACAATTCCTTTCGCATGAGCCGCCTGGACCGCCCCCGCCACCTTCGCGACCAGGCGGACAGCGACCCGCGCGTCGCCCTGGAAACGCTGCTTGTTCTGCTCAAGACTCCCGCCCGTCAGCAGCAACATGGTGAAGCAGTGCTCGCCGCCGTGCAGCCCCATGCCGTAAATCGGGACGATGTTGGGGTGGTAGAGGCGGGCAGCGGCCTCGGCCTCCCGGTAGAAGCGGCGCACCTCGTCGGGCGTGGCGAGGGTGCCCGCGCGGATCTTCTTCAGCGCCACCTCGCGTTTCAGCGTCGGGTCCCAGGCGCGGTGGACGACGCCCATGCCGCCGCGTCCCAGTTCGCCCCGGATCTCGTGGTCGTCGAGCGACTGGGCCGCGACCGGCAGCGGTTGGGCCGGTTCCACTGCCGGGCAGCCGCGACGCTGGGCGACGGTCCTCACCCCACCATCGGTCGTGCCAAGCGGTGCCGGATCCTGGTCGAGCCAGCGCTGCAGCGACTCCCGCCACTGGGGAAAACGCGCCAGCAACTCTTCGGAGCTGCCGTCCTGCCGCAGCGCCTTGCGGGCCAGCCACTCCGCCCGGATCAACTCGAGGGCGCTGTCCGGATCGGAGGCCAGCCCGGGGTACGCTTCCAGGAACTGCTCGGCGCGGCAGTCCTCGCCGACCTGGAGGCGCCGCTCCAGTTCGGCACAGACGCGGCGGAGAAGGCTCTGCACGTCTTCAACGGTGGCGGGATCGGGCATCACAGGAATCCTTCGCAAGAACAGAACCGCGGGCGAGCAACCCTCACGGCACGACCTGGATGTCGACGGAGTCGCTACCTACGTCGGTGCCGTCGACGCCGGTGACGATGAGCGTCACCCCGTGCTGCCACACCGGCGGGACGGCGGTAAACTGAAACGCCCAGTTGGTCGTCCCCCCGTCGAGCCGCTGCCCATAGAACAGCTGGCCGGTGCTGTTGATCAGGTACGCACGCATGTTGGAGGCGCCGTTGAGGCTGACCGTACCTGTTGCCTGGAAGGTGGTGCCTACCTGGGAGCCGTTGGTCGGCGAGGTAATGGTTACGGTTACTGTCACGAAGACAATCTCCTTTGCTGGCAGTTACTTATCGGCCAAGGGAGTCACTGCAACGTTCTTGAACCAGGCAATGCCGCCGTCGACGTAGAGCCCGAGGCTGCCGCGGATGTCGAACGGCGGGAGAGGCCCGAGTTGGGGGAAGTCGGGCCGGGTGAGCACGATCCTCGTCCGTCGTTCCAACGCTTTGCAAGAGATCCCCCGCACAGGATCGTCTTCCCAGAAGACGCGAACCTCGCGCGGCCTGACTTCGATCGCCAGCCTGCGCCAGGAGTTGCTGCCCGGCTTTAGGTCAGGCGGCCGGCCGCTCAGCAGCGGTGAACTGGGGAGATTGAGGCCGTGGGGGACGGTCCCTGCCTCGGCGTAGCGGTGGCGCCAGAAACGCCATTCGCCAGCCTGCTTGCCCTGACTGGCATAAGCCAGAGTGCAGAAGGAGAATTCACCGGACCCGGCGCGGGACTCGCGGGCCGCGAAGAAGATCCCTGCCCTCCCCTGGTTGCTCTGCTCGTGCTGGACCTCCGCCTCGAAGCGGTACGCGGACGTGCCGGGGGTCGGCAGCAGCTCCATCAGGGTGACGTCCCACGCCTCCAGGCGGAAAGAATCGCCCGGACGGGCGGCGGCAGGTAAGCGCCGTTTCTCAGTGAGGAAGCGGTGCCAGCGCGGCTTTCCGTCTGGCCCGAGCAGCATGACCTTCCGTCCGGCTGCCAGCTCCCGCTGCAGCGCAGCCTGCACGTCCTCCGCTTGGGGGTCGCCCTTCGGCTGTGTCGTGGCGGGGGACGATGAGGAGCGAGTGCCGGGGAGCAAGACGACCAGCGCCGTCAAGAAGAGGAGCAGGACCGCGATGGTGGCATACCGCCCTCGGCCTGCTCGCCAGGGCGGGGCGAACCAGGGCAGGCGGAGGGCGCGGACCGGCCTGCCGTGCAGCCAGCGTCCCAGGTCGTCGGCCAGCGCCGCGGCGGTGGCGTAGCGGTGCTCGGGCTCGCGCTCGAGGCAGCGCAGGACGATCGCCTCCAGGCCGCGGTCCAGGCCAGGACGCAGTTCGCGTAGCCGTGGCGGCGACTTCGTCAGGACCTGCCGCAGGACCTCCTCCGACTTCTTGCCCTCGAAGGGTCGTCGCCCGGTGAGCAGCTCGAAGAGGATAACACCGAGACTATAGATATCGCTGCCGGGGCCGACCTTCCAGACCTGGCCGGCAGCCTGTTCAGGGGCCATGTAGGCGGGCGTGCCGAGCACCTGGCCCGGTAGCGTCACCTCGGCGCCGGGGTCGCTGAACTTGGCGAGGCCGAAGTCGCCGACGAGCGGCTCGCCGCAGTCGTCGAGGAAGATGTTGCCGGGCTTGAGATCGCGGTGGATGATGCCCTTGTGGTGAGCGTGCTGCACCGCCCGCGCCACTTTCTCGACCAGGGCGACGGCACCGCGCGGGTCGGCGGCGGAGCGACCCGACCCGCTGTCGCGGCTGCCCCGGTCGGCGAGGGAACCGCCGGTCACCAACGGCATGGTGAAGCAGTGTTCGCCACGGTGCAGCCCCATGCCGTGGATCGGCAGGATGTTGGGGTGCTGCAACCGGGCCGCCGCCCGCGCCTCGCGGTAGAAGCGGTGGACCTGCTCGGGCGTGGCCAGCGTGCCCGTGCGAATCTTCTTCAGCGCCACCTCGCGCTTCAGAATCGGGTCCCAGGCGCGGTAGACGTTGCCCATGCCGCCGTGGCCGATCTCGCCGCGCACCTCCAGGTCGTCGAGCGTTTGCTCCGGCAGGGGCAGGTTGGGGTGCCGGGGCGGGGAGTTACTCGCCGGGACGGTGCGTTCGCTGTCGGCAGTGCTGCCCGGTAGCGGGCCATCCCTGTCGAGCCAGCGCTTCAGCGACTCGCGCCACTGGGGAAAACGAGTGAACCAGTCCTCGGGCGGGCCAGAGCGTCCCAGCGCCTTGCGAGCGAGCCATTCGGCCTGCACCAACTCGAGGGCGCAATCGGGGTCGGAGGCGAGGCCAGGATAGTCCGCGAGCAGTTGCTCGGCGTGACAGTCCTCGCCGGCACGAAGGCGCCGCTCCAGCTCGGCACAGGCGTGCTGCAGCGCGCTCCGCGGGTCGTCAGCTGTGGCAGGATCGGGCGGCACCAGCACAACTCCCGAAGACCGGGCTCTTCGTCACGTCGCCCTCGATGGGCAAGCACATGTGATGAGAGGTTTTGAATGTACCAAATGCGTGAGGGAGGGACAAGAGGCTGTCACACAAACGGTGCCGCCCCTCCCAGGGACACCCAGCGGCCGGCCTTCATCACGGCACGGACGTCCTCCAGGCAGGCTGGGTCGCGCAACGGGTTCCCCTCGACGACGAGCAGATCGGCCCGGCGGCCCGGCAACAGCACGCCACGATCGTCGAGACCGAGCGCCTCGGCAGCGGTCCGCGTCGCCGCCACGATCGCCTCGGCGGGACTCAGGCACAGTTCGACCACTGCTGCCCGCAGTCCGAGCGCAAAGCGGTCGATCGGCGTCCAGCGCACCCCCGCATCCGAGTGCAGCGTGAAAGGGACCCCGAACTCGATCATCTGCCGCTCGCAGGCAAAGCGCGCGTCGAGACGGCGCACCGGCCCGCTGTCGTCGATCACCGCCCGTCCCAGGAAGGCCCGCCGCGTCATGCCGCCCATGGTCAGGCCGATGTACTGGTCCTGGTCAATCAGCCGCCGGGCGGCCTCGGGGTTGAACTGGTGGCGGTCCACCTCGACGCGCCAGTCGCAGTGTTCGATGGTGCGGACACGAGCGGCGATGGCGGCCGGCAGCCCCGCCTGACTCAGGACGTGAGCGGCCGTGTGCCGCCGCGCCCGCCGGCCGAGGTCGGCGACCGCTGTCAGCGTCTGGGAATCGTATTGCGCCCTCATCGGGTCCGAAGAGGGGGTCATGTTGCCGCCGGTGGCCATCACCTTCAAGAAGTCGGCGCCCTCGGCGAGCATTCGCTCCGCGGCGGAGCGGACCTCCTGCGGGGTATCGGCGACGAGGCCGAGCCAGTGGCAGTGTCCGGTCCGCGTGGTGATCGGCGCGCCACATGCCAGGACGTCTGCGCCCTCCGCGTCGCCGCGCCGGATGCAGTCGCGCACCTCCTGGATGACACGACCACGGCCGCCGCAATCGCGCACCGTCGTAACGCCGGCGTGCAGGGCCGCCCGGGCGTTCGCCAGGGCTCGCTGCAGCAACTGTGCGTCTGTCTCACCGGTCACCTGCTCGATGATGGCAGCGTGACTGTGCAGGGCGGAGAAAACGAGGTGAACGTGCGTATCGATGAGGCCGGGCAGGATGGTGCAGCCGGGGAAGTCAAAGCGTTGGGCGCCGCTCGCCACGGGTGGGAACTGCCCGGTGCCGACCGCCTCGACGCGCTCTCCGCTGATGCGAACGACCGGATGAGAGAGAGCGGCCGTCCCGGTGCCGTCGAACAGCCGGTCGGCTGTGCAGAGCAGGGTCTTGTGCTCAACGCCTTTCGGCATCACTGAATTCCCCGCCGGACAACGGACAGCCGCCTCCCTTGAGGATGATAAGGGCGGGAGAGACCAACTTCAAGGGCGTCGCCGATTCACGGGGACGATGGTTCCGCCCGGATGGCTCCGCCGCGGCCTGTGCCTACGGCTCCTGGGAAGAAAGGTCTTCTGCGGCGCCTGGGTCGACTATCTCGATGTAGGCGGACTCACTTCGTGGAGCTGGGAGCGGGTAGCCCTCTGCGGCCATGCCCTCAAGGTGGAACGTGATTGCCTCTTGCATGAGCGCAATCGTCTCATCCCGGTCGTCGCCGGCCGCGACGCACCCGTCCAGGTCCGGGGAGTAAGCCGAGTAACCCGTCGCCGTCGGCTCCAGGATGATCAGATACCTCATGGTGCGAGCCCTGCTTGACGAAGGATGCTTTTGAGTGTCTTCGGGGCGAGTACCTTGGAGGGATGTCCGGCCACCGTCACCAGTCCCCGTTTGGTTGAGTGCTTGAACTGCCGGTGGCTGGACCGCTGGCGGGCGAGATACCAGCCGTCGGCCTCAATCAGCTTGATGACCTCACGAACCGTCACGCTCAAGTTCCGCGGGAACCAAACTCTCCGTGCTCATTTCAATGGTGGCAGAAACCGAGCGACTCGGCAATAGCCGCCACGTATCACACCGCACCGCCTGACACACAACTCATTCGTGTGGCCGGTTTGCTGTAGCGACTGGGTCGGCGCTGGGAACAAACCCATGTGCCTGAAAGTGTGCTGCCAACCTGGATTCGCAGAACGTAAGAAGCCGGGACAGCATCTCATTCAACCCTTCTGCTACGATTCGCTTCTTGATCCACGCTACTGCCGAACATTGTATTCCGTACGGGCCAAAGGCAGCGTGGAGATCATTCGCGTTCTCGACAGCAATCGGTCCGACGGGTTGATCTAGGCCAACCCCGTATACTGAACGGGCAGGCAAACAACCGGGGAGGTGTGCGATGACGCGGCTGGCGACGCTGGCGGGGCTCTGTGCATTGGGGATCGCGATGGACGGAAGCGGACGGGCCCCCGACCAGGACAACGTCGAGGACGCCCGGCTGACGACGTTCTTCAAGAAGTATCTCGATGAAGAGTTCCACCACCGGCCGATGGAGGCGACGCGCCTCGGCGATCATCGCTTCGACCACCGCCTCGACGACCTCTCGGCGAAGGCCCGTGCCGCCACGACGACGCGCACGCGCAAGGCCCTCGCCGGCCTGCCCCGTCAGGTCGACGTGAAGAAACTCTCGTCCTCCGCCCGTGTCGACTACCAGATCCTCGAACACCACCTGAAGCGCTCGCTCTGGCTGGATGAGAACACCAACCCCTACGCGACCGACCCCACCCTCTACTTCGACTACATCAGTGACAGCATCTATCTTCCACTGACGCAGTCGACATTGCCGAAGGAGGTCCTGGTCCGGAACTGCATCGCGCGGATGGCAGAGATTCCGCGCGTGGTGAAGGCGGCGCGCGACAGCCTGCGCAATCCGCCGCGTGTCTTCGTCGAACGGGCGGTCCGCCAGAACCGCGCCGTGATCCAGTTCTACCAGAGCGGACTGTTCGACGTCGTCGGCAAGACGGAACGGCTCGACGAACTGAAGACGGCGTCGCGGAAGCTGGTGCCGGTGCTGAAGGAGTATCAGACGTTCCTCGAGGACGACCTGCTGCCGCGAGCGAAGGGCGACTGGCGGCTCGGCAAGGAGAAGTTCGCGAAGAAGCTGGAACTGGAGCTGGACGCCGGTCTGACGTCGGAACAGGTACTGCGCGATGCCCAGGAGGAGTTCGCGCGGGTCGAGCGCGAGATGTACGTGATCGCCCGGCAACTGTGGGGGCAGGCGTACACGAGCAAGCCGCTGCCGGCCGACGACAACAAGGGCCGGCGCGAGACGATCCATCGGGTGCTCGAACACTTCAACCGCGACCACGGCAAGGCGGACGATCTGGTGCGCGACATCGGCGGCGCTGTCAAGCGAATCAAGGAGTTCATCACCAAGAACGACATCCTGCGTCTGCCGGAGCCGGACCGCTGTGCGGTGATCGAGATGCCGGAGTTCCAGCGCGGCTTCTCGGTAGCCTATCTGAATCAGGCGCCGCCACTGGACCCGCAGGCCCGCAGCGTCTACGCCATCAGCCCGCCGCCGCGCGATTGGGATGACCGCCGCAGGGCCTCGTTTCTGGAGGAGTACAACCAGCACATGCTGCTGATCCTCTCCGTTCACGAGGCCTATCCCGGACACTACGTACAACTGGAGTATTCCAATCGTCATCCGTCGCTGATCCGCCGCGTGCTGTTTTCCGGTGTCTTCGCCGAGGGCTGGGCCGTCTACACCGAGCAGATGATGCTCGACCAGGGTTTCGGCGACGGCAATCTGCCATTGCGGTTGAACCAGCTCAAGTTCTATTTGCGTGCGGTGGCCAACGCCCTGCTCGACTATCGCATGCACTGCGCCGGGCTGAGCGACGAGGAGGCGCTGAAGTTCCTGACCGAGGACGTCTACCAGTCGGAGGGCGAGGCGGTCGGCAAGATCAGCCGGGCGAAGCTCAGCTCGTGCCAGCTATCGACCTACTTCGTCGGCCGGATGGCGTTCTACCGATTGCGGCAAGTGGTGCAGCGCGAAATGGGCCAGCAATTCGACCTGGGTCGCTACCACGAGGCGGTACTGGCCCACGGGACGCTGCCGGTGAAGTACCTGCCCGAGCTGGTGCGCGAGCGCCTCAAGAAGCCGCGCTGACGTCGCGGAGGTGGGGTTGCGTCCCGTGGGGCGGCCGGAGAGAATGACCACGGAAGGGGCAGGAGGCCGGCCATGCAGTCGGGGATCGATCCCAAGGTGGACTACGCTTTCAAGCGGCTGTTCGGCAGCGAGGCCTACGTCGCTCTGCTGGTCGACCTGCTCAACGCGGTGCTGTCCCTGCCGCTGGGCAAGCGGGTGCGCGAGGTCGCCCTGCGCAACCCGTTCAGCGACAAGGCCTATGCCGAAGACAAGGCGTCGATACTCGACGTCCGGGCGTCCGACGAGTCCGGCCGGCAGCACCACCTGGAGATGCAGCTGGCCGTCGGCTGGGCGTTCCCCAAGCGTTTCCTCTTCTACTGGGCGCAACACCACGCCGGTCAACTTCGTGAGGGCGACTTCTACCAGACGCTCTGCGCCACTTACTCCATTGCCTTCCTCAACGGCCGGCTGTTGGAGGACGACCACTACCACCACACCTTCCGGGTATGGGACGCACGCAGAGGGACGGAGTTGTGCAAAGATCTGGAGATGCACACGATAGAGTTGCCCAAGTTCAACCTGACGGCCGAGCAGTGCTCGACACCGTTGGAGCGTTGGTGCTCTTTCCTCAAACACGGCGCGACGCTGGACGACGAGAATCTGCCGCCGTCGCTGGACGTCCCGCCGATCCGACAGGCCCTGGAGATCCTTCGCATGTTGAGCCAAGACGAGCTGGAACGCGAGCGCTACCTCGACCGCCTCAAGGCGGAACGCGATGCAGCCTCCCTGCAACACGGCTACCGCCTTGCCCGGGAATCAGGGCTGGAGGAGGGGCGCGAGGAAGGGGAGTTGATCGGCCGGATTCACCTGTGCCAGCGCATGCTGAAGCAGCCGCTGACGCCGAAGGAGGAGTTGCTCAGGCAACCTATCGAGGAATTATACCGACTTTCGGAGCAGCTTGAGGCCCAGCTCCTGCCAAAACAGAACGGGGCAGAATAACCGCCTGCGGCCGGGTTGCGTCCGGCGCCGGCCAGGGCAGTGCGACAAGTTCGACGTCATCCACGAGACGGCGCAGGCATCGCAGCAACGTCTGTTTTTCTCGCTCAAGGGCCTCTTCAGTCCCCCAGGTGCCGTTTCAGAAAAGCGGCCATCTTCTTCAGCGCCGCCCTGGTCTCCGGCGCGTCCGCCAGCTCCGGGCGGATCTGGAAGACGTGCGGCATGCCCTCGTACAGGTCCAGCACTGCCATCCCATCGGCCCCATCGATCGCCCGGTACTGGCGGACGAAGTGGCTCAGGAAGAGTTCCTTCGTCCCGCCCTGGATAAGGGTCGGCGGGAAGCCCTTCGAGTAATCCCCGTAGACCGGCGAGACGTAGGGATGCTTCTGGTCCTTCGGGTCGGCGTAGGCGTCGGCCGCGGGCTTGAGGTGCTTGTCGTAGAGGTACGTGGGCTCGAATTGCTTCAGCGTCACGGCCGAGTCGCCGCGGTTGGTGATGTCGGCCCAGGGGGACCAGAGTACGACCGCAGCCGGCATCCCCCGCCCCTGGTCCCGCATCTTGAGGACCGACCCCGCCGCCAGCGCGCCTCCGGCCGATTCCCCGTAAATGGCGATGTCCTTCCGCTTGTGTCCCTCCTTCCGGAGGCCATCGAACACCGCGACGACCTGGTCGGTCACCTTCTGCCACTTGCCCAGCGGAGCGACGCTGTAATCGACCGAGATCACGCGCAGGCCGGTTGCGGCGGCGGCCGGCACGCTGCTCGGCAAGCGCGAGCGGGCGCTGTACATCGTGTACGCCCCGCCGTGGGCATGCACGAGCACCTTGCCGTTGTCCTTCCAGCCCTTGGGTTTGATGTCCAGAACCGGGACGCCCCCAAGCTTCCGCTCCTTGACCGTGGGTTCATACCGCTTCAGCGTGGCCTGGACCTTCGGCTCGCTTGCAGCTTCCCCTGCCTCCCACGCCCGTTTCCATCCTGTCACGTCGCTCGGGGCCGGCCATGCGGGTAAGGTGGCCGGGTCGGGGAGCGACTCGAGGTACTGACGAGCCTCTGGAGAAACCGTGTCCCCAACATGGACGAAAGACTTTTCCTTCTCGGGTCGGTCCTGAGCAGAAGTCGCCAGCCCGCCGAGCAGCACGCAGGCCCCAAACAGTGTCGTGGTGGCCAACAGCTTGTGATTTCGCATGACGTCCTCCAAAGCGTCAGAAAGGAGAAAGTTCGCGGGCCACTCCCCGCCAGCCGATTTCCGCTCTTTTTGGACTGACAAGAGCACGAGCATCGGCTATCTTATACCCTCGCAAGTCAGGCGAACCCGCCAAGGTATGCCTGGATGCCTGCTTGCCTCCTGACCTTCCTTCCGGGGAACCCGCATGAGCACTTCCTCAAGAGCCAACGGGCCATCGTCGTTGGGCATGATCTCCCGCCGCCGCCTCCTCCAAGCTGGCGGCATCGGCATGCTGCACCTGGGCATTCCAGGAATCGTTGTGGCTCGTGACAATGGGAGGCAAGGACGTCGAAACCGTGCTGAGAAGTCTTGCATCTTCATCTTGCTCTGTGGTGGTCCGAGCCACCTCGATACGTGGGACCTGAAGCCGGCGGCACCCGCGGAGATCCGGGGTCCCTACAAGCCGATCGCCACGACGGTCCCCGGCATGCGGATCAGCGAGCTTCATCCGCGCCTGGCCAAGTTGACCAAGCACTTCTGCCTGATCCGGTCGATGACACACCCCGGCAACATCAGCAATCATTTCGACGCCATGCACAACTGCCTGAGCGGTCAGGCGGGTGCGCCCGCGGACTCGCCGTACCTCGGTTCGGTGCTGGCCAAGGTCCGGCCCAGCCAGCGCGCGGTGGCTGACTACGTGTGGCTGATCAAGTGCGTCGGTGATCCAGTCTTCTGCGCTCCGAACATCGCCACGGGCGGCTCCCTGGGCACCCCGTACGCTCCGCTCTTCGTCGGCTCGGCCGAGAACCATCCCGCCAAGCCAGGCTTCAAAGCGCCGGATTTGCTCGTCTCGTCGGAGGTGCCCGAGCGCATGCGGGGACGGCGGCAGTTGCTGGACGGCCTGGAACGGCCCAGCAGCGAAAGACATCAAGAAGAATGGCAGAAACTGCACCGGCGCGGCTTTGAAATCGCGACCACGCTGGGACCGCGCCAGGCCTTCGACGTGGAACAGGAAGACCCCCGTCTCCGCGATCGCTACGGCCGCAATCCCCTGGGGCAGAACCTGCTCCTGGCCCGGCGGCTGGTCGAGTCGGGAGTCGGGTTTGTGATGGTCAATGGCTGGACGGGGCCGGCACCGGGTCAGACGGGCGGGGGACCGCCCAGCTCAAGCTGGGACATGCACGGCGGCGAGATGGGCATGGGGAATGCCTTCGGCAATGGTTCCTACGGCATGGGCTGGTGCTTGCCTTGCCTGGATGCCGGGCTGTCCGCCTTGCTGATCGATCTCGAGGAGCGCGGCCTGCTCAAGAGCACGTTGGTGGTCGTGCTCGGTGAGTTTGGACGCACGCCACGGATCAACACGAACCAGGGCATTCCGGGCCGCCAGCACTGGCCGTTCTGTTATTCGGCCATGCTGGCCGGCGCCGGGATTCGAGGCGGGATGGTCTATGGCGAGTCCGACAAGATCGGCGCGTACGTGAAGGACAAGCCGGTCCGGCCCGAGGACTTCAGCGCCACGATTTATCATGCCCTGGGAGTGCCGTTTCAATCGCGATTGACCAAGGACGGTGCCTCCAAGCCGCTGAGCACGGGCCAGCCGATTCTGGAACTGTTTGGGTAAGCGGCTCTTATCGCTTGTCTGGCCCGGCCGCCGACGAGCCCTTGAAGTAGCGGTCGGCGAACTTCAGGAACGCCGGCCAGTTCGGGCCGGTGGTGTGTCCGCCGCTGTGCTGCCGGAAAGCCACCGCGCCGTCGATCAGGGCGGTTTCCTGCGGGGGGAACTGGGTGGTCCCCAGGTCCTTCTTGCCCAGGAGCCGGTACACCGGGCCGGCGCCGACGCCAGCCAGGAACATGCCCTTGGCGTCCACCCAGCCGCCCTCCACCTGTTGCGAACCGACGCTGATGAAGACGGGGCGCGGGGCACACAGGGCGACCAACTCGTGCGAGTCCACGGGCAGGTCGTCCCACTTCAGCGGGCCGGCGTATTTGAGGAAGTTGCCGGCCATCCAGTGGTACTCGCCCGCGCTGGCGACGTTCTCCACCAGCTCACCAAAATTGCGGCGGTGCAGCTTGACGCCTCCTTCGCCGGAAGAGCCGATGAAGCCGATGGCAAAGCGCTCCTCGTACGCCAGGGCGACGATGGCCGCCTTCCCATAGCGCGACAGGCCCTCGATGCCGACGCGCTTGGCGTCCACGGCTTTGACGGTCTCGAAATAATCCAGGGCGCGGCTGGCACCCCAGGCCCAGGCCCGCAACGCCCCCCAATCATCCACCTTGCGGGGCTGACCCTTGTTGCACAGGCCGATGATGCCTTTCGTCAGGCCCGCGCCGCTGTCGGCCTGAATGCTATTGGGAACGAGGATGGCATAACCCCAGCCCTTGGCGAGGACCTGTTGTTGCCAACTGGGACCGCCTCTCCCACTCCCCGGACCTCTGCCACCGAACCCGCCGAACCCGAACTCCAAGATCACCGGCACGGGACGGGTCGCGGCGGCTGGGGTGGTCAGCGTTAGCCGGATGTCCACGGTAATCAACGGGTACGAGGAGTTGTCGACGTGCCCCACGAGCCGCTTCGTGACGACCGGCACGTCGCCGACCGTCTGCTTCTCCGTCGTGGTCACCTCCCACTTCACCTTGGGGGTGTCCTTGGGAACCCGGCCGTAGATTTCCCGGTCGAAGTCCTCAACGATCTCCGGCCGCCGTTGCTTCCACCACCTCTGGGCCGTGGTGACCTTCTTGCCGTTCTTCAGCACCAACGGGTCTGGCAGGTTGGGGTAGGGATTGGCCTTGGACTCGTCGTAGTTGGCCGCGTTCGGGGCCTTCGGATCGCGGCCGTTGGCTCCTCGCCGGAGTTCCTTGATGTTCAGCAGCTCCATCATCCGCTTGTGATCTTGTTGGGCGATCATTTGCACTGGCGGGGGCAGCTTGCCAGTATCGGGCTTCTTCGGCGGATCGTCTCCCCGAGCCGGAGTGACAATCGCCAATGCCGCCAGAGCGAAGCCCAGGAACCACCGCTTCCATCGCATGGCTGCTTCGGACATTGGTTTCCCTCGGTTTGAACCCCAGGATGGAGCCAGGGGTTACGCCCCTCCCCTGCGTCGGACCACCCGTCGCACACAGTACCATGCGGCAGGGACAATGAATAGCGGCGAAACCACGAGCAGGCCGCGGCGAGCCAAGCGGACGCGGAGCGGCAGTCCTTTGTCAACTTCAACCGTCCACGCCAACGTCATGCCGGCAACGAACGCGATCGATATCGGTCCCACGACCATTCCCAGGGCAGCAGCCGCAAACGCCGAGAAACCCCAATCCGTGTTCAACCCGCACAAGGCACCGCCAAGGGCGCCAAGCCAGACGCCATGAAATAGTCCGAAGAGGGGCGGAAGGGCTAGATAGTTCCCGAAGGGCACCTCCGCCAGACAGCGCTCGAACGCTTCGGTATCGGTCTTCCCCTCGCGGGTGAGTGCATCCATCAGCCGAAGTCGCCCCTCATCCTCATTCCAACTGTCATACCAATCCGACAGTGGGGACGAGAACGGCCGGAGAACCTTTAGGCCGAAAAGCCCAAGGACCACCCCACCGATAGCCCAAAGCCCCGCGAGCGCGGGCTGCCGGTCCAGAAGCAGAATCAACCCAGCCAGGAGGAGTCCCCAGGCAGACCAGAAGACAACCCACCAGCGGGGCGTAGGCGGCGCGATGTCGCCGACATCGCCACAACCGCGCCGGTCTCAGGAATCGGGGCGTGGGGTATCCATTTGCAACTGTTAAGCGTGGCCTAACGATAAAGTTCACTGCCGGGCCGCTGCAAGAGCTGGATGTCGCGCGAAACCAGTATGGTGGGCAGCGTCTCGTTCGGCCTCGAGTCTATGTGGCTACGATACCGAACGGACCCAATCGATTCTCGATCCGCGCAGGAACAAGCGCTTCTTGCCGCGCCAGCCGACCGCTGTTTCATGTGTCCAGCAATCGCCCCCGACCGGGGCGTGTGGATCATTCTCACCCCGGCGCCGCATCCCGGTAGACCTGACCGAACGTCTCCGGGAGATCCTGCCGGTAATGGTACGCCGCACGCTTGAGGAGCGTCTCGTCCGACTGCTGCGGGGCAAGGTCGACCGGCCGCAACGGGACGCTTGCCGTTGCGGTGCCCGGCAAGTAGCATCATGCTTTGAACGGCTTCACTTATCTCGACAATAAACCTCGCTTGACGGTATCAAGGACCGACACCCTCTCACCCACAACGGGAGCCCACGATGCGACACCTGCTGACGCGCGGTCTTCCCCTGGCGCTGGTCCTGGTTTTCTTCAGCCCGACCCGGGCCTCGGCCGGGGTCATCCTCATCACGAGTGGGAGCACGATCAAAGACTACGGATCGGTCGCCACCCCCGATGGCAAAGCCTGGATTGCACAAAATCTCGGGCGAACGGACGTAACCGTCGGTTTCGCCTACGACTACTTCGGGGTATTCTGGATCGACCTCTGGACTTGGGGCGGAAAGTACGTCGTCTACCGCGACAAACAGGGGTGGGAAATCTCTGAGGACAGGGCAGCTGCCCTCTTGGGCAAGTCCCCCGCAGAGTTGGGCAAGCCATTCTTCTACCGCTTTCCGCTCGGCCTGCTCATCATCGGCGGCTGCGTGGTCGTGTTTACGCCGATGGCCATGCTCCGCAAGGGAAAGCAGCGCCGCGTTCAGCGTCTGCTCGGCGACGAGCGTTATCAGGGGGCGCTGCAGCTCATGCGCGAACGGGACGAGCAGCGCAGGGCCCTGTTGCAGGACTGGGGTGAGAAAGCCAGCGCGGCAGAGGCGAAGGGGGAAGCGCCGCCGCCGAAGCCCGAACTGATGGCAACCGACGATGGCTTCGAGGCGGCGGTCGATCACCTGGCCCGGGAAGGCATCCCGCGTGAGGAAGCCGAGCAGAACCTCGCTGCCGTGCTGACTTTCCTCGAAAGCCAGGTTCCGGCGGGGAGCTGACGCAGTTCCGCGGGCGGTTTCAGATGTCCGGCGTGTCGCCACGCCCGCCGGATGGGGCGCTGATGCCGAGATCGGCGATCCGCCGGTACAGCGAGCTGAGGGCGATGTCCAGCCGCTGGGCCGCCGTCTTCTTGTCCGGCGCCTGGGCCAGCACACGCTCGATGTGTCGTCGCTCGAAGCGGCGCACGGCCTCGACGAGGTTGTCCACCAGCGACGGGTCGTCCTCGACGACGGCCAGGTCGGCGGGCAGGTCGCCGACGCCGATCAGCGGCCCGTCGCCAAGGATGACCGCCCGTTGCAGCACATTGTCCAGTTCGCGGACGTTGCCCTTCCAGCCGCCTGCCCGCAGTCTCTGCATCGCCTCGTGCGTCACGCCGTGGATCGGCTTGCCCAGCGTTCGCGCGTGGCGATCGAGCAGATACTCCACCAGGTCGGGGATGTCCTCGCGCCGCTCGCGCAACGCCGGCAGGCGGATCGAGACGACGTTGAGGCGGTAGTAGACGTCCTCGCGGAATCGGCCGGCCTCGACCTCGGCGCCGAGATCCTTGTTGCTGGCCGCCAGGATACGCGCCTCGACACACACCGGCTCGTTGGCCCCGATCGGCAGCACCTCCTTCTGCTCGATGGCACGCAGCAGCTTGGCCTGGGTCGCGGGGGGCATCTCGCCGATCTCGTCGAGGAAGAGGGTGCCGCGGCCGGCATGGACGAACAGGCCGTCGGCATCGCGGTCGGCGCCGGTGAAAGCGCCCTTGCGGTGGCCGAAAAGCTGATTCTCCAAGAGGTCGTGCGGAATGGCGGCGCAGTTGAACGCCAGGAACCGTTTGTCGGCGTCGGTGCCGCCGCGGTGGATGGCGCGAGCGATCAGCTCCTTGCCGGTGCCGCTCTCGCCGGTCAAGAGCACGGTCGACCGCGTGCGGGCCACCTTGCGCGCCACCTCGAACACTGCCTGCATGGCGGGCGAGGTGCCAACGATCTTCTCCTCGTCGCGGCGCCGGTTCAGCTCACGGCGCAGCCATTGATTTTCCAGGGCGAGGTCGCGTGCGGCGAGCAGGCGGCGCACCTTGCCGGCGACCTCGTCGAGCAGCAGCGGTTTCATCAAGTAGTCGTGGGCACCGCGCTGAAAGGCCTGGATGGCGTTTTCCACCGTCGCGTAAGCGGTGATCAGCAGCACACTCGAATCGGGACTGATCTTCAGCAGGCGATCGAGCAGTTCCAGCCCGTCGAGGTCGGGCAACTGAACGTCACACAGGACGACCTCGAAGTGCTGCTCGCTCGCTGTCGAGAGGGCCTTTTCGCCCGTCGCGCAGGTCGTGACGGCGAACCCTTCGTGACCGAGGTACTCGGCAAGGGTCTCGCGGATCAGCGGCTCATCATCGACGATCAGCAGGCGGCGCGACGCCATTGGTTCGCAATCCCTGTAGGGTAGGCGTCTCGCCTGCCCTGACTGCGTGGCAGGCGAGACGCCTGCCCTACGAATGACGGAAGGTTCTCGCTATTGGTATAGTAGTCGCCACGCAACGAGAATGAGAAGGACGGCCCGACGGCATCATGAACGATCTTCCGTTGCTCGAACATGCCCTCTGCGAGGTTCGCGACGGGACCTTTCGTCTCCTGGCGCGCTCGCCGGGATTCCTCGACGAGTGGCAGGCCCAGACGGAGCGACTCTGCGCCGGCTTTGGCGAGAGGCCCGAAGGCCTTGCCTGTCCGGGCTCCGTCTTCGCGCGGCCAATCGGCAAATCGCACGTCGCCGTCGTGCGGGCGGCCGACCAGGGACAGGACAGAGAGGGCCGTCCCGGGCCGCTCGGCTTTCACATCGTGGTACTGCCGGCTGATCTCTACGGCCATCTCGGTGGCGACCCGTTTTACCTCGCCGAGCGGATGCCATCGCCCTGGGGCAGCCGCGACGTGCTGACGCCGCTGAACTGCCCGGAGCCGGCCGCGGAGCGGCGCACCGTGGCGGAGGTCCGCAAGGTGATCGACGTGCCCAACAGTGCCACGCTGCTCGGCGGGACGCAGGCGCTGCTCGACGGCGGCAAGGTCGTTTTCGAGCGCTCGGCCCCAGACGAGAGCGTCTTGCGCAGCCTGTGGGCGCTGCTGCCGACGGCGACACGAAAAGAACTGTGGCCGGCATCGTTCGCCTTCGGCAACGCGTTGGGCTTCGATGCCCTCGTGGTGCCGCGGCTCGACCCGGGCATGTTCGCCACGTACATCCTCGAGGAGAAGGCCGGCGACTACCCCGAAGGGCATTACGAGTTGGCCCTGCAAACCGCGGCGGAGGCCGGCAACCAGGAGGAGCTGGACGCTCTCTTCTCGCGCCGTAGCTACAAAGAGACGAGGAAGCTCGCCCTGTTCCTACTGGCCATCGTCTTCTTCCTGCCGTTGATCTTCGCTCTGCTCAAGGACAAGGAGGGCGACAAGGAGCCCGAGCGCCGGTCCCCCAGCGATTCGGCCTTCGAGCCGCCGTCGGTGGAGAAGTTCGCTCCGCTGAGCGCGGAGCAGACCCGCGTCCTGGCCACCCGGCTGCGACAACTCTCGACCCGCCTGAAAGTGCCGGAGCGACCGGCCGTGCCCGGCGCCGTGCTCGCTTTCGGCGGCGCGGTCGGGCCGATTCCCGACCCGCTGCGTGCCGCCGCGGTACTGTCGGTCGATCGTCACGACGTGCCGACGGAGTTGCTGCATGCGATCGATGTCCACCTCGGCACGCCCGACCCGAAACGCGCGGGTCGAGACCTGTGGCACCTCGGGCCAGCGAGTCGTCAGTTACGCGGCCTGCTGTACAAACACGGCATCGAGCGATACAAGAACTCAGACCTCCGGCCGGAGGAGATGGTCGACTTGCTGGAGAGGAAACTCAACCAGGGAGGGAGCCCGTGAGCGAGAAATCGACGGAGCGCGTGCTGGTGGTGCCGACGGCACTGTTCCATGAGATTGGCGTCTTCCAGGGATTCAGCCCGCGTGTGGACGACTACCTGCCGCGCTTGCTCGACCTGGCCCGGCTCAGCTACCGGCCGCGGGCGGAGGTCGAGACCGACCCGTCATTCAAACAGATCATCCCCTATGTCGTGCTCCGCTGGGGCGATCAGCTGTTCCACTACACACGCGGCAAGAAAGCGACGGAGGACCGGCTGCGGGCGCTGCGGTCGGTCGGCGTCGGCGGGCACATCAGCGCCGGCGACAGCGGACTGTTCGACGATCCCTATCGCACCGGCATGCAGCGCGAGGTCGAGGAGGAGGTCCATCTCCAGACAACGTATCGGGAGCGCTGCGTCGGCCTGATCAATGACGACAGCAACGCGGTCGGGCAGGTACACCTGGGGATCGTTCATGTCTTCGACCTGGACGAGCCGAAGGTGCGTCGCCGCGAGCAGGTGCTGACGCGAGCCGGTTTCGCGCCGTTGTTGGAGCTGCGAGCGCAGGCCGACGAATTCGAGACGTGGTCGCGCTTCGTGCTCGAGGCCTCTTTTTAGCCCGACGCGCGAGCGAGGGTTGCTGCATTCCTCGCTCGCGCGTCGGGCTAAGTTACCTACTCGCTCGGGACGAACCAGATGTTGCGATACGCAACCGGGTTGCCGTGATCCTGCAAAAGGATCGACACCGGCTTCGACGCCGACCCCTTGAGCGGGAAGTCGTCGTGGACCTTCACGCCGTTGTGCCAGACCGTTGCCAGCAATTCGCCCTCCTTGCTGCCCGGCTTTACCTCCACATCGTAGGTCTGCCATGACAGCGGCGGCAGGCACATGTTGACCACCGGCTTGGCGTAGCCGTAGAACGCCCCGCACTCGTTGTTCGCGCCAGTCAGGCCGAAACTGTCGAGCACCTGGATTTCGGTGTTGTGGATGTAGACACCGCTGTTGCCGCGCCCCTGCCCGCGCGCCTTCGGCTGAAACGGCGTGCGGAACTCGACGTGCAGCTTGCCGGTGGCGAATCCCTTCTTGCTGTGCGTGCCCCAGCGGAGGAGGTTGCCTTCGACCAGTTTGCCGTTGGCCCACTCGTCGGCGCTGCTGCCGTCAAACAGCACGACCGCCCCTTGCGGCGGCTTCTCCCCCAGTGTCGGGCTCTTCCGCTCAACACGCTTCAGGCTGATCAGTTTCTTGTCGGCGGTCTCGCCGGCGAGTTGCCCGTTGCCAATCTCGCCGTTCCACTCGGTCGTCGAGAAGAGCGTCTTGCCGCGGGCGACGGTGGTGGAGACACGCCGGCGCGTCTTGCCGTCCCAGCCGGCGCCGGGCAGACCGCCCGCGAGGAAGTAGACGTCGAACTTGCCATCGCCCAGCGCCACCACCTGGGCGCCGTACTTCTTGCCGGCAATGTCGCCCTGGTACTCGCCCTGCGTCTTGAAGTCGGGGCCAGCCTTGTCGGGGTCGGTGAAAACGTCCACGGGCTTCTTCTGCGCCACGGCCGGAACTGCCAGCACCAGCAGCAACCAAACGAATCGATCCATTCTCATGTTGTCCTCTCTTTCTCCCCTGCTGCCGCTTGCGGCTGGGGCCAGCAAGCGTACTCGCCGACGGACCAGGCGTTGATGGACGCAGAACAGCAAGATCGCCAGGGCCGGCCAGCCGACCCACGGCCACACTTCGAGCCAGCGCGGTAGCGGCCCGACTGCTTCCACCTCGCACCTCACCCTGGCCGACCCGAGCGGGCTGTCAATGCGGACCTCAACTTCCCAGCGTCCTGGTTCGGGCAGGTCGAACTTCGCCGCATGGAAGAGCTTGTTGGTCGCTGTCTCGGTCGTGGCCTGATATTCCAGCGGTGGCCCGGTCGTGCCGCGCCGTCTCAGCCGGACGACCACGCGAGCCCCTGGCAGCTGTTCCCTGGTCGAAGCGTCTTGCACAAGGATACTGACATCCACCGGCCCGGCCCGCAACGGCGTCGGCGAGGTGAAGACGGCCACCTGATACCCGCCCGCCCGCTCCAGCAGACACAGGGCCCCCCCGTCCGCCCTCAGAGAGGATGAAGCATGAAGCATGAAGCATGAAACAAAGACGCAGACAACAGGGAATCGTATCGTACCTTGCATCCTTCATCCTTCCAGGGTGCCGCGCATCTGCATCGGCTGGAACACGATCCAAACACCCGCGGCGAACAGCAGCAGGATCAGCAGCGCCCACGGCGTCAGCGCCTTCAGGGCCAGCGACAGCCGCGGCGACCGCGACAGGGCGATCCGATAGCCGGTGTACAGCGACAGCAAGAGTCCCACATCGAGGAAGAGGACTTCCAGCCGAAGCAGCCAGGTGCCGACCGGGCGGCAGCAGGCGGCGACCCACTGCGGCTCGCCGAGGGAGACGCCGCCGACGTCGGCCGCGAAGCGCTGGGCGACGGGCACCGCCGTGTCGTAGCTGCTCAGGAAGTGGAACGAGTAGTGAGACAACCACATCGCAAATCCCAGCGGCAACAGAGCGTAGGCATAGCGCGTGCCCACCTCCAGCAGACTCGCCGTTTCCCGACCCCACCAGCGACCCAGGGAAGCAGCGGCACCCGCCGTCATCAGTGGTAGCGCGACCAGGGCCAACAGGGAGAACATCGTTATCGTCAGCAGGCGCGGGGCGCCGAGCCGTTCCTGCCACTCCACCACGGGAGCGACCATGCCTGCGGCGTTGGCGAAGGCACCGAACACGAGCAGCAGCACCAGGGCCGCGATGTCCGGGCGCTTGCCGAGTCGACCGACGCCGGAACGATGGGGATCGTGCCACAGGTCTGCCGCCGGAGGGGCGGCGACCAGGCCAATGTTTTCGTGCGGGCAAGCGTGGACGCAGTCGAGACAGGCGGTGCAGTCCATGTTGCCTGCCTTGCGCGGCACAAACAGGTGCAACTCGCAGCCAGGGATGCCGTCACGGCCACGGATGCAGTCCTTCGTCCGGCACGAAGCACAGACGGCCGCGTCGCGGGCCTTGACCTCCAGGGGCGAGGCCAGCGACTGCACAAAGTTGAACTGGCCGATCGGGCAGACGTACTTGCAGAACGCGGCACCGCGGAAGAAGCCGTCGACCACGAGCGCCGCCGCGAAGTAGGCGAGGACGATCCAGGCGGTCCACCACGGGCTATCCCACAGCGAGAAGGCCTCGTACGCCCACAGGAACAGCGCGAGCAGGACGATCGCCAGCCACTTGCCCCGCAGCCAGCGCGGCCACGCGCGGCCGCGCGGCAGGAAACGCCGCGCGATGGCCCGCGGCAGCATGAACGGGCACGCCAGGCAGAAGACGTTGCCCGCCACGAGCAGCCCCAGGATCAGCAGGCCGCGCCAGTGGACCCACGGCAGCACGCCGGCGAGGTTCATCGGGCCCACCGCAGGCCCGGAAAGTCCGTCATGCACCACCGCGACGGCCACCAGCAGCAGGGGCAGTTGCAGACAGAGGCGGGCGTGGCGCCATTTCAGGAACCGGCCCAGCAGCGGCACGCGGAGCAGGTCGAAAGAGGACACGGGGACCGGAGCCTGGGACGGTGTCATGAGAGGGAGTGAGAGGCGGAGGCTTCGTGGCCGGGGCTGAGTCCGCGAAGCCCCGGCACTACCCCGGGGCTTCGCGGACTCAGCCCCGGCCACGAAGTCTGCGCCGCCGGACATCAGCCGGACGCCGAGACCAAACAGCGGCAAGAGGTAAGCCAGCGAGCTGGGCACCCACATGAGGACGCCGGCCGCTGACTGATCGTCCAGGGCAGGCAGCCCTCCCAGCCGCGGCACCTGCGCGTAATGGGGATAGAGCACTTGACTGGAGAACGTGAGCAGCGCCGACAGGATCGTGTTCTGCACGTCCGCCGCGATCAGGTAGGGAAACAGCAGCCAGAGCGACCAGCGCGGCCGGCTCGGGTAGGGACGGACTACCGGATACCAGAACAGGAGGCCCGTGCCGAGGAAACAGGCGTGCTGCACGAAGTGCCAGCCGTCCGAGCGCAGGGCGAGGTCGTACAGGGCCGGGACGTGCCAGAGCCAGAACGCGGCGGCGAACAGCGGCAGGGCCGTGCCGGGGTGCGTCAGCCGTCCGAACAGCCGCCGCACCAACGGCGAGCGGAAAACGGGCGCGGCCCAGTAGGTGCGGACCGGGGCCGGCAGGCCGCGCAAGAGCGGAAACAGCGGCGCCCCCAGCCACAGCAGCGGCGGCGCCACCATCGACAGCAGCAGGTGCTGCAGCATGTGGACCTGTAGCAGCAAGGCCGCGAACGGCTCGATCGGCGACGCCAGCGCCAGGAAGATCGCCGCCAGCCCACCCAGGAAGGCCCACAGATGCCCGGCGTGCCAGCGAGCCGCATCCCGTCGATACAGGACACGCCAGCCGCGCCAGTAGACCCAGGCAGACAGCAGCAGCGCAGTGAGGAGCCAGGGCTCAAACGGCCAGGAGCGCAGGAAGGCGTCGAGCGTCGGGCTCACGGGTGTCTCTCGCTGGCGCGTCGGGCTGGTTCAGCCTGTCAGCGTGTGTGGGCGGGCTGAGCCGCCGACTGGCCCTTCGGGCGCAGGGAAGTCAGGAACTCGGCGAGGGCCTCCATCTCCGCGGCGCTGAGTTGCTTGCCATACGCCGGCATGTTGCCGCCGCCCGGCGTCCCGTTGCTCACCTGGTCGATGAGCTGGTCGCGCGTCAGGCGCGTGCCGACCGCGGTCAGGTCCGGCCCGCGCTGTCCGCCCGTGCCCTCCAGGGCGTGACAGTTGCGGCAGTTCTTGTTCTGGAAAACCAGTGCTCCCTGCAATTCTACCGGCGTGCTGCGACGGACGATCTTCTCCGGGATCGGCTCGCCGCTCCAGGCGGTCATGTTCGGCGACCACGGGGCGGTGATGCCCTGGTACGTCAGGGCGGCCAGGGCGGCGTAGATCACCACCACCACAAGCACCCCGAGCGGTCGGCGACTTGGCGCCCGCTCACCGCGGTTGGACACGAACGGCACCAGGAACAGCACCCCGATCAGGATCACCGGGAAGACCAGGATGATGAACGTCTCGGCCTCCGGAGGGCTCAGCGACAGCAGACCGAACAGCCACAAAAACGGCCACTCCGGCCGCGGGTTGGCGCCCGACAGCGTCGGATCGGGCGGGAGTTCCGGTCCCTTCGGTCCCAGGATCGCGGAGAGTAGCACAACGAGCGTCACTGCCACGGCGGAGGCGAGGACATCCTTCAGCATCGGCTCCGCCGAGAAGGGAACGCCCGTCGTCTCCATCTCCTTGTGATACTCCGCGTCGTACGTCTTGGGGTCGACGGTCCGGCCGGGGACCGGCGGAGAGCTGACACCCAGCTTCACGACCAGCCACAGGTGCAGGGCCAGGACGATCAGGAGCAGGGCGGGGATGATGAAGACGTGCAGGGCAAAGAAGCGGCTCAGGGCGCCGCCCCCGATGATCGGCCCGCCCAGCAGCAACTCGACGATCCACGGGCCCAGCAACGGTACCCGCCCCGCCATCGATCCGGCGACCGCCAGGCCCCAGTACGCGTCCGGGTCCCAGCGCAGGATCTGGCCGCTGAAGAACATGCCGAGCGTCAGCAGGAACAGCACGACGCCCAGGGTCCACGTCAGCTCGCGCGGATACTTGTACGCCCCGTGCAGAAATACCTGGGTCATGTGGGCAATGACCATCACGACCATGCCAGACCCGGCATAGTAGTGGAGCGCCCGCAGGAACCAGCCGAGTGGCTGCTGGTAGTCGAGGAACAGCAGGCTCTGGTAGGCCTGGTCGGCCGAGGGGACGTAGACCATCGCCAGGCCGATGCCGGACAGGATCTGGATCACCAGGAGCGTGACGGAGGCACTGCCGAAGACGTACCACCAACCCATCGGCCCGGCGATCTCTTTCGGGACGGGGTGCGCCGCCACCGGCGCGAAGGCCGCGCGCAGTCCCAGGCGGGACTCGAACCAGTTCCCGACGTTCTGCAACAACCGCTTCATCGCCCGCCTCCGATTAGCCCGAAGCGCAAGCGAGGTTCTTTGGCTTCCTCGCTTGCGCTTCGGGCTAATTTGTGTGTCACACCTTCGGCTTGTTGTCTTTCACCAGCGGGTCCGCCTCGGTGGGGTAGTGAGGGGCCTGGACCCACAGTTGGCCTTTCTTGTCCACCTTCCAGTCGCAGTGGAACATCCCGTGGGGCGGCGGCCCCGAGGCGCGCTCGCCGTTGGCGTAGTAAACACCGCCGTGGCAGGGGCACATGAACAGACCGGACTCCGCAAACCAGGCCACCGGGCAGCCCAGGTGGGCGCAATTGACGGCCAGCACCAGGAACCGATCCTTCTGGTCCTTGTCCTTGCCGAGGTTGCGGACGTAGACGCCGGTGTTGGCGGTCATCCCGTCCCACGGCTCCTTGAGCGTGTTTTCAAAGGTCTTCATCCGCGTTTCGGCGACCGGGAACGCGCTCCCCGGGCCGAGGTTGATCCACTTGGCGTCCCGCTTGCGCGTGCTCAGGAAATAGCCCAGCAGGGGAATGCCTGCGGCCACCGCGGCCACCGCGGACGCTCCCGCGGTCAGCCACCAGAAAAAGCTGCGCCGGCTGGGGGCGTCGGCCGGGGGGTTCTGCGTTGCTTCAGGTTCCATCGTTGTCCATCCCGTGAATGCTGTCAGAAAGGTAGTCTGTCCCGTCGTCGCCCCCGTGGGGGTCATTTGCCCCTGGCAACTCCCTCGCGCCTCCAGGAGGCCAGGAAGGCGACCAAATCCGTGATCTCGTCCGCGGTCAGCGGCTTGAAATCTCCACGCTCCCCATTGGGCCCCGTCTCCGCGTAGTTCGGCATGCCGAGATCGGGCCGCCCGGTGATGGCGATGCGTCGCAGTTCGCGGTCGCTGATGAGGCCCAGTAGCGCGGGATGGTTGATGACAAGTCGGTCGTTTTCCTTGGTGCCCTTGCCGTTGTCGCCATGGCAAATGGCACAGGCGCGGTCGAACACCAGCCCCCCCCCGGTCCTTGTCCCCCCTCTTCGACGCCAGGTAGGGCGGCGTATCTTTCGCCAAGGGCTGGGGGATGCCCCACGTCGGGGATCGAGGGTCGACTTTGTCAACCTGGCGTAGGGTGGTCTTCTCGCCCTCCTTGACGACCTCGACCTTGGCGTCGTACTCCTCGCCCTCGCGCTCAACCCGGTAACGAATTCCCTTGATCTCGTAAACCAGCACCTTGACTTGCGCTTCCGACAGTGTTCCCCCGTGTTCCTTGAGGAAAGCCGGCATGGATGTCCGCAGATCGTCCTTCGTCCCCGACCCGCTCCGCCGCCCTCTGCTGATGACGTCCTTCAGTTCCTTCTCGTCCACCACCGCGCGGAAGAGAGAGTCATTCAGCGGCGGGGCCGGTCCCAGGGTGCCGTCGGCCCCGTGACAGCCGGCGCAGTTGCGCTTGTACAGGGCGTCGAACGCCAGCACATACTCCGGCGGCACCGGGCGCTCGTCGGGGTTCGGCTTGCCGGGCCAGTTACACCCGACCGCGAACAGAGCGGACAAGGTGACAAGATGCCAAGATACCAAGGTGAACCGGCCGCGACGCGGTCGTCCCTCGTTGATCCGGTTCTCCTTCACGTCTTTCTCCCTCGCTCGCACTTCGGGGTTGAGTGTCCCTCGCTGGCGCTTCGGGTTGGTTCAGCCGGTCACGAAGTCGGCCACGCGGTCAGGGCCCTTCCCCTTGGGCTGAATGTAAACCTTCTCCGAGCGCACCACCACGATCGCCGCCGCCATCCCGAAGACGAACTGCGAGACAATGAACCACGGCCAGTCGACGTGGTCCTGAAACACAGGGTTGACGACTCCCATCAGGCTGTAGCTCATCCCCGTCCAGAACAGGGGGAACAACAGTCCGCCCCAGGCCAGCGGCGCCGGGATCGGTCGCAGCTTCGGCGCCAGCAGAGCGTACGCGACGCCAAAGCCCGCCGACAGGATCGCATGCATGAGGCACGCGATGGCGAACCAGTCGGCATGGAATTGGGTCAGTTCGCTCGCGCCGGGGACGACCATGGCGGCGAGCAGGTTGACCGGATACCAGACGGTCCCGTGGGTCAGCCCCCACAGGATCGCCGGGAGCGTCATCAGCGCTCCGCCGAGAAGCCCGCCCAGGATGCCCGACACGACTGGCCGGTGATGCCCCGTCTGGCCGACGACGGCGACGGCCATCACCAGGCCATACACGAACTGCGACAGGATGAACCAGGGCCAGGCGCCCTTCGGAAGTTCGAGCTGAGCAAGGCTCAGCAGGAAGTAGCTCGCCGCGGTCCACAGGATCGGTGCCAGCAGGGCAGCCCAGGCCATCGACTGCGGGATGTCCGGCAGTGTCGGCAGCAGTACGCCGTACATCAGGCCCATGATTACCGATGTCGTGACGTGGATGAGCACTCCCGCGATCAGCATCCCGAAGTTAAACTGCTCCAGTTCCGCGACTTCCATCTTGCCGATGCCAGGCAGAACCATGCCGGACAGCAGGTTGACAGGATACCAGATGCCGTGTCCGCTGAAAACGCCCCACGCCAACGCCGGCACGATCATCAGCAGTCCGCCGACGATCCCGCCTTTGACACCGGCAGAAACCGGGTGGACCTCGAGAGGCAGGCGGAAGCGGTATCCTACCTTGCCCTCTTGAAGGTGCTCGACGGTCCCCGGCGCCGCGGTCACGACCTTGGGCCGCTGCTCCGGCTCGACTATCGGCTCGTGGATGTGGCCCCGGCCCGGCAGCAGCTGTCCGCTCCAGAGCGCCAGCCCGCAGGCCAGCAGGACGATCCCCGCAATCAGGAAGCTCAGCCCGAACGCCACGCCCGTGGCGAGCAGCGCCATCCCCAGGGACACGACGAGCGGCGCGATGGTCGGTCGCGGCATCTCGACGGCGCCGTGACCGTCGTGGCCGTGCGGCGACTCCGGGACCGCATGTGGCTCGCTTGCCATTGGTTCCCAGCCTCGTTGATTTCCCCCGCTTGCGGCTTAGCAGAGCTGCAAAGCCGCAAGCGGCAAATCCTAGCTCCCCACCAGGTAGACCACCGTGAATACCACCACCCAAACCCCATCGACGAAGTGCCAGTACCAGGCCACCATCTCAGCGCCGAGATGGTTCTTCGCCGTCACCTCGTTGCGCAGCCCCATGCCGAGTACGACCGACATGGCGATCACCCCCCCCGTCACGTGCAGGGCGTGGAAGCCGACCAGCGTGTAGTAGCTCGTGCCGAACAGGTTGCGACTGATGGTCAGGTGTTTCTCGACAATCAGCTCGCGCCACTCGACCCCCGTACCCGTCAGAAAGATCACGCCGAGCAGAATCGTGAGTCCCCACCACAGGCAGAAGCCTCCCTGCCTCCCCGCTCGTAGCGCGCCCTCCGCCTTGTGAACGGTGAAGCTGCTGGACAGCAGGCAGAGGGTGGACGCGATGACCAGCAGCGACAGCTTCAGCGCATCGGCCGGCTTCGGGTCGGCGTCAGCCGCGGCGCTGCCCAGGAACGTCAAGTAGGCCGTGATCAGCGTGCAGAAGAACGCCGCTTCCGAGGCGAGAAAGCAGATCATGCCCCACTGCGCCGGCTGCAGCGTTTTCTCCGGCGTGATCGGCGGCGGTGCTTCGGGCCCGCTCGGCGTCTCGCCGGCACCGGGCGCCGGCTCCTGTCCGGCGGGAGGCGCCGCGGGTGCGGTCAGCTCGTTCACGGCACGGCCCTCCGCTCACTCATGTTCGTACTTCCAGTCCGGGTCGTCCGGATGCTTCAGGTCCCACAGCGGCCGGCGACTGTGTACCACCGGGACCTCCTCGAAGTTATACGACGGCGGCGGCGAGGCCGTCGCCCACTCCAGCGTCCAGGCATCCCACGGGTTGTCGCCCGCCGGTTTCCCCTTCCGCCACGACACGATCACGTTCCAGATGAAGATCGCAAAACTCGGTGCCTGGATCAACGCTCCCACGGTCGTCAGCTGGTTCCAGAACATCCAGCCGCGGTCCGCCTCGTAGGTGTAGATGCGGCGGGCCATGCCGAGCATCCCCGAGATGTGCATCGGCCCGAAGGTCAGCATGAAGCCGATGTAGAGCAGCCAGAATTGCCACTTTGCCAACCGCTCGTCGAGCATCCTGCCGGTCATCTTGGGATACCAGTAGTAGATGCCCGCGAAGGTGCCGAACAGCGTCCCGCCGATCAGCACCCAGTGGAAGTGGGCGACGACGAAGTAGGTGTCGGACAGCTGGAAGGTGAACGGCGCCGCCGCCAGCATGATACCCGTCAGTCCGCCGATCAGGAACATCGACAGGAAGCCGAAACAGAAGAGCATTGGCGACTCAAAGCGAAGCCGGCCTCCGTACATCGTCGCCAGCCAGTTGAAGAATTTGATGCCGGTGGGGATCGAGATGATCAGCGTGGACGCCACGAAGAAGAGGTCCTGTGTGCGGGTCATCCCTACGGTGAACATGTGGTGCGCCCAGACGCCCAGGCTGACGAAGGCGATGCCCATCGTGGCCGCGGCCATGAACTCGTAGCCGAACAGTACCTTGCGCGAGAAGACCGGGATGATCTCCGAGACCATGCCGAAGACCGGCAGGATAAGGATGTAGACCTCCGGATGGCCGAAGAACCAGAACATGTGCTGCCACATGATCGCCGAGCCGCCGTTCTGCGCGTCGAAGAAGTGCGCCCCCAGGTTGCGGTCGAGCAGGATCATGATCAGCCCGGCGGTCAGCGGCGGGATAGCCACCAGGATCAGGAAGGAGGTCCACAGCATCGTCCAGACGAAGAACGGGACCTTGAACAGTGTCATGCCGGGGGCGCGCATCCCCAGGATGGTGGCAATGAAGTTGACGCCGCCCGCGATGGTGCCGGCCCCGCTCACGATCAGTCCCAGCGCCCACAGGTCGGTCGCCGGTCCGCGCGAGAAGGTCTTCTCGGTCAGCGGCGCGTAGGCGAACCAGCCGAGGGCCGGCGCCCCGCCGGTGGCGAAGCTGAAATAGACCAGGAACCCGCCGAACAGAGTCGCCCACAAACCGAAAGCATTCAGGCGCGGGAAGGCCATGTCGCGGGCCCCGATCATCAGCGGCACGAAGTAGTTGCCCAGCCCGATCAGGATCGGCATGCCCACGAAGAAGACCATCGTGGTGCCGTGCATGGTGAACAGGGCGTTGAACCGATCCCGGGTCACGAAGTCGTAGTCGGGCCACATGAGCTGCCAGCGCATCAAGAGCGCCTCGATGCCGCCGACGACCAGGAAGAACAGGCTCAGGAAGATATACAAGAGGCCGAGTTTCTTGTGGTCGACGGTGGTCAGCCAGTCGAGCAGCGAGCCCGGCTCCGGCCCGTGCTCGGCGGCCGCGTCCGGCTTGGGTTCCGACGTCGTCTGTTCAGCGACGGCCATGCTTCAACTCCCGGTCGGTCGTGGGGCAGGTCGCTGACCTGCCTCCCTGCCTCGCGGCTGGCAGGTCAGCGACCTGCCCCACTTCTCAGCGAAGTGTCAGCAGGTAGCGCACGACGCTGTCCAGCTCGCGGTCGCTCAGCCCGAACGCCGGCATCAGGCAGCCGGCCTTGATGTTCTGCGGGTCGCGCACCCAATCGCGCAGGGTCTTCACGTCGTTCACGATGATGCCCGAGGCGAGGGTCTTGCGGCTCATCAGGTGCGTCAGGTCCGGCGCGTACTCGCGGCGCCGGGCCGGGGTGTCTTTTTCCGTGCCTCGCACGAGGTGACAGTTGACGCATGACTGTTTGAGGAAGACGTGCTTGTCCTCGCGAACCGTCTCAACGTCTGTGGCTGGCTGCTCCTCGTGGCGCAGCCAACTCTCGAACTCCTCGGAGGGTTGGGCGTTCACGCGGAGCAGCATCTTGGCGTGCTGCGTGCCGCAGTATTCCGCGCACTGGCCGACGTACAGGCCGGCGGTGGCGGTGTGAAACGTCATGTGGTTGGTGCGTCCCGGGATGAGATCCGTCTTGCCGGCCAGCCGCGGTACCCAGAAGCTGTGACAGACGTCGGCGGACTGCAGCGTCAGGTAGACGGGATAGTCCTTGCCATCCCGGCCAACGGGGATGTGCAGCTCGTTGGCCGTGGTGAAGCCTAGCGGTCGACCGTTGTAATGGTCATAGCGATACTCCCACCACCACTGCCGGCCGATGACGGTGACGAACAGGGCATTGTCTCCCTCGTGAGGCTCGGGCCGGTCAGGGGCGATCTCCCACAGGGTGCGCGTGATGACCAGGAGGAGGATGAGGACGACGAGCGTCGGGGCCGCTGTCCAGGCGATCTCGATCGGCTTGCTGCCGTAGACCTGGGGCGGCTCCGGCGACGTGCCGGCCGGCTCGACCGTGACCGGGGGCGGAACTTTCGGGTCGGGGTTCGGTACAAGCGGGCCCGGAGGAGCGCCGCGGCGGAAGCGGAACATCGTGTAGAAGAGGATGCCCTCGACGACGAGGAAGATGCCGCCCGTGATGGCGAGGACGAGGATGCCCAGGTTGCGGATCGATTCCGCCTGCGGCGAGGCCGGGTCGAAGATCGACACGTTTTGCCGGGCACTCTCGCCGACTGCCAGCAACAGCATGCTGCGCATCAGGATCACTCCGGACATGGCGGCCTCCCATCGCCCCGCTCGACCGAGGCGTCCTGGTTTTCCGGCCGTGCGAGCTATTGTAGATACCACCCCGCCCGCGTCGCGGCAAATCTTTTTTTACTCCTCCCGGCCAGAATCGTGTGGCGAGGATTCCGGGACCGCATTGTCTCCCTCGTCCGGTGCGGCTATCCTCCAGAGAGCGGCACCGCCGTGATCGGCGAGGAAGGAGGGACCAGGCGACATGGCGCACTCGAGCGACTTTCCGCACCTGAAATTGATTGTGAGCGTCGCGCGGCACCTGATCGAGAGCAGTCCGCTCTGCCGCCGGCGGCTGGGGTCGCACGTCGACGCCTACCTCGGGGCCGGCTATCTCGGCTACCTGCGGGCCCGGCAGGCCTACCGCGCCGACCGCGGCACGAGCTTCACCACGTACGCCTACGTCGTCATCCAGCACTTCATGCTGATGGAGGCGTACAGTTCGGCGCTGGTCCGGCTACCGCTGTACGCGATCAACGAGGCCCGGCGGCGGGCGCTGGGCCTGGGGCCGACGCGCAGTTGCCGCATGGCCGCCACCAGCATCGAGGCGGCTCGTTCCGTCTTCGAGTGCGAGTATCGTCCGCTGCTCTTGGAGCACGTCGAGGACGGCGGCTTCCTGGATGACGGCGATTGCGAGGGGGTCGACCGGGGGGAAGCGCTCGGCTACCTGCGGCGCGTGCTGCGTGAGGCCCTCGACCGGCTCGACCCGCCGCTGGGGAAGACGGTGTTGGTGCGGAGTTTCGGCCTGGAGGGCGGTGCAGCCACACTGAATGAGCTGGCCCGTGAACTCGATCGGACGCGCGACCAGGTCTTCCGGCTGAAGCGGAACGCCCTGCGGCAGATGCGAACGCTGGTCGACCACGACCTCCTCGACGCAATCCCGGAACCGTGCCCCGTCTCCTGATCTGTCACGCCACGACCTGCTTGACGACGTTGCCCGCGACGTCGGTGAGGCGGAAGTCGCGGCCATTGTAGCGGTAGGTCAGGCGCTTGTGATCCAGGCCGAGCAGGTGCAGGATCGTCGCGTGCAGGTCGTTGACGCTGACGCGATTCTCGGCCGCCTTGAGGCCGACCTCGTCCGTCCTGCCGTACAGCGTGCCGCCCTTGACGCCCCCGCCAGCGAGCCAAACGGTGAAGGCATGGGGGTTATGGTCGCGGCCCGGCTTCGCTCCCGTCTGCGTCACCGGCAGCCGCCCGAACTCGCCGCCCCAGATGACCAGCGTCGAATCGAGCAGCCCGCGCGCGGTGAGGTCGGTCAAAAGGCCCGCGATCGGCACGTCCGTCTCGCGCGCGAAGCCGGAGTGATTGCCGGCGATGTCATTGTGCCCGTCCCAGGAGAGCTGGTTCTCCATCCCCCCGGAGTAGATCTGCACGAAGCGCACGCCACGCTCCACCAGCCGGCGCGCGATCAGACACTGCCGGGCGAAGTGGGTACATTTCGGATCGTCGAGGCCGTAGAGTTTCTGAATGTGCTGAGGTTCTTTGGCCAGGTCGAGGGCCTCGGGGGCCGCCATTTGCATGCGATAGGCCAGCTCGAACGACTCGACCCGTGCGGACAGCTCGGACTCGCCGGGCCGCTGTTCGAGCTGGCGGCGGTTGAGCTTCGCCAGCAGGTCGAGTTGGGCGCGCTGGCGGTCGGGCGTCATGCCGGACGGCGGGGCGAGGTTGTCGATCGGCGCCCCCTGGGGCCGGAGGGCCGTCCCCTGGTAGACGCCGGGCAGGAAGCCGGCCCCCCAGTTCTGAGCGTGGCCCTTGGGGATACCGCGACCGAGGGTGTCGTACATGGTGACGAACGCCGGCAGGTTCTGGCTCTCGCTGCCCAGGCCGTAGGTGACCCAGGCGCCGACGCACGGGAAGCCCATGCGGCTCATGCCGGTGTTGATCTTGAACAGTGCCGGCGAGTGGTTGTTCGAGTCGGTCCAGCACGAGTACAGGAACGCCATCTTGTCGACGTGCTTGGCCATGTTCGGGAACAAGTCCGAGACCCAGGCGCCGCAGCTGCCGTGCTGCCGGAACCTGAACGGCGACTTCATCAGCGGGCCGACCTGGTTGACGAAGAAGCCGGTCGTCTTGTCGAAACCCTTCAGCTCCTGGCCGTGGCGCTTCTCCAGTTCGGGCTTGTAGTCCCAGGTATCGACGTGCGATGGCCCGCCGTTCATGAATAGCCAGATGACCGCCTTGGCCTTCGCGGAGAAGTGTCCCTTCTTCGGCGCCAGCGGGTTGGCCGCCACCTCGGCGCCGAGGAGCCCCTGCTGGTCGAGCAGCCCGGCGAGAGCGAGCAAACCAGCCCCGCCGCCGGCGCGTTGGAGGAACTCGCGGCGGGTGCGGTAGACCGGGTGGGGTGGGGCGAAGACAGTCGGGATGTCCATGAACGGCCTCACAAGTCTCTTATGGGTTGCTGCCCTGCGGGCGAATCCAGAACCAATCGGCATCCCCGCCATACTCCAGCATGCGCAAGAGGGGAAGCCCGACGAGCCCCTCAAAGTCCGGGCTGTCACGCTGGGCGGTATTGACTACCCTGTCACTTGCGTAACCTAGCACTTCCTCGTCGAACCCCACATCCGGGATCATGACGCGCACCCAACCGCCGTTCATTCGGCCAAAGTTGGTGGTCACGGGTGGGACGCCACGCCGGATGACCCGGCCCATCCTGACAGAGCCAATGACCAGGGCGAAAGGGTTTCCCGTATCCGCGAGCAGGTCTACCTCTTCCGTGCTGCCGTCAAGTGCCAGTAGCTGGACGCGAACCCAGGCGCGTGGCCTGGTGCCTTTATAAGGATTCCGCTGTTCCAGGCTTGCGCCACTCATCCAAGAAGCCTCAGCCCGAGGATGTCGGCGTAGTCCGGGTAGTCAATCCCCGCTTGCACGACCAGAATATCCCTCGAAGTGAACCCCTTGGCGGTCAGAGCTTCATCGAGTTCGCGGAAACTGGCTGCGTCGTCTACGATCCTCCCCTCGTGGATTGCCACAAACCGCCCCGGAGGGTACTGCTGGTCGATCGTGGGTTTCAGCTGTCGATAAGCAGCTTCATTCAGTTGCCGTTCCGGGTTCGAGTCCATGACTCTTCCCTCCTGTCTTTTCGCTTTCAATCCACGTAGACGAACTCGTTCAGGCACATGAGCACCTGGCAGAAATCGGCCAGGGCGTGCTCTCTTGCGTCCTTTCTACCCTCTGCCGTGGACGAGGCCAACTGCGACTTGATGAACGCGACCGAGTCGGCCAGCTCCTGCCGCGTCGGCTCGCGTGTCAGGGCGATCCGGTAGCCGCTCGCGACCGCTGTCTCGATCGGCGTCAACTCCGCTGGAGCGATGCGGCGAGCAAAGCCACGGGCCCAGGAGCGAACGTGGGCGTTGTTCATCAACAGCAGCGCCTGCGGCGCGATCGTGGTCGCCGGCCGCTCGCCGAGGCTGACCAGCGACTCCGGAGCGTCGAACACTTGCAGCATCGGGATCAGCTTGCTGCGCTTGACGGTGAAGTAGATGCTCCGTCGCCGGCTCGCCTCGTCGAGCGTGCCGGGACCGTACATGGTCGTGTCGAGCATTCCACCGACCGCCAGCAGCGAGTCGCGGACCGCCTCGGCCTCCAGCCGCAGCACGGGCCGTCGCCAGAACAGATGATTGTCGCGGTCCTTCGTCTCCTTCCGCTCGTCGCGCGCGGAACTCTCGGCGTAGGTCGCGCTCATCACGACGAGTTTGTGGATCGGCTTCAGACGCCATCCGTTGCGGATCAACTCTGACGCCAGCCAGTCGAGCAGTTCGGGGTGCGTCGGTTTTTCGCCGCGTGTGCCGAAGTCGCTCGGCGTGGCGACGAGGCCACGGCCCATGTGATGCTGCCATAGACGGTTGACGATCACGCGCGCGAGTAGGTGTCCCGCTCCGTGTTCCGCATCAGTCATCCAGTTCGCCAGGGCGGTGCGCCGATACGAGGTCCGCCACCCACTCGGCGGTTTCGCCGACCAGTGTTTCGCTCCGTCCGACGCCGTCATCAGCACCTGAAGATAGCCGAGCGGTGCGGCGCCCTGTTTCTGGTCCGGGTCGCCGCGGCGGAGGAAGTGCGTCTCGTTCAGGAAGTCGGCGCCCTGCGTGTGCAGCCGAACGGCCGGCAGGCCCTCCGTTGAGATCAACACCTTGACTTTCTTCCGCTTTGGCTCCTTCGCCAGGTGGTCCTGTACCTTGCGATTCAACGCCTGCCAGCCGGGATCGCGCGTGGCGAGCCAGCGCAGCAGGCTCGCCGTCTGCTCGGCGGAGCGCCGGTCGGCCGGCATTGCCAGCGCCCGCACGACGGCTTCGGACATCGGCGTTGAAGTCAGGTCCGCCGTGGCCGCCGTCGCCAGAGACAGCCGCGGCCGGCCCAGGCCGTGTTGAGTGTTGTTGGTGAATATCAACCGGAAGGTGAGCACCGATCCGCCCTCGAACCCGATCGGCTTATCGGTCTCGAAGACGGCAGCGTGGTCCTTGCCGAACTGCGGATCGACCGCCCACGCCGACACGGGATCGTCATCGATGGCCGCCTTGACCGGAAGCCCCTTCTGCTCGAAGGTGGCGCGAGCGCTCCGGAACTTCACCTTCACGGGCTCGCCCTTGCCGCTGCGCGGCGCGATGGTCAGTGCGAAATGGCTCAGGGCGAAATTGCCGTTGCCGGCGCGTCCGGGGCCCCCCTTGACCAGCGACGGGTGCGAGAGGGCCTCCAGCCGCACCGCCGTGACATTTGTCAGATCGCTGTGGACCGTGAAGGTCAGCCCTTCCATCGGCGGGTTCTGGCCGCTGATGAGGAATGACCCATCCGCCAGCGGCGTAATGGTCGCCCCGCCCTGCGAATGCGTCTGCACCACGTCCGGCACCAACCAGGCGGGCCTTTCCTTCGCGCCGCCGTTCTTCTCCCAGGTGGCAAGGTGAGCCGGTAATTGCTCTTTCTCGTATCGCTGAAGGGCGGCCAGGAGCGGAGCGTGTTCCGTATTGAACGCTGCCTTCGCCTTGCGATACGCCTCCATCTCGACAGGCAGCTCGATCTCGCTGCGCACCGTCGTGGTGAAGGCGGACACCAATCGGTAATAATCGGCCTGCGGGATGGGGTCATACTTGTGGTCATGGCAGCGGGCGCAGCCGACAGTCAGCCCGAGCATCGCCGTGCCCGTCGTCGCGATCATGTCGTCCAACTCGTCGTAGCGGTGCTTCTCGACCTCGCGCTGCGTGATCTGCGTGCTGTGGACTCCCGCGGCGAGGAAGCCCGTCGCTTTCAGCGCGAGCGGATTGTCGGGAGCCAGTTCGTCGCCGGCGAGCTGCCACTTGACGAAGGTGTCGAATGGCAGATCGTCATTGAGGGCCTGGATGACGAAGTCGCGATAGTGGTACGCGGTGGGGCGGTCGTAGTCGTGCTCGAAGCCGTGACTTTCAGCGAAGCGGGCGAGGTCAAGCCAGTGCCGACCCCAGCGCTCGCCGTAGCGCGGCGACGCCAGCAGCCGATCGACCACCTTGGCAAAGGCATCGCGTGAATTGTCCTTCAGGAAGGCATCGACCTCCTCCGGCGCCGGCGGCAAACCGACCAGGTCGAGGGAAGCGCGGCGGAGGAGCTGCCGGCGGTCGACGCTGTTGTTGGGGGCAATGCCGGCCGCCTCCAACTTCGCCAGGATGAAGCGATCGACCGGCGTGCGGACCCGGGCCTCGTTCTTCACCGTGGGCGGCTCGACGCGCTGCAGAGGACGGAACGACCAGAACTGCCGGGCCGCCGCGGGGACGACCTTGCGCGTCCAGGCGGCGACGACTTCCTTCTCGAGCAGGGGTCGATCGTAGGGGGCACCGAGGTCGATCCAGTCGGCGAGGTGCCGGATTGTCTCGTCGGGGAGCTTCGCGCCGCCCTGCGGCATGTGCGGCTCCTTCTGATGGCGGACGAGCCGGAGCAGCCGGCTGTCGCGCGCCTTGCCCGGGACGATCACCGGGCCGCTGGTGCCGCCCTTGAGCAGTCCATCACGGTCGTGCAGGTCAAACTCCGACTCGGTCGACTTGCCACCGTGGCAGCGCAGGCAGCGCTTCGTCAGTACGGACCGGACCTGCTCCTTGAACAGCGCCAGGCCGCGGGCCATCTTCGCCGCGTGGTCCTTGTCGACGGGCTGAGCGGGCTTGCCGTCGGCAAAGAGGGCCGGGACGGCCGCGAGCAGCGCGAGAGAGAAACCGGCAAGGGAACGTCCGTTGCCCCTGGCGGGAAGAGAGAAACAATGATTCATCGGCAGCCCCTGGTGGGCCCGTCGGCGGTGCGGGCTAAGTGGGAAGGACTCTCTGTTTAGGATAGGGCCCGGACCGAAGACGTGGCAACCATAAAGCAACCGGGCGCGCCCGCACGATTTTCGTTGACCTATGGCCCGTGGTCTGGCAGTCTCTGCTTGCGTTACCTTTTCGCCCCACCCGAACGCTATCCGCCAGAGGAAGAATGATGAAACGGATCGTGTTTGCGTCTATCACCCTTCTTGCCCTGGCGGCCGCGGAGGCTCGCCCGGAGGAGAAAGCCGTCGAGCCGGCGCCGCTGCCTGGCACAAAGCCGCTGACGATGAAAGGCGACATCGCTTCGCAGCTCGTCGCCGGCGTCGACAAGTTCCTGCTGAACGAGATCGAGAAATCGGTCGAGCGACGCGCCCGCCACTGGAAGCGCGACTTCTCCTCGGCAGAGGCGTACAACAAGTCGATCGAGCCTAACCGCGAGCGACTGAGGCACATCCTCGGCCTGCGCGACCCGCGCGTCCCGTTCGACGCCCCGGAGTTGATCGCGACGACGTCGCAGCCGGCGCTCGTCGGTAAAGGGACCGGCTTCGAGGTCTTCGCAGTGCGCTGGCCCGCCGTCGGCGACATCCACGGCGAGGGTCTGCTGCTCGTGCCGACGGGCAAGAAGAAGGTTGCCGACGTCGTCGCCATCCCCGACGCCGACCAGACGCCCGAGCAGATTGCTGGCCTGGTGGAGGGCGTGCCGGCGGAATCGCAGTTCGCCCGCCGCCTCGCCGAGAGCGGTTGCCGCGTCATCGTGCCAACGCTGATCAGCCGCAAGATGGAGAAGCGCAACGGCCGCGCCAACCTGACAAGCCGCGAGTATCTGTACCGCTCGGCGTTCGAGCTGGGTCGCCACCTGATCGGCTACGAGGTGCAGAAGATACTGGCCGCGGTCGACTGGTTCACGAAGGACGCGGGTAAGAAGACAGTGAAGATCGGCGTGATCGGATACGGCGAGGGCGGGATGCTGGCGCTGTACGCCGGCGCGCTTGACACACGTATCGACGCCGTGTGTGTCAGCGGTTACTTTGGCAACCGCAACCGCATCTGGGAACAGCCAATCGACCGCAACGTGTTCGGCCTGCTCGACGAGTTTGGCGACGTAGAACTAGCATCTATGGTCTCGCCGCGTTTTCTCATCCTTGAGAACACGAAGGCACCGGAATTGACCCTTCCGGGTGAGGGAGGAGCGCCAGCCCGGCTCGTGCCCCCCCCCCAGGGACCACGAGTTCTCCAAGCAGACTAGGCAAGTACGGGCGCTGCTCGAAGAGTTCGGCTTGAAGGAGAAAATTGGAGGCCTTGTGTCGGTGACCGGCGGGGTCGGGCCACTTAGGAAAGGGACGCTCACTTGGTTGCTGGATCACCTGGCGTCTGTCCGCCTGCTGGCCGAGGGGAACGCGCCTCAGCACCTCCGCAAGGATTTTGACCCCGAGGAGCGGCAGAAGCGACAGATCCACGAGATCGACCGCCACAACCAGTTGGTGCTGCGGGACTGTGCCGATGTTCGCCGCGACTTCTTCAAGAACCTCAACACCTCCTCCCTCGATACCTTCAAGAAGACCATCGAGCCCTACCGCAAGCACTTCGCCGAGGAGGTTATCGGCAAGTTCGATCGGCCGCTGCTTCCCTTCAACGCCCGCTCGCGCAAGACCTACGACACGCCCAAGTGGACCGGCCATGAAGTCGTGCTCGACGTCTTCCCCGACGTGATCGCCTACGGCATCCTGCTGCTGCCGAAGGACCTGAAACCCGGCGACAAGCGGCCCGTCGTCGTCTGCCAGCACGGTCTGGAAGGTAGGCCGCAACACGTCCTCTTCAAGACCGGCGACGGCTCGCCCTACTACAAGGGCTTCGCGGGAGAGTTGGCCGAGCGCGGCTTCATCACCTTCGCGCCGCAGAACCTCTACATCTTCACCGACCGATTCCGCACGCTCCAGCGCAAGGCGAACCCGCTCAAGAAGACACTCTTTTCGATCATCGTGCCGCAGCACCAGCAGATCGTGAACTGGCTCAAGACGCTGCCCAACGTCGATCCGGAGCGCATCGCATTCTACGGGCTGTCGTATGGCGGCAAGTCGGCGATGCGCATCCCGCCACTGGTGACCGACTACTGCCTGTCGATCTGCTCGGCGGACTTCAACGAGTGGGTCAAGAAGAACGCCTCCACGCGCGCCCCCTACTCCTACGTCTGGACGGGCGAATACGAGATTTTCGAGTTCGACCTGGGCAGCACGTTCAACTATGCGGAGATGGCGGCCCTGATCTGTCCGCGGCCGTTCATGGTCGAGCGTGGCCACTTCGACGGCGTCGGCGTTGATGAGGAGGTGGGCTTCGAGTTCGCCAAGGTGCGGAACCTGTACCAGGCGCGTCTGAAGCTGATGGACCACTGCGCGATCGAATGGTTTGTCGGGCCCCACACGATCAACGGCAAGGAGACCTACGCGTTCCTGCACAAGCACCTCAACTGGCCGAAACGGTGATGCTTGCACCGGAGGTCTTGTCCTCAGCGGAGCCAGACCAGCGTCTCGGGGAAGCGGCCCAGGCGGGTTTCTGCCCCTGGACGAATGCCGTTTTCGAGTTACTCCGGCAATTCCTCCTCGCCCCGTAGCTCTCGGCGAACGAAGGCGTAAAGGATCAATAACTATCTGGTTTATCGGTTCCTGGCATCATTGTTCGCGACACGGACTCCGCCCCGGCCAGCCAGGGAGCATTCCCCGCGCTGCACGCCGTCGCTCACCTCAACACGAGACGGTCGAGAGCTACGCAGAGACGATCGACTTCCTCCTCGGTGTTGAAGAAGTGGGTCGAGACGCGCACCAGGAGGCCCTCGGGCCGCTCGATGATCGGCACCTCGATGCGGTATTCCTGCCACAGTCGCTGCCGCAACTCCGACGCGACCCGCTGGCGCGGGTGCCCCGGCCCGGCCGGCAGGCGAAACGCGGTCATCGCGCCGTGCAGCGCCGGGTGCATCGGCGTGGCGAGCGTCAGCCCCAGTTCGCCGCCGAGCCTTCGCCGCGTGTGACCGGCCAGGGTCGCGATGCGCTCGCGGATCGCCTGCCAGCCGAGGGCCGCCTGGAAGTCGAGGGCCGCCGGCACGGCCAGCCACGGGCACGGATCACGCGTCCCCTCGAACTCCAACAAACGCAGCCGTGGCGTCGAGCCGAACTCGTCGGGCTCGTCGAGTCGGGCCCGGTCGGGGTTCCAGCCCCAACTCACCTGCAACGGTTGGAGGGCATCTTCGTTGCCCAGCCCGAGGTGGAGGAAGCCCGAGCCGGTCGGCGCCAAGAGCCACTTGTGACAGTTGGCCGAGTAGAAATCGGCCCCGATCGAATCCAGGTCCAGCGGCACGAACGCCGGCGCGTGGGCCCCGTCGACAACCGTGGGAATGCCCCGCTTCCTCGCTGCGGCACACAATTCGCGCGCCGGCAGGATCATCCCCGTCGGCGATAGGACATGGCTGAAGAACAGCAGCCGCGTCGTGTTCGTCAGCGCCGCCTTCGCCGCCGCGACGACTTCGCCGGGCTCGCTCGGGACGGCCGGCAGCGGGAAGGTGCGGACGGTCAACCCCTGTCGTTGGGCCGCGCGCTCCCAGGCCCACTGCATGGCGCCGTACTCGTGGTCGGTCATCAGCACCTCGCCCGGGGCCTCCAGGGACAAGGACGAGGCGACGAGGTTGATCGCCGCGGTGACGTTGGCCGTGAAGACGAGGCGGCGCGGGTCGGCACCGACGAACTGCGCCAAGCGCGTGCGTGCCTCCCACAGCAGCGGCGGGGCGCCGCGCAGGAGGAAGTCCATCGGCTCCTCGGCGAGGCGCTGGCGCAGGACCGTAACGCGCTCGAAGACGGGCCGCGGCAACGGGCCGAACGACCCCGTGTTGAGGTTGGCGACAGCGGCATCGAGGAGCATCTGTGCCCGCGCCGTCGCCCAGAACGAGTCATTCATGGGGTAAGAGGAGCTGTTAACATCCCAGCGTCAGCCCGGGGTTCCGAAGACTCCACCCCGGGCCCTATTCCAGAAGACCGGACCAAGTCAGCGGGGGTATCGACAGGCTCGCGCCTTTCTTGAGGACTGGAAAGCCCCGGGTGGAGTCTTCGGAACCCGGGGCTTCTTCAAATCTACAATCTTCAACCTGACATTTGCAATGGGTCGGATTCCCTCTCGGCCAGGAGAGGGATGGTGCAGTCGATGAGCAGCCACGAGGAAGCGCACAGGACGTAGACGCCGACGATCACCTGGAAGACGCTGATCCAGCCTTGCGCGGCGGCCAGGCGTCCGATCAGCGGCGAGCCCACCACGCCGCCGATGCTTGCGACCGTGTTGTTGTACGCGAACACGGTCGCCGTCGCCCGCCCGCCAATGTCGGTGACAGTGCCCCAGGTGCCGGCCAGGCTCCAGTCACTGAACAGCTTCACGAAGAACAGGACCGTGCAGAATGCGATCGGGTTGTCGAAACAGAACAGGATGCCACCCAGTAGCAGCACGCCCGCGGTTCCCTTGCCTGCCAGCCCGATCACTCGACGTGCCCAGCGGCGGTTGCCGGTGCGGCGGATCAGGTAATCGTTGAGATAGCCGCCAATCGGCCCGCCGCAGGCACCGGCCAGCAAGACCCCCATCACCAGCCAGCCCCGTTCCGTGGGCCCCATGCCGTAAGTTTTCACCAGAAACTGGTGAAGCCAACTGGCGTAGATCAGGTCGGCGACCGTGCTCAGGAACGACTGCATGTTGAGCACCAGCAGGTTCAGGAGAGCCCGCAGCTTCATTCGCTGAAACATCTCGCGAATGGAGATTTTTCGCTTCCCCGCTACGGGGCCTTCCTCGATCAGGAGGGCTTCTTCCTCGTTGACCCAGGGATGCTGCCGCGGTGTGTCGCGGAAAAACAGCCAGAAGAGCACGGCCAGTGTCACGCCGATCAGCGCGAAGAGCAACAGCGAGGAGCGCCAGCTGAGATGTAACATGCCGAGGAGAAACGTCGCCAGGAGCAGGCTGGCACTGGCCCCCCCGATGCGGCCGGCAAACACGGCGATCCATCCCTGCACCGACGTTCGCACCGAGAGCGGGAACCAGAAGCGCGTGACCCGGCTGAGGATCGCATACGCCCCCGCCTGACCCAGGCCAAAAAGACCACGCAGGCCGATCATCACCATCAGGGCATGCAGGCCGACCAGGGCGGCCAGGGAGCCTGTCAGCACGTGGAGACCCAGCACCACCGACCAGAGCAGGATCATGCCGGCGAGGAACCACCTCGTCCCGAAGGTATCGGCGAAGATGCCGAAGGGAACCTGAAAAATCATGTAGCAGAGGAAAAACGCCGAGTCGAGCCAGCCCAGCTGTTCATCCGACCAGCCGAACTCCTCCTTGAATTCCGGCATGAGGATGTTCAGCGCGTAGCGGTGCAGGTACAGCAGCCACGACGTGCCGAATGCCAGGGAGAAGACGACCCAGCGGACATTCGTCGGCCTGCCTCCCGGCGGTGCGGCTTCTGATCCCATGAGTCTTTTCTCTTGCCGTGGTCCGACCGTTCAAGGAGTGGCCGGAAGGACACGAACGGGCACGGAGAGATCGTGTTCGCGCAGCTCGCCCGGCCGATCCGTCTCCTCCCCGACACGCAGCACCTGAAGCCCCGCGGTCAGATACTCGTTGCCGGCCCGGCTCGCGTAGCCCTGGCTCACGTCGGGGAGCAGTTCCAACCGCCGGCGCATCGCAGCATCATGGACGACCAGCCGGCCCTCCGCAAGAGGCAGGATCAACATCGTGCGACCCTCGGCGATGTCTTCGAGCCGGAAACGAGAAAACAGCGGGCCGAAGTCGTACTGGCGAAAGAAGTCACGCGCCGACGAAGCCGTGGTCCGGAGGAAGACGAAGTCGTCGGCGACCTGGCGGGCATCGGCGACGGACACCGCCCCGGGCCGAGCGCGGCCGCCGACTGCCGACAGCGGCACTCCGACGGCCGCCGGCGCCACCAGGCCCGTTTCGCCGAGGAACTTCAGCCGGCGCAGGGCGATGGAGCGGCTGAACGCCAGGTGCGAGAGCAGGACCGTCTGGTCCGCCTCGCCCGGTCCCTTGCCGGCGCCGAGGGGCCGGTCGAGAAACAGTGCCAGTCCTAGCTCGAGCAGCTCCTGCGGGTGGTGCAGGTCGCGGAGGCCCTGGCGCAGAGTTTCCTCGCCGTGCGGTCCAAGGTGGTTGGCCAGTGGGTCCCCGGCGAAGAGGTGGCGCGTCCGCTTCGACGGCTGGAGGATCTGCTCTTCCGGTACGCGGACATGTGGCAGCGGTAGCACGCGCATGCTCTCGCCGGGAGAGGTCGGCGCGTCGGGGACGGGATGACCCTCGTAGAAGCGACGCAGCAGCCATCCCTGGCGCAAAGCGCGGCGGCAAAGTCGCTTGCGGTCCCGCACCTCACCGCCGTCTTCGGTGGCGTCGTCGAACAGTTCGGAGTGCGATTCGAGGCGGGACAGGAGGGCCTTCAGGGCCGCGTCGAGCAAAAGAGCATCGGGATAGTTGGCGCCGCGGTGGTGGAAGGTCACCAGGTCGTAGGCGGTCAGGTGCCGGCCGATCTGGCGAATGAGCCCGCCGAGGAAGTCGACCGCCTGCTCCGCGGTGACATGCCCCTGTCGCTCCAACTCGTCGAGCAGGGAGAGGGTCTTGTCCACGAGGTCGGTCCAGGGCGACAGCGATACCTCGTTGAACAGCGTCCGCAGCAGTCGCAACAGCGCAGGCCCCTCCTGCTGCGCGAGGCGGGTTGCGAGGTCCGCCATCTCGTTGGGCGACGTCGCGTGCAGCAGCGTCTCCAGGAGCTTCGCCTGCTCCGTCCCACCCAGGCCGGCCCCGCGCATCGACTCCAGCAACTCCGCCCACGAGCGGGCGGGCCGATCGAGGCGCGGACCGGGGCGGTAGAAATAGGCGAGGCGGCCGAACGAGAATCCCGGCAGTGGGGCCTCGACCGAGGTGAGCGGCAGGCGGCTGGCGCCGACGACGGCCTGGAACAGGCGGCAGACCAACTCGTCCAGCAGGTCGCTTTCCGTCGCGAAGTGTCCAAGAGAAATCGTCCCAGTCAGCTCGCGCACCCAGCGCGTCGTCTCGCGACTGAGGTAAACGTTGCCGCCCGCGTCGTAGCCCTCCCAGACATAGCACAGGAGCCCGCGGACAACGTGCAATCTATCTCCTGCGCGGTCGAATTTCAGCGACAACAGCGGTTCGCCGGAGCGTCCGGAATCGTCGACGAGGTAGATATCCCAGGCCTCGAATGTCTGCGTCTGCCGCGTGTGGGCCCGGTCGACAAGCCGGCCGCGGAAGACCTCCCACGCCGTCTCTTGCTCCGCGTCGTGCTCCCCCTCCAGCCCCACGCCGGAGCCCGTGAAGAAGTGCCCGGGAGCCAGGACGGCCTCCGCTAGCCGGCGCACCGAATCGTCAGACAGCGGAACGGGCGACGCGGGCAGTGACGATCGAAATCGGAGCATCCCGATACCCTCACGGGGCAGGGAAACCGCGCAGGCCCCGCAGCTTTTGCAGTCTCTCCGCGGTGATCACTCCGCTCATTGTAGAGTGCGCGGGTTGTTCCGGGCGTATGGACTGTGCCGGTGGACGATACCGGTCACGGGTGCTTTCGCTCTCTGCCGGGCAGGGCGGAAAACCGAAAGGAGAAGCAGAAGCGATTCGTCCGCGCAAAGCGAAAATAACGACCTCCTCTCAAGGGAGGGAATTTACGAAGGAGACGGCAATGAGGAGAGCGCTCGTGCTGGTTCTGAGCGTGTGGGCCGCCCTGCCTGCATCGGGGCGCGCCCAGGATACGGACGAGTCTCTCGTCCGGCACAAGGCGGCTGCCGTGGTCGTCAACGGTCACGTCGCCCCAGGCGGCTGTCCGACCTGCGGACAGGCCGTTATCGAGGGAGAGGAATCCGGCTGTTGCAGGCACGACGTCCGCCGGCCGCGCCTGAGCCGAATCTTCCAGTGGGCGACTTACCGGCCCCTGCCAACCAGCGGTTGTGACTCCTGCGGTTCGTGCCGTTCGTGTGGTTTGCGCCGGCTCTTCCACCGTTGCGACGACGACTGCCAGGAGTGTCGCTTTCGACAACGCTTTCTCTGCGTGAGGCGGCATCGGCTGTTCCACGGTTGCGGTGGCTGTTGCAAGGAGTGTGCCCCCTGCTGTAACCCGCCGCCGTATACGTACTTCCTGCACCGCTGCCCCTGCCACACCCCCGTCCACCACTATCCCGTCGTCTACAAGACGTGGGAAGGAAAGTGGCCTCGCGCCTACGCCGGGCCCGACGACCAGTATACGGGGATCTACACCGACGAGGATCGCCTCACGCCGTGACCGTGGGGCAGGCAAGATGCCTGCCCCACGCCGGTTACTTCCAGCGCACCACGACGCCAAGGTACTCTTCCTTGTTCTTCAGCAGTCCCTCGTAGGCCGAGCCGAGTTGCTCCGGCTCGATGCGGTGCGTGATCAGCCCGGCGAGGCTGAGGCGTCCCGCCGCCAGGGCGGCGAGCAGCCAGCGCTGGGCCTTGTTGATGTCCCAGGCTCCCGCCAGCCGCGTGTGGGCCGGCTCGAGCAGCATGTTGCCGTGCGCCCCCGTCACCTCGAGATAGCGACGGTGCAGGTCGTCGTAAAAGTTGACCTCCTTCGCCTTGCCGCGCGGGCTGCCGACAACGACGACCTGCCCACCGTCGCAAGCCAGCGCCATCGCCACCGGCACCGCATCGGGCACCCCGGTGGCATCGGCGACCACTTCGGCCCCGTGCGTCCAGAGAAAAGCACTGAGCTGCTGCCGCGTGTCGCCTGCTCCGGGGTCGATGACCTGGTCGGCGCCGGAGGCGCGAGCGGCCTCGCGCCGCATCCGCACGGCATCGATGCCGACGACGGGGTGGGCGCCGGCGGCGAGCAGGCAGCGGAGGGCGAACTGCCCAATGACCCCAAGGCCCAGGACGGCCGCCGAACGGCCGAGCGTGATCCCCGCTCGGATGGATGCACCGAGGCCGTAGCGGGCGATGCAGGCGACGGCGGCCTTCTCGGCCTCGAGAGCGGGAGGCAGTTTCCAGAGCCGGCCGCGTTCGTGGCCGAGGGTGAGCAGTTCGGCGGAGGCGTGGTTGCCGGGATAGCTGACGCGGTCGCCTGGTTGCCAGCCGGAGACACCGCTGCCGACGGCAACGACGCTGCCGGCCGCGCTGTAGCCGGGGGGAAAGGGAAACTTCCAGTCGGGCAAGTTGGGGTCCTTCAGCCACTGGTGCGTGCCAGTGTAGACGGCCAGTTCGGTGCCGGGGCTGACGGCGCTGACCTCGGTCGCAACGAGGATCTGATTATCTTTCGGTGGCGGAAGGTCGACCTCGCGAACCGCGACCTGGAAGGGCTCCCGGATGACGACCTGACGTGCGCGCATGGCAAGTCCGAGCGGTTGGGTGAGGGCGGGAGAACAAGGGAAATGGTAGTCGCCCACGCCGGCCCCGGCCATTTCTCAAACGCTCCGCCCTTGTCCCAATCGTCGACCAGGACCTACAATGCCTATCAACCTCAACGGAGATCCCCATGTCGCAGATTACCCTCGAAACGCTGGCGGAACGTGTTGCGGCTCTGGAGAAGGCCGTTGCCACGCTGCGGCAACTTCAGCCAACGTTCCCTCCGGGCAAGGACTGGCGGCGGACCATTGGGATGTTTGCCGGTGACGAAGTAATGAAGGAGATTTTTGAGGCAGGGCGCCTGATTCGTGAAGCGGGTCGCCCGGAGTGTGTGGCGTGATCGTCCTCAACAGCGCTCGCAGGAGAATCTTATGTCTCAGCTCACGTTGGAGTCGCTATCAGAACGAGTCACGGCAATTGAGAAAATCCTGGCCGAGATGAGGCAGGCCAGGTCGGGGCCCTCACGCTTCAAGGACTGGCGGAAGGCGGCTGGGATGTTCGCCGGGAACGAGTTGATGAAGCAGATCGATGAACTCGGCCGGCAGATCCGGGAGGCGGACCGCCAGGAGGGCAGCGGCGAATGATCTTGCTGGACACGGACCATCTGACAGTCTTCAAGTATCCGGAACACGAGCGGTACGCTGCGCTCGCGTCCCGCCTTGGGGCTTCCTCCGATCAGGACATCGGCACCACGGTGATCTCGCTCGAGGAGCAGTTCCGTGGGTGGATGGCCCTGATCTCGCGTGTGCGAAACGTCGAACGCCAGACCGGGGCATACCCCGAGCTGGTCAATCTCTTCGACTTTTTTGCCCGCCTGACTCTCCTGCCATTCGACGGCCGTGCCGCGGCGGAGTTCGGGCGTCTCCGCTCCGCAGGCGTGCGCATCGGCAGCATGGACCTCAAGATCGCATCGATCGCTCTCGTTCACGACGCCGTGCTGCTCACGTCGAACCGGAAAGACTTTGAGAAAGTCCCCGGCCTACGGTTCGAGAACTGGTTGTCCTGATTGTCCCGCGTCGGCGCTGGCCATTTCTGTGCGTCTGCATGCGATGCCCGCATCCTGGCGACTGCACCGATGGATCGCTGATGCCGGCCCTTCACTTTGCCCGGCACAGCATTTCCCCGAACCACCTTTTGCCAACAACTGCCAGCCGCGGATGGCGCGGGTCAAGACGTTCGTGACTACCGCCAGGTAGATGAACTCGGTGCCGAGGCGAATGGAGGAGAGGTCGACGACTCCGCCTTGCTCGGGCTGCACTCCCCCCAGAACCTCGACCAGGTTAGGGGAGCGGGGAAAGGCGTGGTCGCTGTTGGTCGTCCGCTTGCACCGGACGGTCGCCGTGCCCTGGATGCCTGCCTCGGTCATCAGCCGCCGCACGCGCTTGCGGTTGACCGCGAAGCCCTCGCAGCGTAGCTGGGCGGTCAGTCGGCGGTAACCGTTGCCCTGACCCGGCAGCGGTGAGCAAGCCTCTCTTGTCTTCCCCACCTGCGCCTGTGAGAATTGCAAGCAGGACCCGGCCCCGACGGGGGAGAGCCGGCAGCTGCCCGGAGATCGGTCATGCACGAGGCCACACCCCACGCTCGCACCTTGCCTGTCAACTTTTCCGTTCCCGCCGGCCCGCCCTGGGCCATTGCCCGCCCGGCGCCGGTCGTGCTTCCCGACGACCTCAACGAGCAGCAACGCGAGGCCGTCGCCCATTTGCGCGGCCCGCTGCTGGTCCTCGCTCCGGTCGGCACCGGCAAGACGACCGTCATCGCGCACCGCGCCGCCCATGCCATCCGCAGCGGCATCGAGCCGGCGCACGTCCTCTGCCTGTCGTTCACCAACCGCGCCGCCCGCGAGTTGCGCGACCGTATCCTCACCCTGCTCGGCGGACGCTCCGGCGAGGTGACCGTCCGCACTTTTCACGGCTTCTGCACGCAGGTGCTGCGCCACGAAGCCGACGCCCTCGGCATTCCCGCCGACTTCACCATCTGCGACGAGGAGGATGCGAAAGAGATCCTCGCCGACCTCGCCCGCCGCCAGGGCGCTGCCCCCGATGCGGCCGGCAAACTCGGCGATGTCCTGTTCAAGCTCGTCGAGCGGATGAAGCGGTCGCTCGTTGGCTCCGGCGAGGGACACGACGCGACCGCCCTGCTCTGGGCCCTGGCCGATGAGGCCGACCCCGCCACCCGCACCGCCCTGCCGCGTGTCGACCCCGATCGCCTGCTCGCCGACTACAACGCCGCCCTGTCCGCCAGCGGTTCCCTCGACTTCTCCGACCTGATTCTCCGCACAGACCGTCTCTTCGCCAACCACCCCGACCGCCTCGCCCGCTGGCAGTCTCTGCATGCCTGGGTGCAGGTCGACGAGGTGCAGGATACCAACCTGCCTGAGTATCACATCCTCGCCCGCCTCGCCGAGCAGTCGCGCGACCTTGCCTTCTTTGGCGACATCGACCAGACAATCTACGAGTGGCGCGGCTCCGACCCGTTCCGCACGCTCGCCGAGTTCAAGCGCCGCTTCGATCCTGTCTGCGAGATCGCCCTGACGAAGAACTATCGCTCCTCGCGCGACATCCTCCAGGCGTGCGAGGCCTTCATCCGCGCCCACCCCAACGCGGTCACGCAGGCCCTCGTCAGCGACTCCGAGGACGCCGGCCGGCGCATCGTTGTACATGCCGAGCAGACGCTCCCGGACGAGGCCCGCTGGATCGCCGCGACCATTGCCGAGGTCGCCCGACAAGGCGTCGGCAAGCGGCAGATCGCCATCCTGGTGCGGGCCAACCAGACGGCGGTCGAACTGTCGCGCGTGCTGGCGGCCGAGAAGGTCGACCACTTCCTCGTCGACAAGGTGCGCTTCTTTCGACAGGCGGAGGTGAAGGACGCGCTGGCCCACGTCCGCTTCCTGCTCAATCCCTACGACGCCCACAGCCTGCTGCGCATGCTGCGGCGCCCGCCCAAGGTCGACGTCCGCACAATCGAGGCGATCCGTGGCCTGCCGCCGGAGGTGGGGCTGCGTCTCGTCGACTTCGCCGACCCGCTAACAGCGGAATACCTCGACCCGTTCGGGCTGCTGCTGCGCCGCTACGCGGACGGCTGCGTCGTCGTCTTCGACGTCGAGTCGACGGGCCTCGACGTGACGCGCGACGACGTGGTCGAGCTGGCGGCGCTCCGGGTCGGCACGCACGGGACGACCGACGAGTTCCACGCTCTGCTGCGGACGCCGCTGCCTCTGGAGGAGTCGTCGCGGATACACGGCATCACTGCCGACGTCCTCGACCGCGAGGGCCGCGCCCCCGCCGACGTCTTCGACGAGTTCCTCACTTTCCTCGACGGCTGCGTCGTGGTCGGGCACAACGTCCGTTACGACGTCAACATCGTCCGCAGCCAGATGCGCCGCCTGGGCCGCCGCTGGCCGGACTCGGCCGCACCCTTTGACACACTCGACCTGTGCCGGCGTTTCTTCCGTCTGCCCAGTTACACCCTCGCGAATGTCTGCCGAGACCTGCGCCTGCCGTCGACACCGTCGCATCGGGCGACCGACGACGTGAAAACGACGTGGCACCTGCTGCAGCGGCTCGTCCCTCCGCTCTTGACAACGCGGCCCCAGCGTGAGCGCTTCGTTGCCCAGTACGCGCCGGAGTTCGCGGGACTCAACGAGAGCCTGCGTCGCTGGCGAGCGTTGCTTGACGTCGATCGGCCGGTGTTCGTGCTGGAGAAGGTGCTCGACGAGTCGGGGCTGCGCGACTACTGGGGTCGTCAGGAGAACGGCAAGAAGCGACTGGCGAACCTGATGGAGCTGGCGCGGCTGTTCGGCGTCTACGACGACGGCGCACTGGCGCCGCGCGAGGCGATGCTGAATGTCGTCCACCTGGCGGCGCTGGGCAACGAGGTCGACCGCTACGTCGAGGGCGAGGAGAAAGTGTATCTGCTGACGGTGCATCAGGCGAAGGGACTGGAGTTCGACACCGTCTTCATCGCCGGGGCGACGGACCGCCAGTTCCCGTCGACGCGGAGCGAGAAGGAGGGCCGCCTCGACGAGGAGCACCGCCTGTTCTACGTGGCGATGACGCGTGCGCGGCGAAGTCTGTTCATCAGCCATCACCTCCGCGACGACCGCGACAAGCCACAGCAGCCTAGCCGCTTCCTGGCCTCCATCCCTGAGACCCTCCGTCACTCACCTTGAGGCGAGGCCGTCAGCGCCGCTCCCGCCCCGCGCCGGCGGCAGCGTCGGCCGTCTCCCGCCCTGGGCGGGGCACGACCGGCGCCTTGATGCCGTAACGGGGCCGTAGCGTGAAGGTCGGCAACGGCTCGACGGGGTGGTCCGGGACGACTGCAAAGCGGAAGCGCTGGGCGATCATCGCCAGCAGCAGGGTCGCCTCGATCATCGCGAACGTGTTGCCAATGCACAGGCGCGGCCCGCCGCCGAACGGGAAGTAGGCGAAGCGCGGCAGGTCCTTGATCTTCTCCTCGGACCACCGCTCTGGGCGGAACTCCAACGGCCGGTCGAACCAGCGAGCGTCGTGGTGTACGACCCACTGACTCATCAGGATGGTCGTCCCCTTCGGCACGCGGTAGCCGCCCACGGTGCCGTCGCGCAGCGCCTCGCGGCCGATCGTGTAAATCGGCGGACGGATTCGCATTGCCTCCTGCACCACCTGCTCGGTGTAGCGCAGTCGCGGCAGGTCGTCGGCGTCGGGTGGCCGGCCGCCCAGCACCTCGTCTACCTCGGCGGCCAGCCGTTCCGCCACGTCCGGATTCAGCGCCAGCAGATACCACGTCCACGACAACGTCAAGGCTGTCGTTTCGTGGCCGGCAAGGAACAGCGTCATCGCCTCGTCGCGCAGCTGCTGATCGGTCATGCGGCTGCCATCGTCCTCGTCGCGCGCGTGCAACAGGATCGACAGCAGGTCGCTTCGCTCCTCGCCGCTTTCGCGGCGCTGGCGGATGAAGCGATAGATGATCTCGTCGAGGCGGCGCACCGCCCGGTCGAAGCGGATCTTGCCAGGCGTCGGCAGCCAGCGCGGCAGCCAGATCACGCTGGCGAAGCGGGCACGGAAGCGTTCGAGCAGGATCTCGAGGGCCTGGCCGACTTCGTGGGCGTCATCTTCGACCTCGGCGCCAAAGAGCGTCTTGCCGGCGATCATCAGCGCCAACCGCGACATCTCCGCCAGGATCTCGCGCGTCTCGCCGGCCGACCAGGAGCCCAGGACGCGCTCGGCGGCGGCGACCATGTCGGGGACGTAAGCGTTGAGGCGAGCGCGCTGAAAGGCGGGCTGGATCAGTCGCCGCTGGCGCAGCCAGAAGTCGCCCTCGCTGGTCAGGAGGCCGTTGCCGAGCACCGACGGGTTGAGGCGCAGGGCGAAGTGCTTCCTGTAGTCGCGGCTGTGCGTGACGAGCACCTCCTCGATGGCGTGCGGGTCGCTAACGAGATAGATGCGGCGCGGCCCGAATACGGAACTCGGGCAGGTGTCCGCTGAACAGGCGCCCGCGCGGGCCTGGCGGCAGGGGGGCGGTCATCAAGAATCCTCCGGCGAGGGACAAGCGGGGCAGCGGCCCGGGAGGGCGAGGCTCCCGCCGAGCCGGCTCGGCAGGAGCCTCGCCCTCCCGGGCCGCTGTTGGGTCAACGCGTGGTCAGGGAGACCACCTGCACGTCGCCGGGGTGGATACGCAGCCGGACCTCGACGACGTCCTTGCCCTTGGTCACCGTCAAGTCGCGCGGCTCGGTGTATTCCTTCGCGGCCTTCACAGGCAGCGAGGTCCGCAGCACCACGTCGACGAAGGCCCGGCGATCGACGCGCGCGATGCCCGATTGCGTCTTGTCGATGCCGCGGTTGTTGACCAGCGCTACCAGGTAGCCATCCTTCGTGCGATTAACCTGGTACATCACCTCGCCGCGCGGCCGCTGGCCGTTCGCCAGCCGCACCTCGATCGGCAACAGTCCTTCCGTCACGCCGTTCATCAGCCACGGCAGCGCCGGGTGAGCCCGCTCGTCCAGCCCGAGCATGCGCGGGGCCAACGTCAGGAGGACTGCACCCTCGCCGACCTTCTGCCGCGTGATCAGCGGCACCTTCGGCGTCGCCCAGGCCAGCACCTTTGCCCCTGCCAGCTCGACGCTCGCCACCTCGTACGGCGTCGTCACGCGGGCGCGTATCGGATCGACGGATCGATCCGGGGTCCACTCCTCCGCCGTCAACCATTTGCCCGTCAGCTTGATGCCGAGCCACTCGGCTGGCAGCGAGCGGGCCGCCTCGACGTTTACCACCAGCGTGCCGCCCTTGCGCAGATAGTCGCCGAGCGTCTGTCCCAGGCCCTTCAGGTCGACGTCGCCGGCGGCCCAGACGACGGGGTAGTCGAACAGCGCCTTCGCCCGGCCCGGCCGATCGACCAGCACGTCGAAGATGTTGCCGTAGACGCCGCCCGGCATGCTCTGCACGTCCGGAGCGGCCGGCAGTCCCTCGATCACGCCGGACGGATACCAGGCCACGTTGAACAGTTCGCGCAATTCGAGATCGGCCTTATCCTCGAGAAAGAGGTTGATAATAGAGCTTGCGATACCACGCGGCGCTGACGCCGTCGGTGATGGCGTACTTGCTATGGAACCAGGCCGGGGCGCCACGCGGGATGTGCTGCTGCGTGAAGTAGTTGCAGGCATCGCCGAAGTTACCGCTGGCGTAGTTGATCCACGCCCCGCCGTACTGCCGCGCCGCCCCGCGCTCGAAGGCGATCCGCATCGGCACATGCACGTTCGTTGCATCCTCCTCATAGCCGACCACCTGCGAGCCCATTTCGTGGAACAGGTGTGCCAGTGCGATCGAGTCCACCGACAGGCACGAAATGCCCTTCGCCCAATGTCCCTCCGGTACGGGCGTCTTGTAGATCTTGCTCCACGCCTCCGCCTGCTGTTTCAGCCATCGCTTGCCCAGCGCGTCGACATGAGCGCGGCGATCCTTGCCGAGGGAGGCGTCGGGCGGGCTGACGCCGCCGGTGCCGAGCGCTTCGCCGTGGATGTAGCCAAGGAACTGCGCGGACAGCGGCCCGGTGAGGGCCTCATAGGTGGCCCGGCCCGTCTTGTCGGTGTACTGGCCGGAGGCGTAGTTGGTGAGGATGAAGAAGGGCGTTTTTGTCCGCTCCAGCCAGGTGCGCAGCGGAGTGCCGGGCGAGAGGTCAGGCGTGGAGCCGAGGTAGAATCCCGGCAGCAAATGCGGCCACGATAGCACCGGGATGTCCTTGCGGCCGGCGAACTGCTGGTGGAACTTGTCGCGGATGTCCGGCGACGGGGCGAACTGGAACAGGACGTCGTGCAGCGTCAGCGCAGCGGTGTTCTGCTTTGCCCACCATTTTGGGTCGGAATCAGCGCCGGTCCACATGGCGAAGTCGCGACCCCCGACAGCCGGTCGCTTCCACGACGCCCCGGCAACCAGGCCTTTGCCTGAGCCGCGCCAGCTCGGCCCGGCCTTCGTCGCGTGCAGGCCGAAGGACCGTTCGTAGGCGAAGGGCGGCTTCTCGCGGCCGGCGGGGATGTAGTCGAGGTCGTCGGTCAACAGGATCGCGTCGACCTGGCGCCATGCTTCGCCGGTTTTGCTGATCGACAGCGCCAGCCGAGCGGGCCCGGCCTGGAGGTCGCCGTCGACATGGCCCCAGCCGAACGAGAAGCCCCAGTAAAGCTGGTATTCGTCGTTGGCGGGCACGACCGGCTTGCTGCCCAGTTCACCGGCGAGAACGTCCTTGCCCCCTTGGCGGATGGCGACACTGAACGGCTCCGTCTTCTTGCGATGGTCGACATAGCGGACCCAGAGGCGATACTTACCGGCGCGCGGGACGACGAGGTCGCGGCGGCACTCGGCGGAGGTCTCCGCGGCGGAGGCGCCGATCGAGTTCCATTCACTCTCGCCGCCCTGGCTCCACTCGGCGCTGATACCCGGCCCGGCGATGCCCCAGGCGCCGGTCGGCTTGGGTGGTTTGGTCCCATCGGCCCAGTAGGCGAACGTCCCCTTGACGCCCTCGAACCACTCAGGCTCCAGCCAGACATAGACAGGCGACTTCGCCGCGCGGGTGGGAAGGGCGCTCAGCACGAGGACGAGGATCGCAAGGAGAGATCGCATGGTGTTACCTCGGGTGGAATGCAAAGTCCTGGCAGGCTACATAGCTCCACGGGCAAGGGAAAGTAGCCCGCCGCTCCGCGGCGGGAAAAGAACCGCCGCGGAGCGGCGGGCTACTTTCCCTCTTGCGTGCAGCTAGTTAGGGGCGGTCGACCGCTCGTGCCGACATTCTCATCCGGTGTGAAGCAGAAGGCAATGAGGTTCAGCCGAAGACCTTAGCCCGACGCGCAAGCGAGGAAACCGGCATCCTTTCACTGCCGCGTCGGGCTCGGGGGTTCCTCGCTTGCGCGTCGGGCTAAGATTACAACTCGACGCGCTGCCCGAAGCGGCGTCGCAGTGCTTCGCGTCCCCTCTCGCCAATCTGATTGTAACGAAGACTGAGGCGAGTCAGGCGCTCCAGCCGAGGCGAGGCGGCCAGGGCGAGCGCCCCCTCATCGCCGATGGCGTTGTCCTCCAAGCACAACCAGCCCAGCCGGGAGGCCGGAGCGTTGGCCAGGGCCGCCGCGCCGGCGTCGCCGATGGCGTTCCTGTCGAGGCGCAGGCCGGTCAACCGTCCGAGGTGCGGCGAGGCGGCTAGTGCCCGTGCTCCCTGGTCGCCGATGCCGTTGTCCGCAAGCTGCAGGAAGCGAAGCCCGGACAGCAGGGGCGCACGGGCGAGCACGCGGGCCCCGCCAGGACCGAGACCGGAGCCGTTCATGTACAACTCGGACAGACGGGTCAGGTGGGGCGACTCCGCCAGCGCCGAGACGCTCGCCTCGCCAAGGGGACACTCGGACAGGAACAGGCACGTCAACCGCGCCAGGTAGGGAGAAGCGGCCAGCGCCTGCGCTCCTACTGGGCCGACGTCGTTCCCGTGCAGGTCAAGTTCGGACAGGTGAGACAGTCGGGGGGCCGAGGCCAGCGCCTGCGCCCCGACGTCGCCGATCTTGTTGTCGTGCAGGCTCAGCCGTGTCAGGTCGCCAAGCGAGGTGCATTCCGCCAGTGCCTGCGCTCCCGCCGTGTCAATGCCGTTGCGGTCCAGCACCAGGCTGCGGAAGCGACCGAGGTGCGGCAGCGCCAGCAGCGCCGCCAGCCCCTCGTTGCCCAGCAGACAGCGGCCCAGCCCCAGCGCCCGCAGGCCTGCGAGCCCCCGCGATGTCACAATCGCCTGCGCCCCATCCAGATGGACTGCACAGAAGCCGAGGCCGAGCGAGTTGAGCCGGCCTAGCTGCCGTGACGCCGCCAGCGCCCGCGCGCCGCGGTCGGTGATCATGGGATTGAACCCCAGTTCCAAGACAGCGAGGTTCGTCAGACAAGGCGATGTCGCCAGGTCCTCCACACCGCGGTCGCCGAGGAGGTTGTGGCCGAGGTCGAGAGCGACGAGGTTCTGGAGCCCGGCGATGCTGGTCAGCTGGCGAATGTCGTGGTCCATCAGCCTGTTGAAGCCGAGGTCGAGCGTCGCCAGCCGCTGCAGGAAGGGGGAGGTCAGGAGCCCCTTCAGGTCCCGGGTGCAGCGGCTCAGATGGGCGGTTCGCACAGGCGACTGCCGGAACAGGCGGCCGGCCCCGGCAAGGGACCGAGCCGCCCGTAGCCAGATTTCTTCGACAAATCCTCTACGAAAAGACCACCTCTCGGCGTGCTCGCGGAAGGGCTGCGCCCACATCGAGCCCCAGATGCGCTCCAGCTCGGCGGCACGGTCTTCGAGGACCGGGCGGCGCGGGTCGTCCTCGGGCATCCCTTCCAGTCGGCACTGGACGCGGATAAACTCGGCGCGCTCGGCCTGTCCGTGGTCGTCGAGCCAGTCGGCGTACACCAGCCGCGGTGTGTCGTCTTCGGGGTGCTCCAGGATGTCGGCCAGGAAGGCGTCGTCGAGTGACATGAAACCCTCGGCGTGATGTCCATCGCTTGACTTCACGACCCGGGAGGGGGAGGGCTCTCCGGCGAGCCGGGTTCGGTGGTACTGGGGGGAAGCTGGAACAGCTCGACCAGGACGCCGTTGGGATCGCGGCAGTAGACGCCATAGCCGCCCCGGTTGGGGCCGGCGGTGATCAGCACGGGCGGGCTCACGAACGCCACCCCTGCGGCGGCCAGCCGCTCGCACAACGTCGGCAGGTCGTCCACCAGGAGCGACAGGTGGCAGCTGCCCGGATCGCACGGCCGGGGCTCGACCGCCACACCTTGGGGCGACAGGTACTGGAACAGTTCGACGTGGTGGGACGCCCCGGGGACCCGCAGCAGAGCCGCCTCGACGGCCGCGCCGGGCAAGCCGACGATCGCGGCGAAATAGTCGTCGCGCACCTGGCGGCGGGCAACCAGTTCGAGCCCGAGCCGGTCGCGGAAGAACTCGATGGAGCGCCCGAGGTCTGCGACCGTGAAGCTCGTGTGATGGGCGCCGGTAATCCTGGCCATTCCTCGGTCCTCGTTCGAGCGGACTGCGCTGCGTCGGGATCTTGCCCTGACGAATTGAGGTGGACCCCTTTGTCTAGACCAAAAAAGCGCTTTCCTTAGCTGCAGAAGTGGAGAACTCCGCTCTCGCACGTCGCTGCTGACCCTCGGCCTTGACCCAAGGCATTCTTTTGGCCCCGCCCTCCCTTCACCCGAGCTGAGGGAGGGCGGGGCCAGAAGAAGGCCTCCCCCGCCGACGCCGTTAGCCCGCCTGCCGCCCCTCC
>JACOUH010000242.1 GCA_016177925.1 Planctomycetota bacterium | reverse complement strand
CGGGCCGGCCGCTCTGGTCCTTGTAGTGCAGGTCCGGCGGGATGCCAAGGACGTGGAAGATGGTCGCCATCAGGTCCTGCGGCGTGATCGGCGTCGTCTTGGGCACCTCGGCCTTGGCCGACGACGCGCCGACCGCCTGTCCCATCTTCAGTCCGCCGCCGGCCAGCGCCAGCGTCGACAGCGGTGCCCAGTGGTCGCGACCGGCAGTCGGGTTGATGCGCGGCGTCCGGCCGAACTCGCCGGTAATGACCAGCAGGATGTCGCGGTCGAGGCCGCGGTTGTTCAGGTCCTCGAGGAACGCTGACACGGCGTGGTCGACCTCGGGGCCGAGCCCCTTCATGTTCTGAGCGATCTGCCCGTGCATGTCCCAGCCGCCGTGGTGCAGCGAGACGAAGCCGACGCCGGCCTCGCACAGGCGGCGAGCCAGCAGCAGATACTCACCGAGTCCGGGGCCGTAGCGATCGCGCGTGCGCGGCTCCTCGCGATTGTTGTCGAAGACCTCGCGCGTCCGACTCAGCATCAGGTCGAACGCCTGACCCTCGAAGGAGTCGAGGCCCTGCGCGATGCCGGTGCGGTCGACCTGCCGGTTGAAGGCGTCGAACTTCTTCATCAAGCTTCGCCGGTCCGCGAGGCGATCCAGCGTCACCTTGAGGTCCATGTTGCGGCGCGCCTCGCCGCCGGTGTCGAAGGCGGTATAAGGCGAGCCGAGCCAGGTCGGGCCATCGCCGTAGATGCTGCCTCTGAGGCTGACATAGGTTGGCAGGCCGGTGCTCGGATTGTTGGCGCCACGGTAGCGAGCCACGATCGAGCCGAAGCCCGGCTTGACCGGCGCCTGGCCGAGGTCAGCAGGCGGAAAGTCGTAGCCGGTCATCACCCAGTGCGTTCCGCCGCCGTGACCGGAGTTGCCGTGCGCGAAAGAGCGCACCACGGCCAGCTTGTCGGCATGACGGGCCATCTTCGGGAAGACACCGCCGAACTCGATGCCGGGGACGTTGGTCTTGACCGCGCCGACGACGCTGCGGAACTCGGCCGGCGCCGTCATCTTGGGGTCGAACGTCTCGATGTGGGTGGGACCGCCGCCCAGCCAGAGCCAGACGACCGAGGTGTTTTTCGTGGGCTGGCCGTCTTTGGCGGCCGCCGCTCGGGCACGGAGCAGATCGGGCAGCGTCAGGCCGCCCAGCCCGAGCACCCCTGCCTTGAGGAAGTCGCGACGGGTGGCCCCGTCGCAGGTGGTCCCGTGGCGGGACCCCAGCAGGTGGAACATGGAAAGCTCCTTTCTCTCGCCCGCGCGATCCTGTCGCGATCAGCCGAAGGAGGGAGTGGCTTGCAACAGGCGGCGGGCACCCCCCTTGAACAGAAGCATCTTCTGACGAGCGTAAGCTGTCCCGTCGCCCCTGTCAATTGAAATGAGAATTCCTCCAAGAACCCCCGGCGAAGTCCCTCTCTCCAGCGTTAGCCCGACGCGCCAGCGAGGTTCACTGTGTTCCTCGCTGGCGCGTCGGGCTAAGCCGCAAGCGGGAACCCTCCGTTGGGAACTTTGCGAGGGGGGCACCTGGGTGGTATCCTTCTGAAAGAGCCCGCCGCTGCCGCGGACTCCCGCGGTCAAGGAACCACCCCCCATGCCCCACCTGTTCGGTTGCCCGTGTGGCCAGCAATTCGCCGTGCTGCCGGAGACCCTCGGACAGAACGTCCGCTGCCCGTATTGCGGCCGTGTCCTGCACGTTCCCGCGCCAGCAACCCCTCCTCCGCCGGCACCTTCTCCTGCCCCCGCCGGACCGTCTCCACGCCCCTCGCGTCGCTTCCGCGCCGTCGCCGCCGTGGTCCTCGTAATCGCCGCTGGAGTGGGCATTCTGCTCTTCCAGCATCTCAGCGCCACTCCGGAAGACCCGCCCGCCCCGCAGGCCCGGAACGACGGGGGCACGCCGAAAAGAACCGACTCTCCTCCTGAACCAGATAATACCGATAAGAAGACTACTGATGGTCCTGTTGTCCCGACCCTGCCGTCCCGTGAGAAGATCTCTTCTCCCCCCGCTACGGAAGTTGATCCGGCACCGGCGGTGCTGGCCCGGGTCAACGTCCTGCGCGGGGCCGCGGGACTCGCTCCCGTGGCCTTGGACCGTGGCCTGTGCCGCGGCTGCACGGCGCACGCCGGATACCTGGCGCGGAACGCTTCTCGACTGCCGAAATCACTGGACGAACTGGAAGACGAGGACGCTGCTCTGCCCGGGTTCAGCGCGGAGGGCCGGGTGACAGCCCGGCGGGGCGTGGCCGCGCCGGGCGAGCCGCTGCAAGCCCTTGACACCATCATGGCCTCGGGCTTTCGCCGGCTGCGTTTTCTCGATCCGAGGTTGCGGCGGATTGGCGTCGGGACGGAGCGCGAAACCGCCGGCGCGGGGGTTTCTGTCTTCGATTTCGACGCTGCCAAGGACGTCATCCCGCCGCCGCGCGGCGCGACCGCGGCCGTCGTCTATCCCAGCGACGGCCAGCAGGACGTCCCGCTCGCCTTCGCCGGCAACGAGGTTCCCGACCCGATCCCCGAGGCGACGCGCAAGCTCGGCGGATTTCCGATCACGGTCACCTTCGCGCCGCGCTCGGCGATCGTCGGGGCGGAGGGACGGCTGCTGGACGAGAAGGGCCGTGAAGTCCCCGTATGGTTCTCCAGTCCTGAGAAGCCGGCCAACCCGAAGTATCGGCAGCACCAGGGCACCTCGCTGTGCCTGATCGCGAAGGACGTCCTCGAGCCGGGCGCGACCTACACCGTCCGCGCGTCGGCCCAGGTCAACGGCAAGCCGTGGTCGCGGAGCTGGCGCTTCACCACGGTCGCGCCAGAGCGGCAGACCGCCGACATGGTGCGCCGCGTCCTCGACCGCATCAATCGGTTCCGTGTCCGAGCGGGGCTCGAGCCGCTGGAGCAGGATGAGGAACTGAGCCGCGCGTGCCAGGCGCATGCGATCTACATGGCTCGCAACGCGGAGGCCGAGCGGTCCGACTTCAACCCCAACGACGAGAGCCCGTCGCTGCCGGGTTTCAGTCGGGCAGGGCAACGCGTGGCGCGCGAGGCCCACGTCGGCACGGCGCCGTTCGAGCCCGAGGCAATGTTCGACGGCTGGCTTGCCTCGTTCCACTACCGCTTCCCGATCCTCGATGTCAACGCCCGGCGGATCGGTCTCGGCTGCGCGCAGGGGCCGCGGCAGTGGCACGCGGTGCTGCGACTGCGGGAGGGACCGGGCGGCCGCGGGCGTGAGCCGCTGCTTTATCCCGCCGAAGGTCAGCAGGACGTGCCCCGGGTGTACGAGAGCGGCGAGCAGCCCGACCCGATCCCCGAGAGCAAGGATCGCCAGGCCGGCTTCCCCATCACCGCGATGTTCCCTGCCCGCACGAAGGTCGACGGGGTGACGGCCGCGCTGTCGCTGGAGGGCACGGCGGTGCCGTGCTGGCTGAGTACGCCCCAACGGCCGGTGGCACAGGGCTTCCAGCGCAATACGGTCTGCCTGATCGCCCATCACCCGCTGCGGCCGGCAAGCACCTACCGGGTGCGCGTGGTGGCCCAGGTGGACGGCCGGCCGTGGGAGAAGATGTGGACATTCCGGACCTCCAGCGAGCGATCGGAGGACCAGCGCCAGGTGGCCCTCGGCGTGGTGGCGAAGGTGAATGCCGCCCGCCGAGCGGCGGGGCTGGCGCCGGTCGCCCTGGACCTGGAACTGTCGCGCGGCTGCTTCGCCCATGCGCGCTACCTGCTGCTGAATGCCGGGCACCCGTCGACGCGGGGGCTGGGCATGCATAACGAGGATGCGAAACTGCCGGGCCACACGCCGGAGGGACGGCGAGCGGGGCGGGACTCGGTGATCGCGTCGGGCGTGCCGCCGTCGGCGTCGGTCGAGGACTGGATGGCGACGCTGTATCATCGCGTGCCGCTGCTGAGCCCGGACCTGGGACGCATCGGCTTCGGCTTCGTCCGCGGTGGGCCGAACGGATGGATCAACGTCCTGAACGCAAATGCCGGCCGTGGCCGCGAGCCCGCCGTGCTCTTCCCCGGCGACGGACAGAAGGACGTCCCGCTGCGTCTGCACGCCGACGCGGAGACGCTCGCGACCGTGCCCGAGGCGAAGGGACGTCGAGCCGGCTTTCCGATCACCGCCACGTTCCAGGCCGGCCGGGCAGTCGAGCAAGTGGAAGTCGCCTTGTCGACCGAAGAGGGAAAGCAAGTCGCATTCTGGATGGTGACTCGACCGCAAGACGGGGCCCGGACGATCTGCGTCGTGCCGTACGAGCCGTTGCGGCCAGCGACACACTACACCGTCAAGATGAGTGCCCTTGTCGGGGGACGGGGGTGGACGGAAGCGTGGACGTTCACCACCGCGGAGCGCTAGTCAGCTCGCCCGTCGCTCGTAGCCGCATTCGCCAGAATGTGGGCATGTCTCGCCAGAGCCTTACTGATCCCTGTACGGCTTGCTTCCCTCGTACAACTTGAGCCGTTGGCGAGCCTTTTTCAGGTCTTCCTTATCCTCGAAGCCGAGCCCAATCGCCTTCTTCTGCCACTTGACCGCCTCCTTGAAGTTCCCGGACTCGGCGTGGCCAGCGGCAAGGGTGCCCAGATGAGAGGAATCCTTCCAGCGCGACAACTCACAGGCCCTCGTCGCGTGCTCGGTCGCCTTCTTGCCGTCCCGAACGGTGCCGTTCGGACAGGTCGCCAGCAGCCAGGCGAGATTGTTGTGGGCGAAGGCGGAGTTGGGGTCGAGGCGGATGGCTTCGGTGTAGTCCTTGATCGCCTTGTCGTATTCCTTCCTCTGCTGATAGGCATATCCCCGGTTGAGGAAGGTGAGGGCGTTTTTGGGGTCGAGGCGGATGACCTCGGTGAAGTCCTTGATGGCCTTGTCGTATTCCTTCTTGTGCAAGTAGGCATTTCCCCGGTTGCCGAAGGCGGTGGCAAATTTCGGGTCGCGGATGGCCTCGGTGAAGTCCTTGATGGCCTTGTCGTATTCCTTCTTGTGCAAGTAGGCATTTCCCCGGTTGCCGAAGGCGGCGGCGAATTTCGGGTCGAGGCGGCATTTCCCCGGTTGTAGCATGCGGCGGCGTTTCTGGGGTCGAGGCGGATGGCCTCCGTGTAGTCTCTGATGGCCTTGTCGTGCTCCTTCTTCTCCGCGTGAGCGTATCCTCGTCTGAAGAATGCAACGGCGGATTTCGGGTCGAGGCGGATGGCTTCCGAGAAATCCTTGATGGCCTTGTCGTACTCCTTCTTCTCAACGAAGGTGCGCCCCCGGTGGTAGAAGGCGGGATAGTATTTGGGGTCGAGGCGGATGGCTTCCGAGAAGTCCTTGATGGCCTTGTCGTACTCCTTCTTCTCAACGAAGGCGATTCCCCGGTTGGTCAAGGCGACGGGGTCGTCGGGGTCCTCTTGGAGAGGCGCGTTGAAGGAGGCGATGGCCCGGTCGTAGTCCTTCTTCTTCAGGGCCTCTCGGCCACGCTCGAAGTCCTCTGCGACAGCCAGCGAGGGCAGGAGCAGGAGGCCAAAGACCAGACGAATGATAGTCATGGGCACCGCCGTTCGTTGGAGGGGGTTATTCCAGTCCCCGGCAGGGGCAAGGAGTTCGGGCTGAGGGCGAACGCGGTCCCGTCGGGTGACAGACATGCCCTCATTCTATTGCGCACGCCTTCCGGCCGGGAGGACAGGATGATCCGGGCGACCCGGCCCGGATTACAACGGAGGACCAGGCGGGGGGGCGGCCTCGTCAGGAGGCGGTCGGCGTCCTATCCTGCCCAGTGTCGGAACAAGAAACGTAGCTGCGAACGGGGTCGGTTTGGTGCGCTCTGGTGCGTGCCGCGCAGCCGTGGGGGGAGCGCCCGAGAGGGTATGGCAGGCTGCCCCAAGGAAGGCGTCGCAAGTTTCTTGTAAATCAGGGACTTGTGGCGGACGAGGCAGCCTGCCAACTGGCCCTCCAACTTGGCAGGCTGGCAGACTGCCCCCTGCTCACTCCTTGCCCAAGATCCCGCTTGAACCGACCCTGGGAAAGCGACCGCCGCAGGATGGCAGCTCGAGCAGGCCGCTTTCACCCACAACCCGGAGCCGACCGATGCGACCCCTTCTTCTGGCGTGTCTCTGCGTCCTGTCCTGGCCCGTACTGGCCCCGGCCCTTGAACCGATCCCGGACAGGCTGGTGGTACTGACGTTCGACGACGCCAGCAAGTCCCACTTCACCGTCGCCCGCCCGGTCCTCAAGAAGTACCGCTTCGGAGCGACGTTCTTCGTCACGGAGGGATGGGACTTCGCGACCAACAAGAAGGACTACATGACCTGGCAGGAGATCGCTCAGCTGCACAAGGACGGCTTCGAGATCGGCAACCACACCCGTGATCACCTGTCCGTGACCGAGAAGACCGTCCGCGACCTGCCTGCCCAGGTGCGGGCCCTCAACGCACGCTGCAAGGAGCATGGCATCCCCGAGCCGGTCAGCTTTGCCTACCCCGGCAACGCCATCCACAAGAACGCCCTCCCGGTCCTGAAGGCCCAGGGCATCAAGTTCGCCCGCCGGGGCGGCGCACCCGAGTACGCCTACAAGGAGGGCCGCGGCTTCGCCTATGAGCCGGGGCTCGATCACCCGCTGCTGATCCCCTCTGCCGGGGACGCCCGTCCGGCCTGGGGCCTGGATGACTTCAAGCGGGCGGTCGCCCAGGCCCGGCATGGCAAGATCGCCGTCCTGCAGTTCCACGGTGTTCCCGATACCGCCCACGGCTGGGTGACGAGCAGCCGGGAGCAGTTCGAGGGCTACCTGAAGTACCTGGCGGATAACAGGTTCAAGGTCATTGCCCTGCGGGACCTGGCGACATGCGTCGATCCCGCCCTCGTCCCGAGCGATCCCTGGGGCGTGATCGAGGACCGGAAGAAGCTGCTGGCGGCCAAGCGCGACGGGGACTGGTCAGCCCGCCCGGCGAAGGGAGCCGACCTGCGCTACTGGCTGGAGAACATGGCCGTGTATCACCGGTTCACCCCGGCCGAGATGGGGGCGGCACTCGGGATGACCGGGGCCGGCGTGACGGCGGCAATGCGGCGGCTCGGTATCGACTCGTCCCGCCCTGGCAAACGGCGAGCAGACGGGAAGCTCCTGGTGTTGCCGTACCCCGGCGGCCGGCACCCGCGCGTCGGCTTCCTGGACGGGGCCATCCGCCCGCAGCGAGAAACCAAGGTCAGCGTGTTCGCCCCGTGGGACGGCGGCGGGTACGCGGTGGCCGATGTCCCGGAGGCGGTCTGGTTCGAGCGGGAAGGCAGGCGGGAACTCCTGTACCTCGCCCACACCCACGTCCCGACCCTCTGGGACAAAAAGGGGATTGCCCTGGAGCCCCTGGAGTGGGCTCGAAAGCCGGACGGGTCGATGGAGGTTGAGCGAATCCTGCCGAACCGGGTAAGGCTCGGGGCCCGCGTGGTGCCGGGACGGGACGGGGTGCGGATGGAACTGCGGGTCGTCAACGGCACGGCCGAGCGGCTGACCGGGCTGCACGTCCAGATGTGCGTGATGCTGAAGGGCCTGGCCGGGTTCGACGACCGCACGAACGACAACAAGGTGTTCGCGGCCCCGTTCGCGGCCTGCCGAGACAGGTCGGGGAAGCGGTGGCTGATCACCGGCTGGGAGGAGTGCGTCCGGGCGTGGGGGAACCCGCCCTGCCCGTGCCTGCACGCCGACCCGCGGGTGCCTGACTGCCCGCCTGGGCAGGGCCGGAAGGTGCGGGGTTGGCTGTCGTTCTACGAGGGCGACGATATCCGCGGCGAACTCCGCCGGCTGCGGAAGGTCGCGTTCGAGTGACCGTCGCCCCCAACCGGATCGATCGCAAAGCGCTCTGGACCGTCATTGCGGGAGGTATTTGCCTCCCTCGATCGATTGCCACTCACTGAGGCGTCTCTCGGTTTCCGTCCGGTTCGAGCACGGTTGAACGGGGGGTTGAATGGTTGGCGGCTGAATGGTTGGTGGCTGTCCCGTCCCGGCTGCGTCAAGCCAGACGGCTTCTCGACCGATGACGTTCACGCCGTACTTCACCCACAGGTAGCCGCCCTCGTCGCCGAAGCCAGCGTTGTGCCCCCAGCCCGGGCCCCAGGAGTTTTTCACCAGCCAAGCGCCCACAGTTCTGCCGTCCGTCAAGCGGAGCTTGTCGTTCCAGCCGATAATCGCGACGACATGGCCGTGCGTTTCGTCTGGCTCCCCGTCGTCTCGAGTCCACACCTTGTTGGCGGGGTTGTCGCCGAAGTGTTCAAACCCGTCGCTCGCGTTGATGCCGACCACAACCGCCCCGTGCTCGTAGACCGCCTGCTTGAGCAGAGTGGGGTTCCTGATCGGGGCGTCGGGGTCGTCGGGCGACACGGGCTTCCAGAGGGCGACGGTGTAGGCAGGAGTGGTCTGCGAGAACGGTCCTTCCACTGCCAGATAGTCGTCGTTGGGGAAAGGGCGACCGGTCGCCCCGAAATCAGCCAGGAAGAGAACTCCACTGTCTACCAGCGCGCCCTCGCAGTTGCCCCGCCCCAGTGCAGCACAACCGTTGAGGACGTATTGCTCGGAGACGTACACTTCCTTGCCGAATTGCTTCGCGTAGCTGGCCTCGAAGGCGGCGACCGCGGCGAAGTCCCAGCAACTTCCACAGGCCTTCTGGTTGCGGACATGAAGGCGAACGCCGCTGGGCAGCTTGGTCCGGAGGTCAAAGTCCTCAGGAAGTTCGTTGGCCCGCACACGGGGGAGGTGCCGAGCGGCGAATTTTCGCGCCGTGGCGAACCGCTTCATGGCGTGGGCGTATGCTTGCTTGCTGCGCGGCTGCCATCCTCGCCCCTTGCCGACTCGTTGATCGGCCCGCGGCATCGGCATGCCCCCCGGGGCAGCCCCGAACCGCTCCCCCATGCCGGCCTTGGCCTGCTCCAACTGGAGCAGCCGGTCTTCCAAGCCCTTAAACCTCTGTCCCAGCCGCCCCTCGACCCCCTCGAGAAGCTTCTCCAGCCGCGCCAGCGTTGGGTCTGGCTTGCCGGCCTCGTCGGGCGGCTGTGCCTTGCCCGTCTGCTTTGGGTCTTTCGCCTTGCCGTCGGGGGGCGGTTCCGCCGAGGGCGACGGCACCGAGAGGATGCCAAAAGACAGGAGTACGAACAGCCCCACCACGGCTGCCTTGAGAGTCCGGCGGCTCATCAATGAAGCCCCCCTGTGAAAGGGTTACACCTGGAGCGAGAGGACCCGAACGCCAGTGGCATCAACCGTTGATGACCACCTTGAAGACCCAAATAGGCTTTTTCTCGCGCGGGGTGCTGTACCCGAACGTGAGGATCGTCTTCTCCCCTCGCCCGGTAAAGCTATAGCACTTATCGAGCCCTGCTTTCCCGACACGCATCGGCGGCTGCGCCGTGCCGCCCGGCTCTTTCACTTCTTTGGTCACGTCCTTGACAAGCCCGGAATCCGTGGCCCGCCAGTGATACGGTTGCTGCCGGTACAAGGCAAACCGCAGTTCCTCGCCGCGAGGGAGTTTCTCGACCGTCAACTCGATGACGACCGTTTCGTCCTCGTAGTAGCCCTTCAGTCCTGCCCCCAGCCCTTCGAGTGGTTGTTCCTTTGAAGGCCGGCGCTCGGCCTTTATGACCTTGCGGAACATCTCCGGCTCGACGACCACCACCTTCGGCTCCTTCTTCGCCTCGTCCGCGTTCACTGGCCGGACCGCCCCGCCGGCGAGCCAGGCGCCGAGCAGGCAGACCGAAACGAGCAAGCCCTTTGCGATCCGCATCCGACTCATAATCGACCTTCTTCCTTGTGCAGGGCGCCTGTGTCTGTTCGAGAGAGGGAATCAACGGTCCCTATAACTGGCGCACCCGTCCCGACCCGTCCGAGACCGTCCTGCTTATTTGACGCCGCCCGGACCAATTCCTTGCGCGGAGCGAGCTACTCCGCACGATGTTCATCCTAATTTACCCAAAATGCCAAGTCAATACGGTTCCATGCCCCGAGTCCTGAAGCCTGCTGGACCAGGAGGGGAGCGAAAAAACCTTCCCATCGCTGGCAATGCGAGTGTGGCGGCGCCATTTACACTGGATGCGGCGGGACGGGATGGACGATGGGGAAGGGGAGTACCCGGTGCGTGTTTCCTTGCGGGACTTGATGGCCCGCAACCGTCCCAAAAAGAGAGGGTGCCGACGATGTCTCTTGCTCTTCCCCCGCGCGTGGCCGTCGCGGGGATTCTCTTCCTCCTCGGCCTGAGCACCCGTGTCGAGGCCGGTCCTTTCTTCCACAAGTGCTGTCAGTCGGACTGCTGCAACGCGGAGGTGGTCAAGCTGCCCGCGCAGCAGGTCACCGTCGAGGCGACACGGCCGCAGGTCACCGTTCACGAGCGGGTGGCGAGGTACAGCCGGGTCGCCGCCCCGGTGGCTCCCGTCGTGGCGACCGTGTACACCCCGGCGCTCGTCTCCTTGCCGGTGGCGGCTTCCCTGGTCGAGTCGTCCCCCGCCACCTTCCGGGAATCGACCGGCGCCAGCCTCCTCCGAGCGGCCCATGAGATGGAGTTCCAGCACATGGAGGTCGAGAAGCTGCGGGCTGCCCACCAGGCCGAGATGCAGGCCACGAACCGAGTCTACGCCCGGTTGCGGACCTCGCTCAGTCAGGCGGGCGATACCCCGACCCCCGCCTCCAACGACGCCATCTTGGCCCAGCTCAAGGACCTCAACGACCGCCTCACCAGCCTCGAGAAACTGGTCTACACTCACGACAACTTCATCAAAAAGAAGCTCATCGCGCCGTAGGACCCGTCCCCTGGCCAGACAAGGCAGGCTTCGCCTGGTTATGCCGCCCGGAGTTCGCCGCCCGGCTTCCTGCCCCACCGACACGTCTCCGTGCGGCATCAAGCCGGATTGCCCCCCCATTGGCCCGAATCTCTTCCCTTCGCGCGGCGCATACGCGCCCCCGCTTCCCAAATCCCTCCCTGTTCTGAGCGTTGTCTCGCCCGTTCTGCCTGCTCCGCCCCATCTCTTTTGGATGGCGGCGAGCCTGGTTGAGCATGTTTACGTTGCCTGAAAAGTTCCTGAAAAATTTTCCCGGCAGATCCGATACATCGAGATGAGTCGGCGTTCTCGGCTCATTTCGTCGGGGGGAGGTCTGCCACCCCTTCACGGGACGATGGGTCCTACGCAGGGGCAGGAGGGAGTACCATGAGCAGGTCGCTGGTCGTCGCGCTGCTCGTCCTCGGTGCGGGCTGTCAGAACTTTGAAGGCCTGCATCGCTGCCGTCGGGGGTTCGTGGCGCCGACCTGCGACGAGTCCTGCGGGGCGCAGCCGGGCGAGTGCGGTCCGGCGCCTTGCAAGCCGCCGGAGAAGCCGGCCGAGAAACCAGCCGAGAAGCCGCGTGAGAAGGTCGGCGCCCCTGCGCCCTCGACGACCACCACAACGCGGACCGAAACCCAGCAGACGGCCGGCGTGGGGGCCGTCGCGCAGGACATTCTCCTGGTGCCGCGGACGGTCTATGTCCCCTACGCCGCCCAGGTCCCGGTCGCCCCGGCGCGCCTTGCCAGCGTCACCACGACGCGCCAGACCGCCCAGGGCGAGACGCGCGAGACGGTCACCGAGCAGCAGGCCGCTCAGGGCCAGCAAGCAGCCGCACCGCGGTCGGAAGCCGCTCAGCGCTCGGAGGCCACCAACGAGGAGATCCTGCGAACGCTCCAGTCCCTCAATGATCGGCTGCGGCGGCTGGAACAGCGGCCGGAGCTGTGTGCGCCACAACCCGAGCGCTGCCCTCCGCCTGCGTGTGTCCCTGGGCAGGGCGAGCCCCTCCCGTGTCCGCGGCAGTAGCCCGCGACGTTCGTGCCATGTAGGGATGAGCGACTCGGCTGAGGAGGGATGGCCCGATGAGGACGACGTTCCGAGTGGCGCTGGCTGGCACTCTGATCCTTGCCGGAGTCTCGCACGCGCAGGTCGGAGCAGTGCTCCAGCCCGACGGCTCGCCAAGCCAATTCCTGCTGGTCCCGGAGGGCGGCCCGGGGGCGGCGCCCCCGCCGCTGTTCCTGGGCCAGGGGGCGGGCGGACAACTCTTTCAGGGGAGCGGCACGGTCAACAACCTCAGCGTCAATTCCCTCGGCACCCTTCAGGTCGGCTTCAGCTACCTGCGCCCCCTGTGGAGCTTTCGCGACTTTCTGCTGACGGTCCCCGCCGCAGCGGCCGGCAACTTCCCCCTGCTGGGGGACACCGGGCACGTAGACAACCACTTCGCCTTCGCCCCGGTCGTCGACTACCACTACCAGTTTGCCAACTCGCTCTACGGCGTCGGCGTCTCCGGGACCTTCCTCAGCCTCTCCGGGCAACTCCACCGCCAGGTGGGGTCCACCCTCGCCGGCCTGGGGGACCTGAACGCCAACTCGCAGCTGACCATCGTCGAGGCCAACCTGCTCGAGTTCACCCGCGCGTTGACCCTGGGGGACGACGGCGACGGCGGCGGAAAGAAGAAGGGGGGCGTCAGCTGGTTCGACGATCTCGACGTGAACCTCTCGATCGGCAGCCGCTACTCGTCGATCAGCCAGAATTACACCGGGTCGCTCACCAGCGCCGCGACCCTCGGCGCCACGGCCGCCACCAACGCCTCGACGCGCTACTCCAGCCAGTCCTTCCAGGGCTTCGGCCTGACGACGGCCGCGACCCTGTCCCTGCCCGTCTCCGACGCCTGGATCCTGTTCAGCAGCACGCGGGCGTCGGTCGCCATCGGCGACAATCGCAAGGACAGCACCCTGACAGTGAATGTCGCGGGACTGCCGGGCGTCTCCACCACCATCAACCAGACGAAGACCTCCTTTGTCCCGATCATCGAGTCCGAGGTCGGGGCGGAGTGGGGCACGCTGGTGGGGCGGCGCGCCCGGCCGGAGGACGTGCCCGCGCTGCTGACGCTGCGGGTGGCCGCGATCGGCCAGTTCTGGGGCGGCGTCGGGCCGCTCTCGGCCGGCAGCACCCAGGGGTTCCGCCAGAGTGACCTGTTCCTGCTCGGGGTCAACGTGATGGTCGGCTTCCGGCGCTGACGGCCCGGAACCTCCTGCTTACGGCTTTGCCTTTGCCGGCCTGGGAAAAAAAAGCGGGGTCGAGAGGGGTGAAATCCAAAACCGTCGCCCAATCAGCTTTGGATCTCAGCTATCTCTCGACCCCGTCAGTCGCGGAGGAGCTTTGCGCTCACACCTTTATCATGATTAGCAACCCGTGCCGAGGAGTTCAAGGGGCTACTCGAAAAAATCTGAAAGTGTTTGTACAGGTCAGCGGCCGGCTCTTCGCTCGTCCTTGCCCGGTTGAGAGGGGGCAGCGGGCGGGAGGACCATCGTCGGCAGGGGCTGGCGACGCTCGACGGACACGGGTTCGAGGAAGTCCCACTCGTCGGGCTCGTGCTTGGCTTTCACGGTGGGGACGGGGCGCGGGGTCGGCTCGTTGCGGGGGAAGGGGAGCGCCGGCACGTCGTCGACGGCGGGAACGCTGCCGGCGAGGCGAGCCAGCTCGCGCGCGAGCAGTTCCAGGGCCCCGGAGTGGGTCGCGGGACCGAAGGGGCCCGTGGAGGCGACGTACATTTCCTCGTCATCGTCCGCCGGTACACGCTTGCCTTTACTATCACTGGCGACGACCGTGATGACCTTGTGGGCGTTGGCCGGCCGGCAGGATTCCTTGCCGAGCAGGTTGCTGTCCAGGCGGACGAGCAGATCGACACAGATGCCGTAGGCACCGACCTTGTCGACCAGCTTGCCGCCGGGGTCGGCCCCGTTGACGAAGCCGACGACGACAAAGTGAGCGTCGGGGTCCTCCTGATGCAGCCGGACGATCTCCTTGCAGAAGTGGCCGATGTGCCAGTAGTGGCCGAACCACGTCATGGGAAAGCCGAGCGCCTGGACGTATTCCTTGACGCCCTCGAGGTTGGCACAGTCGAGCGGGTCGGCGCTCTGGACGCAGAAGGTGTAGACGTGCTTGCGGCCGCACGGGGCGATGCAGGCACAGGCCTCGGCAAGGTCCTCGGGGACGGGGTGGACGGAGTACAGCGGACAGCAGCAGCCCGCCCCGGCGGCACAACCCGCCAGGAGGAGCCCCCACGCCCAGAGTCGCGCCGCCCGACCCGCTCTCGCGAGTGCCCCGGCTCGCCGTATCATTCCGTGTCTCCTCGTTGAACGGTCGCTGACTGCTTCATGGGCAAGTTGGAAACTTGCCCCACGAATACGCTGGTCTTTTCCTTTTCGGCCGGTTATGAGGCATCGCTGCACCAGCGTCGCGCCCGCCGAAAACGCGAGCAACGCCGAAGACCAGGACCGTGACGGTGAGATCGATCCTGCCGATTGCGAAAAGCGGGCAAGAGGAGCAAGGACGATCGGTTGTCGACGGAGGAGCGGTCATGCGGAGGTGGGGTGTCCTCGTCAGTGCGGCGCTGCTGCTGTCCCCTTTGAAGTCGGCGGCATGGGGACAAGAAGTGCCGCCGTTGCCGTTCCTCAACGGTGCCTCCTCAACGGACGCACTGGCCGGGAACCTGCGCGGCTACCTGATCGAACACATCCCGGCGGTGCTGCTGGAGGACAACCGCCACTGGGGGCAGCAGAAGCTGGTCACGCGCGGCCTGGAGTGGAAGGGCAAGGGCAAGGTGCTGCCGCAGGCTCAGAAGAGCTACAAGAACCACGGCGTCTGGCGGCGGATCAAGGTGACGGCGAGCAATCTGCGCGACACGCTGGTCTTCGACCTGCGCGACGTCCAGCGGGCTGGCCCCGACCGGCTGACCTTCACGGCCTTCGTCGCCTTCGACGCCCACGCCGAATACGATCAGCAGAATTGGCGTTCCGGCGTCCGCACCTACGCCGGCAGCGTGCGGGCGCGGCTGCGGGTCAAGGCGGCGCTGTACTGCGAGATGACGACGCGCCTCGACCGGACGGACAAGCTGATCCCGGACGTGATCTTCCGCGGCCATGTGCTGCGGGCCGACCTGCGTTTCGACAACATCGTAGTGGAGCACGTCAATGGGGTGGGCGGCGACCTGGCGAAGCTGATCGGCAACGCGGCGCAGGACGTCCTGCACAAGTGGCGGCCATCGTTGGAGCGGAAGCTGCTGGAGAAGGGCAACGCGGCGATCGTCAAGGCCGGCGACACGAAAGAGGTCCGCATCAGCCTGACAAAGTTATTCGAGAAGAAAGAGGAATAGCCACAAAAAACACAAAAAGTCACAAAAAGGAGGAATCAAGAAGGGAAGATGCCTGGGAGAGGCCCGACCGTTTCCGTGTCGCTTCGGCCTAGAAGGCTCTTTACTCCCCTTTTTGTGGCTTTTTGTGTTTTTTGTGGCTATTCCTCTTCTTGATTACTTGCCGAGGGCGGCCTGGGCGGCGGCGAGGCGGGCGATCGGCACGCGGAATGGCGAGCAGCTCACGTAATTCAGTCCTGCCTTGTAGCAGAACGTCACGCTCGCCGGGTCGCCGCCCTGCTCGCCGCAGATGCCGATCTTCAGCTCCTTGCGCGTCTTCCGTCCCTTTTGCACCGCCATCTCGATCAGCTGACCGACACCGTCCTGGTCGATCGTCTGGAACGGGTCGGCGTCGAGCAGGCCCTGGTCACGGTACGCTTCGAGGAAGCCGCCGATGTCGTCGCGACTGAAGCCGAACGTCATCTGCGTCAGGTCGTTGGTGCCGAACGAGAAGAACTCCGCCGCCTTCGCCATCCGGTCCGCCAATAGGCACGCCCGCGGGATCTCGATCATCGTGCCGTACAGGCACTCGATCTCGACGCCGGTCTGCTGCCGCACCTCGTCGCGGACGCGGTCGAAGATCTTTTTCGTCGCGGGTTGACTTCGTGCAGAGCAGAGCCGCGTTTGTGGACCTCCTCGGGAGTGATGCCGAGGGCCTTGGCCATCTCGGCGATGTTCTCCACCGATTGCGGCACGAACTCGTGCAGCGGCGGATCGAGCAGGCGGATCGTCACCGGCAGGCCGTCCATCGCTTCCAGCGTCCCCTTGATGTCGCGTTTGACGAAGACGGCCAGTTCCTTCAGGGCCCGGACACGCTCCTCGGTCGTGTTGCTGAGGATCATCTTGCGCAGCAGGAACAGCGGCTGCTCGCTGCCCTTGCCGTAGAACATGTGCTCGGTGCGGAACAGGCCGATGCCCTCGGCGCCGAACTTGCGCGCCACCCGGGCGTCTTCCGGCGTGTCGGCGTTGGTCCGCACGCCAATCTTGCGGAACTGGTCGACCAGCTTCATGAAGTCGGCCAGGCGCGGGTTCTCGGTGGCGTCGATCATGTTGACCGCACCCTGGTAGACGATGCCGCGCGTGCCGTTGAGCGTGATGACCTCGCCCGGCTTGACCGTCTTGCCATCGGCCGACAGCGTCCAGCCCTTGCCGCCGCTGTGACTGATCTTCAGCTTGCCGGCGCCGACGATGCAGCATTTGCCCCAGCCACGGGCGACGAGTGCAGCGTGGCTCGTCAATCCCCCCCGGGCGGTGAGGAGGCCTGCCGCCGCCCGCATCCCCTCGACGTCCTCGGGGTTGGTCTCCTCGCGCACCAGGATGACCTTCTTGCCCTCCTTGGCCGCGGCGACGGCGTCGGCGGACGTGAAGACGACCTCGCCGCGGGCGCCGCCGGGCCCCGCCGGAAGGCCCGTTGCCAGCACCGTGGCGTTCTTCTCCGCCTTGGGGTCGACGATCGGGTGCAGCAGCTCGTCCAGCTGCGCCGGGGCGACGCGCTTGACGGCCGTCTGTTCGTCGATCAGCCCTTCTTGCAGCATGTCCATCGCCATGTTCAGAGCGGCGGTGCCGGTCCGCTTGCCGGAGCGGCACTGGAGCATGTAGAGTTTCCTCTCCTGGATGGTGAACTCGATGTCCTGCATGTCCTTGTAGTGCCGCTCCAGCTTCAGCCGAACGGCATCGAGTTCCTGGTAGGTCCCCGGCCACTCCTTCTCCAGCGACGGCAGGTGCTGATTTTGCTCGTTCTTGGTGGCCTCGTTGAGGGGATTGGGGGTGCGGATGCCGGCGACCACATCCTCGCCCTGGGCGTTGACCAGCCATTCGCCGTAGAACTTGTTTTCACCAGTGGCCGGGTTGCGCGTGAAGGCGACGCCGGTGGCCGAGGTGTTGCCGAGGTTGCCGAACACCATGCTCTGCACGTTGCAGGCCGTGCCCCACTCGTGAGGGATGCCCTCGATCTTGCGATAGGCGACGGCGCGGCGGCCGTTCCAGCTCTTGAAGACGGCGCCGATGCCGCCCCAGAGCTGCTCCTGCGGATCGTCGGGGAAGTCGCGCCCGAGCACCTTCTTGACCTTCTTGCGGTACTCGGCGCAGAGATATTTGAGATCATCGGTGGTCAGATCGGTGTCCTGGTGGTAGCCCTTCTTGTGTTTGAGGTCCTCCATGATGCGGTCGAGTTGCTGGCGGATGCCCTTGCCCTCGGCCGGCTCGATGTCCTCGGCCTTCTCCATGACCACGTCGGAGTACATGGTGATGAGCCGGCGATAGGCGTCGTAGACGAACCGCTCGTTGTTGGTCTTCTTGATGAGACCGGGAATGGTGCGCGTACACAGGCCGACGTTGAGGACGGTCTCCATCATGCCGGGCATCGAGCTGCGGGCGCCGGAGCGGCAGGACACCAGCAGCGGGCGACCCGCTGACGCGGGTTCCCCGGGGTCGCCGTAGCGCAGGCCCATGATCTGCTCGACTTTCCGCATCGCCTCGGCGACCTGCTGCTTGAGGTCCTCGCCGAACTTGCGCCCCTGCTGGAGATAGACGTTGCAGTAGTCGGTGACGAGGGTGAAGCCGGCGGGGACAGGCAGGCCCAGGTTGGCCATCTCGGCGAGGTTGGCGCCCTTGCCGCCGAGGAGGTTCCTCATGTCGGCCTTGCCGTCGGCCTTACCGCCGCCGAAGAAGTAGACGTATTTGGTACTCATCGCGTAGGTCTTTCCGAGTGGAGGCGATAACCCTCGTGCCGTCGGGTGATCCAGGCCGGGCCGGCCCTTCGCCGGGCAAGCACAACGGAGTGCAGTGTAGGAAAAGCCCGTTCGCCGGGCGAGAGTCAGGACGCGGGCCATCACCTCGTGGCGGCCCGGACAACGATCCTCGGCTTCGGGACTCTGATGAGTTCGAGTCACCGCGGCCTGGTCGGGCTGGGCTTCATCCTGTCGTTGGAGATCATCTCAGGGTCGGTGGACAAGGCGGTGAATGGGTGCGGACAGTTGGGGAGAGAGAAGGCCGAGTTGGCAAGAGGTTGGCCCCGGTGGAAGACGGCTTCAGCCACGATGCACGAGCAGCAAATGGTAACGCGAGGGTTTGGTGTTCCCTTTGGCGTGCGACACCAACCCGACGCGCCAGCGAGGGACACCAACTCGGCCGCGCATCACTTCCCGAAGAGAGAGGCGGCGACGGTGCCCATGACGTCCTCCTCGGTCTTCAGCGCGTCGTGGTGCAGCCGGGTCGAGGTCACCTTGCCGGCGCCTTCCAGGCGGGCGCTGTCCGCCGAGATGATCAGGTCGCCGTCGAGGACCTCGTCGGTCAACCGCAGCTCGTCGACCAGGCGGAGGCCGGTGGCGCGCAACAGCGGCGAGGGAACCCTCTCCTTGATGACCCGTTTCAGCGCCAGCTTGCCCAGTCCGAACGACACCTGCAGGGCCGTCGCGGCAGGCCCGCGCAGGTATACGCCGTAGATGACGTGATAGCGGCGAGCGAGTTTCGCGTCGTGGCCCAGGTGCCGGAGGAAGAGGCTGTCCGGCTGGACGTCCGGGTTCAGCCCGTCGCGGCCCTCGGAGAGCGTGGCAGTGATCGCCGCCGGCAGGCCCATCTTCAAATCACTGGCGAACTCGGCAGCATCGGCGAGGAACTTCAGGGGCGTCAGCAGCGAGCCGGCGTTGGGCGTCCCCAACAGGACGGCGCGGTCGAAGTCGCCGCCCAGTTTCTCGGCGTAGTAGCGGAAGACGAGCCCGCCGGCGCTGTGGCAGACAAAAGAGGCCCGGGACGGGCTGGCGACCACGCGGGCCATCTCGTTGCGCAGGAAGCGGCCGCTGTGGACAAGACTGCCGTTGCCGGGGTGGCGAAAGACCAGCAGCCGTCGACCCGCCGCCCGTTGGTCGCCGGCCAGGAAGGCGAGGAAGTCGCGGAAGGAGCCATCGTCGCCGTGCATGCCGTGGATGAAGACGACGCACCCCTTGCCGTCCGGCACTCCCCCGGCGGCACAGCGCGTCAGCCGCCGCGACCCGCTGTCGCGGGTGCCCCGCGGATCGAAGGCGAACAGGCCGAGCCCCTCCTTATCCTGGACATCTCCGCTCTGTTCCATCAGTAATCGTTCGAGCCGCCGGCGCGGGTCGGGGTGGGTGGCGAGATAGTAGGCCAGCAGCGAGGGCGTCTTGCGCTCACCGTCGGGGCCGCCGTGTACGCTGGGGTGCCGGGCTGCGACCAGCCAGCGCAGGGCGTCGAGGGCCGCGTCGAGGTCGAGGCCGGCGTTGCGGCACAGGTGGAGGGCGAACAGGTCGGCGTCGTAGTCCTGTTCACGCGTGTAGAGGAAGGTGACCAGCCGGCCGGCCGGGGCGAGGGACGTCTCGAGCAGGCCGGCGAGCCGCTCGTTGGGAATCGACAGCTTGATGCCGCGTTTGACTTCCTTCTGGAGGGCCTGCAGTTGGTAGCCGCGGCGGCAGTGGCCGAGAGCGCCGTGTCCCAGCTCATGGGCCAGGACGAAGGCCAGCGCCGCGGGGCCGCGGTCCGGGTCGCTCAACAGGGCGTCGAGCATGCCCCGAGTGACGCAGACGTATCCGCCGCCGCAGGTGAAGGCGCCGACCTCGGGAAGGTCGAGGACGGTAAGCGAGAAGCGAAACGCCTCGGGCTTGAGATGCGGCGGCAGCGCGGCGATGAGCCGGTCGAAGGTCTGGCGGACCGTGCGCGGTGCTTGCCGGGGCACCCGCGCCAGCGGGTCGCGGTGCTTGTGTTCCTGGAGCAATTCCTGGTGGACCTTGCTCGCAGCGTTGGCCTCTTCGGCGTCGGTGAGGCTCAGATGCTTGATGAGCCAGGCGCTGACGTTGCCGGCGAGATCGACGGCGCGTTCGGTCGGCTTGTCGAGCGGTTCGCGCAGGGCGAGGCAGTCGGCACGCTGGCGGGCGGCGGCGGTGAGGTCTTTCAGGACCGGTGCTTCGTCGGGGGGCGCGAACCGGCGGACCGACCCGACGGGAGGGTCGCCGCGGAGGAAGAGGGGCGCGGCAAAGACCAGCAGCGAAGCGACAGCAAGGAAGCGCGACATGGCGGGTGAGTTCCTTTCGCGGGCAGCGGCTGCAAAGCGCATTGTCGGTCGCGCTGGCGAAGCGTGTCAAGGCGGGCGTCGGTGTCCCTCTTCGAGGGGCACCGCGGAGGTTTCTCCTGTCACGCCTGTTTGCGGATCGATTGCCCCGCAGCTCGTCTACGCCAGCAGCGTGAGCGGGCACGTCTTTCGCTCGACCGACAGCGGCGCTTCGTGGGCGAAGCTGACGCGCGAGTTCGGCGAAATACGCGCTCTCGCGTGGACGCCCTGACCGGGACGGCTGGCGAGATGAGCCCCGTCACCAAATAGTCTCTGGAGGACGTTTGGCACAGCGACGCAGTGTTGCTGATTCCTGAAGGTGTTACTGTATCAGGGCAGGACCAAAGGGAGGGTGCGGCTCGAAAGGATCTGCGAGCTTCTCTCCGGTGATTTTCTGGATGTACTTGCGGGCGGTCTGGGCAATGGTTAGTTCGTCCTCGCCGAGATTTGGCAGGTTCACCTCGCTGTAATTGTCGATGTCCTTCCTCGCCACCTCCACGAGGTCCCCCCACCGCTCACCCATGCAGACGCTGTAACAGAGGTACCGAACGTCCGGGCTCGGGGACTCTGCCAATTTCCTGAGGTAGTCGATCACCTTCGCCCGAGGGTGACACCGGAGGGCATACACCGCGGCCCGCCAGTTGGCAGACAGCAGTGGACAGTTGGCAGACCGCAGCGGCAACGAGTTGCAAAAAGCCACCACCTTGTCCGCCTCCAGGCGCCGGGCATACTCGCCAGCGGCAAAACTGCTACAGGGGAAGCTCGAGTTGTAGATCGCGCGAAGCGCGTCGAAATCACGCCGAGCACCCAACTCCCCGACGAAATCGTCCAGGTCAAGGGGCGACATCCGCTTGCACCCTTCGATCATCACCCACTCCATCCAGCGCGGAGGCTCAGCCATCGCGTGCGATCCCCCCAGCAGAACAAAACCAACAGCCGCAGTGTACCAGCCGCTAGTTTTCATGACGCTCCCCTCTCATTATGGTGGCATCGGATTCCGCGCCGTTTTCCCGGCAGCCTTCTCCATGTACGCCGACTGCGTCGCCCCTTCCCTCCGTTTTGCATTCAGCCTCTCGATCATGCCCTCGGGGGAGCGGATGCCGATGCCGTGCCCAAAGAATTCGCCGCCACTGACGTAGTTACCCTGGGCGTCGAACTTACCTCCGCCGAGGTAAACGGTGTTCTCGTTCTTCCACGCATCCTCCTTGGCGTCGGGGTTCTTGAACATGACACGGTCACCCGGGAAGAGCGGGGCGGCGGTGAAGAGGATAGCCCCGACTCCCTGGCCGACGCGGCGCACCTCCGGGTGGGTTCGGAAACCTCGGAGGTTCAGTTTCGGGAACAGCTTATCGAAATTGTCCTTGTGGAAGTCACGCAGGGCCTTGAGCGAGACTACTATCGTCCCGGTCGCGCAGTCGACCGACAGATCCTTGTCATTCTTGAAGAGGGCATCCAGCGCCTCGGCGCGGCTCTTGCCTGCGATGACGCGAATCCCCCCAAGCCCGTCGGACTCCCAGAACTCCTTGAGCGGTGACTTGTCGGCGATCTCGGCATACAGTTTCGGGTTAAACGTAATCTTGGACTTTTGGAGGGCTCTTGCTGCCTGGACGAGCCCCTCCCGGAAGCGGATCACTTCGTCAAGGTCGTCGGCATTCTTGAAAGGGGCATTCGCCTTCCACGCCTCGGCCGTGCTGATGATTTCGAGGGCGACCGCACGCCCTTCATATTTCTTGCGCAGCTCGGCGACCGTCGGGTGTGGTCCGGTCCCCGTGAACACAATTTTCAGACCCGACGGGTCCGTCGCGTTCGTCGGGTCGTTGCCGACGTAGCGGAACAGGTTCGCATCACCGGCCTCGAAGCCGATGGGATCCTCGGTGGTCCAGCGGCCAATCGTGGGGTCGAACATGGAAGTCTCCTCAGTTGATCGAGGGCCGCAAGCCGGAGTTTCCCTAATCAAACGGTGATAGCCGGGAATCATCTCTCGGCGGCTGACACGGCTCGAAGTACAGGGGATCGCCCGGTGTCGCCGGGTACGTTACCTGAATCCACTCCGGCATCCCCGGCGGGCGGCGCGTCGGATCACGACGGAGCGGGTCCCACCAGAGCTTTTTATGCACCGGGTTGTTGAGCATTATCTCTAGGGCATTGAGGTAGTTGATCTCGGCCTGGAGGTTTTCCGGCAGGGCGCGGTGCCGGATCGGCTGGTTGCAAACGACCAGACCAGGGAAGCCCCAACCGATCTGTGAGCGCATGTGCTTGCCCCAGACGGTCACGGCATGGTGCATGCTGTTGAGGGTGGCCTCCAGCCCAGGTACCTGGAAGAACGCTCGAAGGTACTCGAACGCCGCGTCGCCGTACCGCCCGTGCTCCATCCAGACGCGTCCGCGCCTGCACAGGAACTCGGCCATCTCCTCTTCCTGCGTCTCGGCCTGAAGCCACTTGTAGCGTTTCACCTCTTCGGGTGTGGCCGGAGCCGGCCACCTCAGGTACTCCTCGTCGGGGTGGGACACGTAGCCCCGCGCGGTAGACTCGATGTTGAACCGCTCGCCATCTGGTCCTTCCCAGCGGATGAAGAGATGCTGTTTGCAGGGCACGAGCTTCAAGGGGTAGCCGAGCCGGCGTCCGACGGCCGCGAACAACACGGGCATCGATGAGCAAGTGCCGCCCTTGCCCTGGATGATGCCGTGGATGAACAGGTTGCCAGCGTCAGCGAAGAAGCAGTGGTCGTCCAGGTCGATGGTTTCCTGGTGGTAGTGGACGCCCAGGTCGCGCTGGAGCACCGACACCAGCCACATCATGCGGAAGACTGCTTCGGAGTGGTCGTACTCCTCTGGCCGCTGCTTGAACTGGAAGAGGTGCTGCTCGGTCTTGGAGCGCACGAGGTCCGCTGCGTCGTCCACCCAGCGCAGGCAGCGGGCAGCGTCCAGATCTTCGGAGCCCGGCAGACCAGCGGCCTGCTCCAGGTCGGCCGCGGCAATGTCGTAAGCGGGTCGCTTCAGCGCTTGCAGAGGAAGAGACATGAAGTGGTTTCCCGCTATTTTCGCCAGACTTCAGACGATAACAACCACTTCCGAAATTGCAAGCGTATTTTTCTCATCAGTCAGCTTTTTTTGCAAATACCCGGCTCCCCCCATCCTGTCCGCACGAATACAGGGCCGGTCAATAGGCCGCGGCGTGGCGCTTCGCCCAGAGGTCGCTGGCGCCCTCGATCTTGCCCGTTTTCGGGTCGATGCGCTGCGCCGGGCGTCTCTTTCCTGCCCTTGCCTCTGGACGGGCTCCCTTCCTTCAGCGACAATCACTTTCACCAACACGCGCCGGGGCAGCCGCTGTCCCGGCGCCGGACGACAGCAGGAGTGCAACGATGCGGAAGATTGCCGGACTGGTCAGACTGGGGCTCCTGGCGGCCCTGACTCTCCCTCCCCCCAGCCGGGCCTCGGACTGGCCCCAGTTTCGGGGCCCCAACGCCTCCGGCCGTACACCCGACGATACCCGCCTGCCCGCCGACATCGGGCCGACCACCAACGTCCTCTGGAAGACGGCCCTGCCGCCCGGACATTCCTCTCCGGTTGTTGTCGGCGACCGCGTCTACCTGACCGCCATCCGGCAGAAGCGCCTGCTGACCCTCGCCCTGGACCGCAAGGACGGCCGCATCCTCTGGGAGGCCGAGGCACCGGCCCCGGCCCTCGAGCAGGTCCACCGCATCGGCAGTCACGCCCAGCCCACTCCAACGGCCGACACGGAGCGCGTCATCAGCTTCTTTGGCTCGTGCGGCCTGTTCTGCTACGACCGCGCCGGTAAGCTCCTCTGGCACCGCCCGATGGGGCCGTTCAAGAACGACTTCGGCGCGGCTAGCTCCCCCGTCCTCGCCGGTGACTGGGTGCTTCTCTGTCAGGATCACGATCAGGACTCTTTCCTCATGGCCCTCGACAAACGCAGCGGCAAGACCGTCTGGAAAACGGACCGTACCGAGTTCCTGCGCGGGTTCTGCACGCCGGTGGTCTGGGACGTCGCGGGCCGCAAGCAGGTCGTCGTGGCGGGCACGCTGCGCGTGGCGGGCTATGACCTGCAGACCGGCAAGGAGGTCTGGACCGTCCGCGGCATCTCTCGCACCGTCTGCATGACCCCCACGGTCGGTGACGATGGCCGGCTCTACGTGGCGGGCTGGTCTGCCGGCGGCGACGCCGGCGCACGCATCGAAGTCGAGCCCTTCGACACCGTCCTCAAGCGTCTGGACAAGAACGGCAACGGCAAACTGGAGGCCAGCGAGCTGACCACCGGCCCGATGGCGGATCGCTTTACCCAGGTCGACCTTGACAAGGACGGCTCGATCACCCGCCAGGAGTACGAGCGCTTCCGCGAGCTGTTCGAGAAGGGGAGAAACGTGCTGCTGGCCATCCGTCCGGGTCGGGGCCCCGGCGACAGCGGGTCGGGCGACGTGACCGACTCGCACGTCGTGTGGAGGAACACGCGCCAGGTGCCCTTCTGCGCTTCCCCGCTGTTCCTGGACGGGCTCGTTTACACGGTCAAGGACGGGGGACTGCTCGCCTGCCTCGACGCCCGCGACGGCAAGGTACTCCAGAACGACCGCCTGCCGGGCCGCGGCAGCTATTACAGCTCACCCGTGGCGGGCGACGGCAAGATCTTCCTGCTGGACGTACAGGGCCGGCTGACGGTGGTGAAAGCCGGGCGCAAGTGGGAAGTGCTGGGCTCCAGCGACTTCGAGGAAGACGTCTACGCGACGCCGGCCATCGCGAAGGGGCGGATCTACCTGCGCACCGCCGGGCACCTGTACTGCTTTGGCCTGCCACCGAAGAAGTGAAAGCGGCACGAGGTCCCCAAGAACTCCTGCCCCCGAGCCGGACGTATACAGAACAGGTATCCGACCAGGGAAACGCCGCCGATGTCTCTCTTCTCGCCCGCGCCACCGGCCTCCGCAACGCTCACTCCTGCCGTCCGATTGTGCGACGTGACCAAGGAGTGGACGTCCGGCAAGTCCATCCGCGTCTGCGCGTTGCGCGGCGTCTCGCTGGAGGTTCGCCGCAGCGAGAAGGTCGCCCTGCTCGGCAAGTCCGGTTCCGGCAAGTCGACGCTGCTCCATCTCCTCGGCGGGCTCGACCGACCGACCTCCGGACACATCGAGGTCGAGGGCCACGACCTGGCCGACCTGAGCAGCAAGCGCCTGGCCAGCTACCGCCTGCGGACCGTCGGCATGATTTTCCAGTCGTTTCACCTCGTCCCGTCGCGCAGCGCCCGGGGAAATGTCGAGTTGCCGCTGGTCTTCGGCGGGGTTCGCCGCCGCGAGCGGCGCCGCGCTGCGGAGCGAGCCCTGGAGGCAGTCGGGCTGGAGCACCGCCTCGAGCACCTGCCCAGCGAGCTGTCGGGGGGTGAGCAGCAGCGCGTCGCCATCGCCCGCGCCCTGGTCAACTCCCCATGGCTGCTCTTGGCCGACGAGCCGACCGGCAACCTCGACAGCGACAATGCCGCCGCTATTATGGAGATACTCGAGGCCCACGTCCGCGACTACGGCGCCACCCTCGTGCTGGTCACCCACGACGAGGACCTGGCCCGCCGCCACGCGGACCGCGTCGTCCGGATGAAGGACGGCCAGATCCAAGGTGGTTAGAGCGGTTTGCATTTGCTCGTAGCACAGGCGTCTCGCCTGTGCGCTGTCGCGGTTCGGCACAGGCGAGACGCCTGTGCTACGGCCGGCGGTTTGCATTTGCTCGTAGCACAGGCGTCTCGCCTGTGCGCTGTCGCGGTTCGGCACAGGCGAGACGCCT
>JACOUH010000171.1 GCA_016177925.1 Planctomycetota bacterium | reverse complement strand
CGCCGATCGCTACTATCTCGTGCTGGAATACGTCGACGGCCCCAATCTCGAGCAGCTGGTGCGTGCCAGCGGCCCGCTCGACGTCGGGCAGGCCTGCGACTTCGTGCGCCAGGCAGCCAGCGGGCTGCAGTGCGCCCACCAGGCCGGCATGGTCCACCGCGACATCAAGCCGGCCAACCTGCTGGTGCAGCGCCGCGCCAACGATGGCTCGCCGGCCTTGGTCAAGGTCAGCGATTTCGGCCTGGCGCGCCTGCAAGAGGCCGGCGAGGACGGCGAGGACGAGCGGTCCGGGACGATCCTGATGCGCCCGAATACCGTCATGGGCACGCCCGACTTCCTGTCGCCGGAGCAGGCCCGCAGCCTCCACCACACCGATACGCGCACCGACCTCTACTCGCTGGGCTGCACCCTTTATTTCCTGCTGTCCGGACAGGTGCCGTTCCCCGGCGGGACGTCCATCGAGAAACTGATCCGGCACAACACCCAGGAGCCGACACCCCTGGAGAAGCTACGGCCGGACGTGCCGCCGCCGGTCGCCGCGGTCGTGCGCAAGCTGATGGCCAAGAAGCCCGACGACCGTCTCCAGACGGCCGCCGAGCTGGTCCAGGCCCTGGAGCCGTTTTCCGTCAGCGGGTCGACGCCCTGGGACAGCCTGTCTGGCTCCGACGACGGTCTGCCGAACCTGGTCACGCCGCCGCCGCAGGAGGGCACCGATCCCCTCATGCGGGCCGGCACGGCGCTCGCCGCAGCCCCCACGCCGTTGCCGGACCACCCGTTTGCCGACCTGCCGGCCCTCGCGCCGCCGCCACGGCAGCCTGCCTGGGGGCGAGCGGTCACCTGGGGGGTGATGACGGCCGGCGCTCTCCTTGCCCTTGCCGTTGCCTACGGTGCTTTCCTCGCCGGTTGAGAAACGCCGGGGGACACCTGGCGAGCGGGGTCAGTAATGACCCCGGTACGAACAACCCGCAGTAAACCGGGGTCATCACTGACCCCGCTCGCCACCCGCGTTTGGCAACACCGGCAGGACCACATGAGAGGCGAACCGCGGCGAGCGCCAGACGCGCTGCCGGGCGACCTGGAAGTCAGCGTCCTTTGCCTCGAAGATGTTCGGCACGTACTTCTGCGGATTGCGGTCGATCAGCGGGAACCAGGTGCTCTGTACCTGCACCATGATCTTGTGCCCTTTGCGGAAACAGTGGTGGTTGCCGTGCAGGTCGATGCTGTACTCCGTCACCTGACCCGGCACCACTGGCTCGGGCTTCTCGAAGCTCTTTCGATAGCGCGCCCGGAACACCTCTCCTGCCACCATCAGCTGATAACCGCCCATTGTCGGATCTTTTGCGTAGCGTTCCGGATAGACGTCGATGAGCTTGACGATCCAGTCGCAGTCGCTGCCGGTCGTCGAGGCGAATAGCCTGGCGGTGAGGTTGCCGGCGACCGCGACGTCTTCTTTCAGGGTCTCGGTTTCCCAGCTCAGCACGTCGGGCCGCTGGTGCGCGAAGCGCTGATCCTCGACCATCCAGACCTTCCATTCCGGCCCGGGATAGGTCGGCGTGACGGGCCGCGGCCGGTACGGGACCGGGTGCGCCGGGTCGGATCGATAGCCATCGAACTTGTGGCCGGGCCCCGGTGGGGGCGGGTCGAAGGACAGCCGGCCGTCGGCGTGGAAGTAGAGCTTGCGCGCGACCGCGTCGCGCGGTGGCCAGCGGTCGTGCGATACCCAGCGGTTCGTGCCCGTCTGGAACGTCAGCGCCTCGGGCTGGATGAGCTTGCCCTTGTCCTTGAGATAATGGGCGAACCACGGGGCCTGCACCCTGGCGCGGAAGTGCTTGCCCGTCGGACCGTCGAAGGAGATGCGGCCGAGCTTGTCGCCGTCGCCGCTGCTCCAGCCGCCGTGGTTCCACGGCCCGACGACGAGGAAGTTCTGACTCTTCGCGTCGTGCTTCTCCAACAGTTCGTAAATCTTCAAAGGACCGTAGAAATCTTCCTGATCGAACCAGCCGGCGACGTTCAGGGTCGGCACCGTCACGCGCGTCAGGTAGGGGGCGAACGCCTGTTTTTTCCAGAAGTTGTCGTAGTTGGGATGGGCGAGGAAGTCGTTCCAGGTCGGCATCTTGCCGTGGAAGTACAGGCGATCGACATTGGACAGGGCCCCGAGGCGGAGATACCACTCGTAAGTATCGTGGCGGTCGAACTGGAAGCTGAAATTGATCTTCGAGGTCTCCATCATGGCGACGTACTCGAAGCCGTAACTCAGGCGGAAAGCGCCGTTATGGTGGAAGTCGTCGCCGAGGAACTGGTCGGCCGGCGAGGCCTGCGGCGAGACGGCCTTCAGCGCCGGGTGCGGCTCGAGCGTGGCCATGACCGTCAGCCAGCCGGGATAGGAGATGCCCAGCATGCCGGCCTTGCCGTTGTTGGCCGGCACGTTCTTCAGCAGCCACTCGATGGTGTCGTGGGTATCGGTGCCCTCATCGATGGCCTTGGGGTTGGCGCGGTCGCGCGGCGGTCGCTCCATGACGAACGTGCCCTCCGACTTGTATCGGCCGCGGATGTCCTGGAAGACAAAGAGGTAGCCGTCCTCTGCTAGGTCGTGGAGGTAGTGCTCGAACGCGCGGCCGGCCCGGTCGCCGATGCCATAGGGCGTGCGCAAGAGAAGGAACGGCAGCGGTTCCTTGACGCCGCGCGGCGCGTAAATGGCGGTGTGCAAGCGCACCCCGTCGCGCATACGGACCATCGCCTCCGTTTTGACGAAGCGGTTGTCGGAGTCAGGGGACTGCTGGGCGGCGGCAGGGGTCGGCAGAAAGAGCGCGGCGGCCAGCATCAGCAGCCACGCAGCGGTGCGGAGTTCTCTCACGGCAATTCTCCCTGGGGCCGGCCGGTCGTTGAGCACGGCCGCGGTCTTGTTTTACCCCGCGCAGACCGTCCTCCGCCAGAGGGCAGGCGCGAAATTGCTCGCGCGGCGGAGCGGGCCTTTCCTCCGCTTGACAGAGCCGGACGGCCCGCTATAACCACCTTCCTCCACCGTCGAGAAAGGAACACCGGACGCCCGAGGGGCCGGCAGGACGCCCGAGGGGTGGAAGGGGATCACCCGGCATGCCCGACTCGATGATAACCGTGTCGGTCCTTCGCGAGGCGATGCGCCGGTTCGTGGCTGAACGCGACTGGGAGCAGTTCCACAGCCCCAAGAACCTCGTGATGGGTCTGTCGGTTGAGGCCGCCGAGTTGATGGAGCACTTCCTGTGGGTCAGCAACGACGAGTCGCACACGGTGGTCCGTGACCCGGCCCGGCTCGGCGAGGTCGCCGACGAGATGGCCGACGTCGCCCTGTACCTGCTGGCGCTCTGCAACACGCTCGGCATCGACCTGAGCGAGGCCATCGCGAACAAGCTGGCAAAGACCGCTCTGAAATATCCGATCGAGCGTTGCCGTGGCCGCTACAAGCCGGACGAGTAGCCGCCGAGAGACAGTGGGGCAGGCATCTTGCCTGCCGACAGGCAGGCAAGATGCCTGCCCCACAGGTGAGGCGTGCCAAACGCTGCGAAATCCGTTGCAAACTGAGAAATTTACACTTTCGTCAAAGAGTGGGTTGCCGAGCGAAGGGCGGGGAGTTAAGTTGATAGTCTCATCCCACCCTCCCGCCGATTCAAGGGCTCACCGGCAACCAGAGCGAACCGCCAGGACGGCGCTCCGAGGGGAAGGGATTCCCCCGTTTTTTCTCTCCGCTGACCCCGCATCCTGAGCAAGTTCCTGGCCCGAAAGTAGGTCAGGCTTTCCAGCCTGACGTGAAGGTCGCGTCAGGCTGGAAAGCCTGACCTACTTTCAGGGGGCCGAGTCTTGACCTTGAGCCGGACTCGGCGCGTTGATAAGATCCCGCAACGAAGCGACGAGGCAAGTCACACTCGCTGCGCAAAGCCTGCACCCTCCGCTGAGCATTTCTCCATTCGACCGTTGCGCGGGTCCCCGAGCGGAACGAAAGCCGAGGTTACGCGGCGACGCGGCGCACCCACCGTGGGGGCCGCGCGCGGTGTGGACCGGCGAGGGGAGGAGAGGTAAGGGAATGAGCACGAACCGGACAGAGAAGGAGCAGGTTCGCGTCCACATCCGTTGGATGATACGCCGCGACATGCCCGAGGTCTTGCAGACCGAGCAGGAGTCCTTTGAATACGCCTGGACCGAGGAGGACTTCCTCCGCTGTCTGCGCCAGCGCAACTGCATCGGCATGGTGGCCGAGCAGGGCGAGAAGGTCGTCGGCTTCATGATCTACGAGTTGCACAAGGCGAAGTTGCACATTTTGAATTTCGCCGTGCATCCATCGTGCCGTCGTTCGCGTGTCGGCACGCAGATGGTCGCGAAGCTGATCAGCAAGCTGTCGAGCCACCGCCGTACGCGCATTACGCTGGAGGTGCGCGAGACGAACCTGGGGGCGCAGTTGTTCTTCCGCCAGCAGGGCTTCCGGGCGGTGCGCGTGCTGCGCTGCTATTACGAGGACAGTGGCGAAGACGCCTTCCTGATGCAGTACCGTCTTGCCGACGACACCGGCGAGGAGTTCGAGGAGACGGTCAATCGCATCGCCCAGTTCGAGGAGAGCTGAGGGGGGGCGGATCTCCGGACCAGCCCGAGTCGCGAGCGAGGGACACCGCGGCTCCTCGCTCGCGCTTCGGGTTGGTTTCGTTCAGTAAACTGCGCCGTCTTTGCGGGCTGCTCCGTGCCGTTGCCCTCCGACTCGACCGTTTTTTCCTTGCACACCGATCCTGCCTCCTCTAATCTCAATAACACCAGTGCGGAGGTGCGGCCGTTCATCCTTCGCCGCGCCTTTCAACTGCCACTTGACCGGAACGAGTGGCTCGAATCAACGAACATCGGATCGAAGCGTAGCCTCTGGGAGGAGATGCACCATGAATCGCTGGAGCTTGTCCGGCCTTCTGGCCCTGGCCCTGCTTGCCGCCCCCGCGCGCGCCGAGGAAGTCCCCGGCTCCCCCGCCGACACGCAGAAGCGGCTGGAGCAACTCGAGAAAGAGATGGCGCTGACGCGCAAGATTGAGAGCGCCCTCCAGGAACTGCGCGACATCAATCGTCGCCTGGCGGACCTGGAGCGCAAGGTCGACGAGATGCAGAAGCCACAGGAGCGCACGTCGCGCTTTCCGCCGAACACCGGCATGATCCGCCTGCAGAACCGCCTGTCGGTGCCGGCGACGATCATCGTCGGCGGCATCCCGCACCGGCTGCAGCCAGGCGAGCAGCGCGACTTGCAGCCTCAGCCCGCCGGCACGTTCGAGTTTGAGGCCCTCGTCGATGGCTTCGGCTCGCTGCAGCCGCGGGCGACGCGCACCTTGCAGGCCGGGCAGATCTACACCATCTTCACCTATCTGCCCTGACACGGCACACAAGCCCCAAGCGCCAGCGCGGGGACAGTGTGTCCCCGCGCTGGCGCTTGGGGCTTGTCTGTCCCCGCGCTGGTGCTTCGTGCTTCGGGCTTGTTGCGCTTCGGGCTGTTCCTTGTGCGGCCTCTCCGCGTATAATCCGCCGCGAGTCTTGCT
>JACOUH010000241.1 GCA_016177925.1 Planctomycetota bacterium | reverse complement strand
GGGTAGGTTGGCACTACATCGCGTTTGGAAAAATAGTTGCCCATGAATCAAGGACTTACGTCAACCAAGGGCCGAAAAATCGCTGTGATTTTCTTCCAGCTGCGGAAGTTGGGCTAACAAGTCTAACCAACTTGTGGATCCCTTTCAAAGCTCGGTGAACACCGCGTCGATCACCGCGGTCGGGGCCAACCGCACGCCGGTCGCCAGGAACTGACTCATCAGGCCCCAATCCGTGTGGTCCAGGCCCAGGATGTGCCCCAGTTCGTGCTCCAGGACCGTGAGCAAGTCCATGCGGTTCCGCTCGCCCTGGTTGCCGGGCGTGGTGAACTCGGAGTCGTCCCACGGAGTCGAATCGACGAACCAGCGCCAGGCGGCGGCGTTGATGTCGAGGTAGATGGTGTGGTCCGGAAGGCCATCCTCAATATCAGGGGAGGCTCCCAAGGAGGAATTCGCCGACGGAAGTCTCGGCGTAGTAGTCGGTGCCAGCGGCGCGGGCGAACAGGTCGGCGTCGCCGCCGCCGAGGCCACACGGGGCCAGTTTCATCGCCGTGGCGGCCAGGTACATCGTCTGGTAGAGTACGCCCGCGTTCTTGAGGACCAGGCCGTAGGCCATCGCGGCGTACTTCCACATGACCCGCTGGAACCGCGCCGCCACGATGACCAGGACCTGCAGCCGGTCGCCCGGAATCCCCGACGCTCCGGCCGCGTCTTTCAGGAGCCGCTCGACCTCCGCCGTTTGGCCGGACAGGCGCTCGAGCCCATGGTGCACCGGCTCATAGTGATACAAACCGGCGGCCAGGCCCTGACAGGCCTTGACGGCAACGTACAGCTCCAGCTCGTAGAGAGCCCCGCCGCCGGGGTAGGGCCGGGAGGCCATGCCCAGGCGAATCGGTCCGTGCGGCGTCGCCATTTCCATCTCCGCGCATTCCCGGACCCGCGCCACCCGGTACAGGAACTCCCCCAATTGCCCTAGAGTGATCGGCCTCTCGGCATAGTCCCGGATCGAGCGCCGTGTTTCTTGCACGTGGGCGAACGGGAGGTCATCGCGCCGGAGGCGCTCGAGATCGGGTCGATCCAACGCAACGGTTTCGCCTGCGTGCAGCTCCTTCAAGGGGGGCGGAGGGGCCAGCCGCCCGGCGAAGCGGAAGGTGCCCCCCACCGGGTTGGCGTGCCGGCCCTCGCGGCTGCGCGCGTGGAACAAAAGATCGTGAAACTCCCAGCTCTCTAGGGCGGCCGGGCGGTCCGTGGCGGCGGTCCCGGTTTCATCGGCCTCCCCGATCATGTCGGCGTTGAGCAAAAGATCCAAGACCAACGCAACCTCGTCGGTACACAGGCCGGGGACCCGTTCGGCGACCTCGCTGATTGGGCCCGGCCGGGCCAGGGCGTGGACGAGGGCTGCCGCTCGTCCGTCGTGCAGCCGAACCTGGGCATGCGCCAGGGGCGATTCCAGGAGCACGTGTCCGCCCTCCGCGCGCAGATAAGCGAAGCGCGACAGCACGTAGAACTGGTCCGGGGCGGTGCCGCGCGCCGGATAGCGGAAGGACGTGGAGGTCGCCACCAGGGTGGCTAGCGGGCCCCGCTCGGCCATCGCCGAGCGCAGCAGCAAGCCGCGCCGGCCCAGCTGATCCAAGTAGTAATAGAACCGGCTCAGCGCGGCGTCGCCGTCTGCTTGCAACACCTGCTCCGCCAGGTGCTCCTCGTACGCACCGCCGTTCCCCAGGCGTCGCAAGGCCTCCCCCACGCCGGGAGTTAGGCGCTTGAGGGTGACCCCGACACCGTCAGCCCGGACGCTGAGTTGCCCCTCATCTCCGTTGGCGACGGCAGTGTCATCCCGCAACGAAAGAAACAAGGACGCGCTCATGGTATTTGGCACCTTCAGCCTCGCGTTACAGGAAAAGCGCGACGGGGTTGAGCTGTTCCTCGCGGAGCGGCTGCGACAGCCAGCCGAGTTTCACCGGCACGTCGTACAGCCGGCCCGGGGCGTAGCGGGCCCAGAAATGGCGCAGGCCCGGCACGATCACCTTGACCACCGGCAAGCTGATATCCGGCCGCGTCTGGTCCAGCACCAGCATTTCCAACCCCTGGCGCTCGACGATCGCCTGGCAGGCCAACACGTCCTCGCGCAGGTCGTCTGTCCCGCACTCGGGGAAGTCGGCCAGGACGCGGGACGGCCCGGCGGCGGGGACGAGGTAGGGCTGGTTTTCCAGCGTGGCCGTTTTCAGCCAGTGTAGCGTCTCCGGGTCGTCGAGGTCCGGGGCGGGCGGCTTCCCGCTATCGTCGGTCATCACCCAGGAGAGCATCTGGTTCAGCTCGGTCACGGCCCGCAAGACAGCGATGCGGGCGTCGAAGTGGGCTCCGAAGCCGCTGAGGATTTCCTCGGGCTGCCGGTCCGACCGCCGGGACAGGGCGACGAAGGCGGGTACCTGTAAATCGGACGTCAGGTCCAGCACCCACAGGTCGCGGTGCTGCCGGTCGCGCAGGTAGGTCGAGAGCTGGCGCAAGTACGGCTCGTCGAAGCTATCGAGGTCCACGGCCGGCCGGCGAACCCGGTTGTACCACCATAGCGCCACGGCGTCGCGCTCGACCAGCTCGAAGAAGCCTTGCAGGATCGCTTCCTCCAGCGTGTTGTCGGCGGCGTTGCCGTTGGAGCAGGCAAAGCAGTAAGGCTTGTCCATGGGATAGTCGTAGTAGCAAAAAGCAGTGGGCAGATAACGAACTTCGTTTCGGGTCAGTGACCACACCGGCGTCCATTCGATGGCCTGGTCCTCGTTGAACGGCTCCGGCACACTGTTCCAGGACGACTGGCGGGCGTTCCAGGCGTTGCGCTCGCGGTATTGCCGCTCGCTGTATTGCATGCAGACGTTGGGATGAATGGCAGCGTCGCCGAGGTCGCGCAGCCGGCAGGAGGCGGTGCGGGGCTCGTCGCCGCGAAAGACGCCACAGTAGCGCTCCAGCGCCTCGCACAGCCCGCTAGCCTTGGCTTGCAGGTCGCTTGTCCCCTTGCCGGAGCTTTGACTGCGCAGTCCCCGGCGAATGGCTTCGACGCTCCCTTGCCGCCGGGCAAAGTTGTGGCCGGCGCCGTAGACGTTTACCACGCCGTCGCCCGACCAGCGGAAGCGCTCGAGCATGGTGACCGCACCTGTCAGGCGGCTGACATGATGTTGGTAGCGCTTGAGCGTCTCCTCCGGCGAGACGGCGCGGTGGCCGCCATCGCGGGTGAAGGCTTTCTTGCGGCTCTCGAGGACAACGGCCGGATCGCGCTGCTGCTTGGGGCGGCCGCAGGCGGAGCACTGCGGCCGGCGGACGACCGTGTGCCATTGCGTCTTCCACGACAGCACATCGAGAGTGAGAATTTTGCCTTCCAGGTCGGGCGACTCGCCGCGGGCAACCCACTTGGCGATCTCGGTCGCGGCCAGGTTGCAGGCAATGGCCCGCGTGGCCGGCATGTCGGCGAGCGGGACCGGCAACGGGTCGGGTCGGCCGGTTTTCCGCTGAACGTAAGTTTCCGCCTCGCGGTTGGCCCGCAGCCGCTCCGCGAGGCATTCCCAGCAGGCGGTCTTGCCGGGCCGGAACACGGGACCCACCCAGACCTGACAGCCAACCGGCTTGACCAGCATCCAGGCACGGCAGTCGCGCAAAGCCGCGCGGTTGTGCTGCTCCAGCCCGATGCGCAGGTAGTCGTCGGTCACCAGCACGCCGATTTGGCCGTCGCTGCCGACGCGCACTGCGAGCGCCCGCAGGGCCGCCGCCAGCGGCGCGCCGTCCACGCCGCCCAGCCCGGTGACGGAAACGGCTGTCTGCAGCAACCGCTCGGTCGCGGCGATCGGGTCGATGTTCTGCACGTGCCAGAAGGCTTTGTCGCTGGCTGGCACTGAGCCGTTGCCCTCGGCGAGGTAGCCCTTCTTCTCCAAGTGACGTAGGGCGTGATAGACCTCAGCGGCAGCAACCTGGCCATCTAGCTGTTCTGCGATGGCGTCCGCCGACCGCCGGCCGTCGATGAGAGGCGCCACCAGTTCGTAGAGCCGCCCCCGGAGTGCCGTCTGGCCCCGCTCCGAGAGCAGGGCAAGGCCCTCTCCAGGCACCGGTTCGATGCGGAAATGGGCTTTGAATTGCGGACATTGGATCATGAGTCGAGTCTCCTGTACGCCGCAGCCCGGGCAGAAGGCCCCGGGCTGCGGTACTGACGAGGTAACATCCTCCAACTAATGGTTGCCGCGGCAGGGGCAGTGGGAGCGGCAGTTCTTTGGACAAAAAGCGACAGGCCCGCTGGGAGAATCAACCGGCAGGCTCAGGTCATCCTCGACCAAGTCGTCCGATCCGGGCCGGGCCGGCAGCCGCAGGAAGCACTCC
>JACOUH010000240.1 GCA_016177925.1 Planctomycetota bacterium | reverse complement strand
GCCGAGATTCTCCGCATGATCAAGGAGGAAGAGCCGCCCAAGCCGAGCACGCGGCTAAGCGATTCGGGCGAGGCGCTGGCGTCGATCTCGGCCAATCGCCACACGGAACCGGCCAAGCTGACGAAGCTGGTCCGCGGCGAGCTGGACTGGATCGTGATGAAGGCCCTGGAGAAGGACCGCAACCGCCGCTACGAAACGGCCAACGCTTTCGCGGCCGACGTGCAGCGCTACCTGGCGGATGAGCCGGTGCTGGCATGTCCGCCGTCGGCGTGGTATCGGTTGCGGAAGTTCGCGCGACGGCACAAGGCGGGCCTGACGATGGCGTCCGTGGTGACGCTGGCCGTGCTGCTCGTGGTGGGCGGCCTCGGCTGGATGGTGCGCGACCGGGCGGCGCGGCAGGCGCTAGTGGCCGGACAGGTAGACCTTTTCCTTGCCGACGTCGAGCGGCTGGAGCGGGAACAGAAGTGGCCGGAGGCGCTGGCTGCTGCGAACCGTGCCGAGGCGGCTCTGGCAGGCGGTGAGGCCGACCTGGCCACTATGGAAAAGGTCCGGACTGTGCTCGCTGACCTCGAACTCGTCCGCCGACTCGAGGAAATCCGCCTGCTCGAGGGTGAGCCGACCAGGGAGATGCGGTACGACAGCAACCGACGCTACGCGGCGGTGTTCCGGGAGTACGGGGTGGATTTCGAGGCGCTTTCTGACGAGGAGGCGGCCGCGCGCCTGCGGGCGCGGCCGGCGGTGGTCATCGCACTGGCCCAGGCCCTAGACGTCTGGGCGGTACGTCGGGGAGAGAGAAACGACGAGGAGCAGGCCCGAAGGCTATGGTCGCTGGCCGTGACCATCGATCCAGACCCCTGGCGAGCGGAGCTGCGCCAGGCCATCGCCGCGAAGAACGTCGAGGGCCTGGTCAAGCTGGCCCAAAGCGAAGAGGCGGCCAGCCAGCCGGCGGTGTCCCAAGTGATGCTGGCGGTCTTCCTGCGAGTCAGCCGGCGCGAACAACAAGCCCTGGCGCTGCTTGAGCGGGCGTGCGAGCTGTATCCCGGCGACTTCTGGATTCATTGGACGCTCGCCGAGATCAACAACTCACTTGACCCCAAGCGACTGGAAGCGGCCATCGGGCACTCCCATGCCGCGCGCGCTCTACGTCCCCAAAGCGCAGCAACCTGGGTGTGGCTCGGCGTTGGTCTGTATCACCAGGGGAAGCTGGATCAGGCCAGCGCTTGCTACCGCAAAGCCATCGACCTCGATCCGAAAGATCTATGGGCCCATTCCAACTCCGGCTTAGTGCTGCAGAAGCAGGGGAAGCCGGACGAGGCTATCGCCTATTACCGCAAGGCCATCGATCTCGATCCGAAATTCGCTGTGGCCCACTACAACCTCGCAGACGCGTTGAAGGAGCAGGGGAAGCTGGACGAAGCCGTCGCCTGCTACCGCAGGGCCATCGATCTCGACCTGAAACTCGCCGACGCCCACGTCAACCTCGGTGCAGTGCTTAAGACGCAAGGGAAACTGGACGAGGCCATCGCCTTCTTTCTCAAGGCCATCGAGGTTCACCCGAAAGGCGCCGTCGCCCACTTCAACCTCGCCGTCGCCCTGGAGGACCAAGGGAAGCTGGACGAGGCCGTCGCCTGCTACCGCAAGGCCGTCGATCTCGACCCGAAGCTGGCCGCGGCCCACATCAACCTCGTCGCTGCCTTGATGAAGCAAGAGAAGCTGGACCAAGCCATCGCCTGCTGCCAAAAGGCCATCGAACTCCTCCCGAATGACGCCCAGGCCCACACCGCCCTCGGCAATGTCCTGAACGCGCAGGGGAAGCTGGAGGAGAGCATCGCCTGCTACCGCAAGGCCATCGCGCTCGATCCGAAATACTCCAAGGCTCACTACAACCTCGGCGTCGTCCTGGGGGAGCAGAAGCAGTTGGACGAGGCCATCGTTTGCTTTCGCAAAGCCATCGAACTCGATCCGAAGTATACCGTGGCTCACCACAACCTCGGCATCGTACTGTATCAGCGGAAGCAGATGCACGAGGCGATCCACTGCTTCCGACAGGCCATTGATCTCGACCCGAAACGTGCTAACGCCCACTCCGACCTCGGTGCCGCGTTGAAGATGCAAGGGAAGCTGGACGAGGCCATTGATTGCTACCGCAAGGCCATTGATCTCGACCCGAAGCACGCCCTTGCCCACCGCAACCTGGGCATTGCCTTGAAGACCCTGGGGAAGGCAGACGAGGCGATTGCCTGTTTTCGCAAAGCCATCGAACTCGATCCGAAGTACACTGCGGCTCACGAGGACCTCGCCCATACTCTGGCTGTTCAGCGGAAGCTGGACGAGGGCATCGCCTCCTACAAGAAAGTCATCGAACTCGACCCGAAAGCCGCGGACGCCCACTACAACCTCGGGATCCTCCTTGGTCGGAAGGGGTTGCTGGCCGAGGCCGTCGCCGCCTACAAGGAAGCCATCCGCCTGCAGCCCGGCATGTTCAAGGGTTACGCCAATTGGGCCGGGCTGCTGGAGACCTGCCCTGATCCCAAGTTGCGCGATCCCGCCGAGGCCGTGCGCTTGTCCAAGAAGGCCGTCGAATTGGCGCCGCACGAGGCATTTTGCTGGCAAACGCTGGGATGGGGACTCTACCGCACAGGCGACTGGAAGGGCAGCATCAGCGCGTTAACGAAGTCGATCGAACTGCAGAAGGACGGCGGCGATCCCTTTCAGTGGTTCTTCCTGGCCATGGCCCATTGGAAGCTGGACCAGAAGCAAACCGCCCGGAAGTGGTACGACCAAGCTGTCCACTGGATGGACAAGAACGCACCGCAGGATGAGGAGCTGCGCCGCCTGCGGGTAGAGGCGGAAGGACTGCTCGGGATCAAGACGAAGCAACCGTAGAAGGGTGTCAACAAGACGGCCGGTGAGGTCCTAGCCGTCAAGCAAGCCCTCACCGGCCCACGCACCGCCCCGGCGCTCGGTCTGCGCGCCGGCCGCGATGGTGCTTTCATTCTACCGCAGACCACTCCTGAAAGGAGACCGACCATGTTTTTCTCCTCGTGGCTGCGGAACCGGACGACGACTCCTCGCGCGAACCGCTCTCCCGCACGGCGGCAACAGCATGCTCGCTTTCGTCCCGCGCTGGAGATGCTTGAGGACCGCGCCGTGCCGGCCATGCTCAACGTGACGACCACGCTCGACGTGCTGGACCCCAATGACGGCGTGCTCTCGCTACGGGAAGCCGTCATCCAGGCGAACGCCTCGCCGGGGGCCAACACCATCGTCGTGCCCGCCGGCACCTACACGCTGGCGATGGCCGGGACCGACGACGACGCGGCCCTTACAGGCGACCTCGACCTTGCCGGACATCTGACGGTCGAGGGGGCGGGGGCGGGCGCGACTGTCATCGACGCTGCGGGCCTGGACCGAGTCTTCCACGTCCTCGGCGATGCTCACGTGACGCTGTCCGGTATGACGATCCAGGGAGGAGGGGGCCCTGGAATGGACGGCGGCGGTATCGCCAACGCCTTGACCGCTGCGCTGACGGTGAGTGACTGCATTGTCACCGGCAACTCCAGTTACTCCGGTGGCGGGATCTACAATATCGGGACGGCGACAATCCGCAACAGCACGGTGTCTGACAACGCCGCCAGTCACGAGGGCGGCGGCATCATCAACTACGGGACGATGACGATCTACGGGAGCGTCGTGTTCGGCAACTCCGCCGGCGCCGGCGGCGGCATCTATAACTGGGACCACACGGAACTGTGGATGCATGACACCGTGATCGGGGACAACGTCGCCAGGTTGGAGGGCGGCGGCATCGCGAGCTTCGGCGCGCTGACAGCCAACAACAGCGACATTTCCGGCAACTCCGCGGAATTCGGGGGTGGCGTCTACAACGGGGGGACGGCAAGGCTCAACAACAGCACCGCCTTCGGCAATTCCGCTCGCGATGGCGGCGGCATCTACAACTTCTCCCTTCTGACCATGAACAACAGCACGCTCTTCGGCAACTCCGCCGAGCGGAACGGCGGCGGCATCTTTAACGGAGGCATCCCCAACTGGACAGCGCTGACGCTTGCCAACAGCACGCTTACCGAGAACTCCGCCGGCGGCGTTGGCGGTGGCCTGTACATCCAAGGCATCGGTGCGATGGCCACAGTCGTTGACAGCGCTGTTACCGGCAACTCGGCCAGTCTCGGCGGCGGCATCTACATCGACCGCCACGTGGAACAAAACGGAGCCCTCGTCTTCTACGGCACGCTGACAGTCCGCAACAGCACGGTCCTGGGGAACGTCGCGGAGCTCGGCGCAGACGTCTACAACGCCGGCCTGCTGTTCGTCTACGACAGCCTCATCGGCGACCGGTTCGACGCCTGAGCCCAGGATTCCAAAATCTCACTCAAGAACAAGGACCTCATGACAGGAGATACCCATGAACCGGAAACGCACTCGCAGTCACAAGCTCACGCTGGAAATACTGGAAGACCGCTGCGTGTTGTCCGCCGGCTTCCTCGATCCGACCTTCGACGGCGACGGCATCGTGACCACGAATGTCGGACAGATCGACGACATGGAGGGGGCCTGGGACGTGGCGGTCTACCCGGGCAGCACCCCGAGCGGCGACGCCAAGATCATTGCGGTCGGTTCTACGCATCCACAGGCGAACAACCCCTATGCAGACTTCGCCCTGGTCCGCTACAACCCCGACGGTTCTCTCGACAGCGCCTTCGGCACGGGGGGAAAGGTGACGACTTCCCTGACGGTGACGGACGACTTCGCCCGCGCCGTCGCCCTGGTCGGGGACAAGATCCTCGCTGCCGGCAGCGCTCAAGATGACTTTGCGCTGGTCCGCTACAACGACAACGGCACGCTGGACGCAACCTTCGGCGGCAAAGGCAAGGGAAAAGTGGTGACCGATATCTCCAGACGCAGCACGGACCGCGGCCTGGCCATGAAGGTCCAGGATAATGGCCGCATGGTTATGGGGGGGACGAGCAACGGCAACCTGGCGCTGGTACGCTACCTCGCGGGCGGCTCCCTGGATTCGTCGTTTGGAGTTGGAGGCAAAGTGGTCACCAACTTGGGCGCGACGGTCAACTCGGACGCGCTCAAGATGGACCTGGCCATTTACCCGAGCACCAGCCCCAATCATGCCAACCAAACCGTGGTGGCCTTCGCCTTCATCAACTCCGGCATCAGCGGTGTTCAGATCGCGCGCTACACATCGGCGGGCATGCTGGATTCCACGTTCGATGGCGATGGCCTGGTCCAGATCAATCCTCCGTACGTGGGGGTCGGCCAGTCGATGACGATCCAGGCCGACGGCCGTATCGTGGTTGCGTACTCGAGTGGGACTGGCATTGCTCTGACCCGCCTCAACATCGACGGATCGCTGGACCTTTCGTTTGGATCCAGTGGCACGGGCACGGTGGTGGTTGATCTGCCGGCGAATACCGAGCGGGTTATGGACGTCACGACCGATCCGAGCGGGAGATTCCTCGTCGGCGGCCAGGTCCTGGACGACGCGCAGTCGGCCTATAATCTCTTTGTCGCCCGCCTCCTGCCCGACGGCAGCCCGGATGCCACCTTCGGCAACGGGGGGATTGGCACTTCGACGGGGCTCTATGCCAAGCCGGCAAGCGGCTTCCTGGCACTGCAGGCCAATGGCAAGGTTGTGGTGGCGGGATCGAGCGCGGACTCCAATTTCGGCGCTGGGGACTTCACGGTCGTCCGGTTCCTGGGTGACGCAGCGCTGACAGCGCCCGCAACAGCACACCACCTCGTTCAGCAAACTCTCACCGTTGGGCAAGTAGAGCAGCTCCTTGGCGAGGCTGTAACCCGGTGGCAGGCCGCCGGTGTGGATGTGCCGGGGTTGAGCACCATCGACATCCGCATCGCCAACCTCGGCGGCACGGTCCTCGGCCTCGCTTCCGGCAACACGATCTGGCTCGACGACAACGCCGCCGGCTGGGGCTGGTTCGTCGATGCGACGCCGTGGGACGACTCCGAGTTCACCACGCCCGGCAACCAGGGCGAGCAGAACCGTATGGACCTGCTCACGGTCCTCGAACACGAATTGGGTCACTTGCTCGGCTTCGACCATCAGGAAACAGGCGTGATGGAGGATACCCTGGCCACCGGTAGGCGGAAAACGCCGACCGGGCAATGGATCGTGCAGGATTGGGCGCTGCTGGACTTGGTATTCGCGGGAGAGCAAAACCCCCTGCGGCGGAGGTTCTTCTAAGAGCCCACGACAGCATCATCGGCGACCTGTTCCCATAACGGCGACCGCCTCGGCGAGCCGAACGAGACCTTCGTCGTCAACCTCAGCGCCCCGACCAACGCGATCATTGCCGACGGCCAGGGGATCGGCACCATCCTCGACGACGAGCCGAGGATTTCCATCAACGACGTGACGGTCACGGAAGGCAACACCGGCGCCGTGAACGCGACCTTCACCGTGAGCCTGTCGGTTGCT
>JACOUH010000239.1 GCA_016177925.1 Planctomycetota bacterium | reverse complement strand
GTGTTCCTCGCTGGCGCGTCGGGCTAAGCCGCAAGCGGTCATTTCTTCGCCGCCTTCTTCAAGACATCCTTCCACCAGTTGCTCAGCTTGCGGCGCAGACCGGCCCACCAGCCCTCGCCGTTGGCCTCCTCGCGCCGAGGCGGCGGCGCCTCGCCCGGCGCCGCCGGTGAGGAAGGCTGGGCCTGGACCTGCGCCGCCCGCTCCTGACGACGCTTCCGCTCCTGGCGACGCTTCGCCCGATTGCCCCCCGGGGCAGCACTGATTGCCGGCGGCGGCTGGATCGCCTGTGGTGGAGCGGCCGGCCGCTCCTCCTGGCGCGCCCCGCCCAGGGCCCGTTGCAGCAGCGAGTCCGCCGTTGCGCCGTCGGTCGTCGGTTTCTTCTTCGGCAACAGCTTGCGCTCGGCGAAACCCCACAGCGAACTCGCAATGAAGTAGACGCACAATCCCGACGGCATCTTATAGAAGATCAGACCCATGAAGATCATCATGTACTTCATCATCTTCATCTGCATCGCTGCCTGCTCGTCCGCAGGCGGCGGCATCATCATCTTCTGCTGGAAGATCATCAGCGTGACCGCCAGCACCGGCAGCAAGTTGAAGTACGGTCCCAGGTACAGGAAGCTGCCGTAGTCCTCCGGCCGGCTGATTAACGGGATGCCGTCGCCCCAGCGGATCAGCATGTCCGGCGCCGCCAGGTTGTCCATCCACAAAAAGCCCGCCAGGCGGAAGTGGATGCTCTCCTGCAAGGCGTAGTAGAGCCCCATGAAGATCGGCAATTGCAGCAGCAGCAGCCAGCAACTGCCAAACGGGTTGACGCCGTGCTTGCGGTACAGGGCCATCAACTCGGCCTGGAAGGCACGCGGGTCGTCTTTGTACTTCTCCTTGACCTTCTTCATCTCCGGCGCCAGCTCCTGCATCTTCATGCTGGTCTGGGCCTGCTTGCGGCTGACCGGGAACATCAGTCCGCGCACCAGCACCGTCAGCAGGATGATGCAGAGGCCGTAACTCGGAAGGACGTTGTGGATCAGCCACAGCACCCGGTGCATCAGGTTCGTGAAGAAGATCAGCAGGCTCACCCACCAGTTCAAGAAGCAGCTGGCCGTGAAACTCGACGACGGATAGTCCGTCAACGTGTCCAGCCGCAGCGTGTCGACGTAGCGCTCGACCAGCTCGTCCGGCACCGCGGCGGCCCTCGTCATCTGGCCCAGCAGCATCGGCTTGACCGGCCCGTTGTAGAGCAGGTACTTGTGCGTCACCTCGTCCTTCTCGCCGAGGTCGACCGCCTCGGTGTTGACGCGCACCGTGAGGTCGTCCAGGAACAGCGGCTGAGCCTCGGCCTCGGACAGCACCTGCACCGCGACCTGCCGGTCCTTCTCGTCGGGCACGACCAGCAGGCCGAAGTGATCGCCCTTGGCGAACTTCCGATCCATCAGCTCATTGCGCACCTTCGGAGTCAGGTAGTAGGTTTCGGATGGCTTCTTGGGGTCTTTTTTATCCTTGATGACGAGGGTGTCGGCATTCGGCAGGATCGGGTCGCCGGTGTGCTCGACCTTGACGACATAGGCCTCCAGCGTCGGGCGGGCGGAGGTCAAAAAGCTGCGGTTCTCCTGATCGTCATCGACGACGAGGACCGAGGCGAAGTACTGCACCGCGATGCCGGCGTAGCGGATCAGCTTGCCCTCCTCGGGCGAGACCGACTCACCGCCGAGTTTCTTGCTGATCTCGCGGAGGTCTTGAGTATCGCGCCAGATGCTGTTGCCCTCGGCGCGGCCGATCAGACAGTGGCGGAACGTCGACGTATACCAGCGCCCCTCCAGCGGCAGGCCGTGCCCACCCGAGAGCTGGTAGCGGAACTTGAGGTCCTTTTTCGTCTTGTCGACGCGCTCGAGCTTCACCTCCAGGCCGAGATGGTACGAGCGCTTCGCCAGGCTGAAGTTCTTGGTGATGCGCACGCCCTGGATCTCGGTGACGAAGCGGGCCCCCTGGTGGTCCTCGTCGCTGAACTCCTGGGACTGCCAGTCGACGTTGCCGAGCGTGTCGAGTGGGCGCTCGGATTTGGGGCTATCGACGTCGTAGTGGTACAGGACGTTGGAAGCGAGGTGGTCATTCGGGGGGATCAGGACCAGGACGCCTTCCTCCGGCCGTCCGGTTTCACTGGCCCTCTTGAACTTGTTGAGGATGATCTGCCGAACGCTGGCTCCGCGCGGGTCGAGCTGCACTTCGAGATGGAAAGGGGCGTCGTCCTCACGGGCGCCAAGGGTGATGAAGGGCAGGCGTTTTTGCACCGGCGGGAACCGTCCCCGGGCCGCGGCCCAGCCGGGGCCGGCGGCGATGCCAAGACGGTGCCAGAAGGGAGCCTTCGCCTTCGAGGCGGTTGGGCGTTCGACCGGCTTCTTGGACTGGGCCTCAGCGACGAGACGGGCGCCGACGCCGCCGAGGACCAGGCCGGTCGCCCGGGCCCGTGCCTGTTCCGGTGAGAGCTTCTCGGTCTCGTCCTTTTTCTCGGGGGGCTGCGGGCGGGGCAAGACGTGCTTGTCGAGGAGATAGAGGCCGCCGACGAACAGCGCGGAAGCGACCACCCAGATCAGCAAGTTCTTGCGTTGCATGGCAGCCCAGGTGTCAAAAGACAAGCGGTTGGGGCGGCCCGTGACGACCGAGTTCCCTCGCCGCATCAGGGGGCTCACGCCCCCCGCTCGCCAACCCGCCCGACGTGCCGGCGCACGCGCGGTGCTGCCGGAAGCGCGCTCCGAATGATCTATTGTAGGGTCTTGGGGGCTTGTCCGGGAGGGCGAGGCTCCCGCCGAGCCGCGGGGAGCATTGGCTCGGCGGGAGCCTCGCCCTCCCGATGCGGTCGGCGCCGTGCAAATTCGCGGGCCGAACT
>JACOUH010000238.1 GCA_016177925.1 Planctomycetota bacterium | reverse complement strand
AGCATCTCCTTGTGCTAAGCCGCAAGCGGGAGCGTTGCACGGATACTTCCGACCGCGGGACGGTCAGCTCTCGCGCGTCTGGATGCGCAGCGCCTCGCCCCAGCGGCCCGTGTCGAGGGTAACACGACCGAGTGTATTCGGCGCGTCGGCCCATAGCGCCAGCCCAAGCAGGATCGGCTTGCGCCCCGACGACGCTTGCCCGGCAACGAGAATCCAGCGTGATGGCCGGCCCTCCGACTCGGGCTTCTCTGTCTCACGGTGGAAGGTCGGGGCAAAGCCCTGCCGGCTCAGCTGCGGCGGCCAGACGCGGACGCGCGGCCGATCTTCGGCGAGGACGTCGCGCAGCCCGCGGAGGACGCCATCGACCAGTCCGGCAACGTCGGCCTCGGCGATGGCATGCTCCTTGCCGACCGGCGCGACCACTACCAGGCGGACGCGCACGGGAATCCCCTCGACGGTCAGCCGCCGCGAACCGGGGGGCCCGGGCGGCGGGTATTCGGCGAGCCTCTCTCGGAGGCCGCTCTCGTCGTCCTTGCCCCATCCGCCAACGAGGGCACGCAACACGTACTTCACCAGCAACAGGAGGATCAGCAGCGCGATCAGCCCGACCGCGGCCAGGACCGCGTAGCCAACGGGGCCATCGAGGTGCGGGCGCACCGACTCGGGAAAGACGTCCTTCCAGTCCGCCCAGACCGTCCAGCGAAGCGACATGAGAGAACCCTTGAGACGTTTCGATCATCTCCCGCTGCGGGAGGGGGTGTCCTGCGAGAATGTTGAGCGCCTTGATATAATCGTGAGAAGTTTGGCGTCTTTTCGCAAGCATATTCCGCAAAGGAGGCGATCCTGATGCTGGCCCTTCTCCCCGCCCTGCTGCTGTCCGCCGATGTCCCGCCGTGGCAAAAAGAGGAGTCTCCCCATCTCAAAAACGTTAAACAACTGACGCACGACTTCGTTCGCGCCGGCGAGGGTTACTTCTCACCCAACGCCACGCAGATCGTCTTCCAGGCCGAGGAGAAGGAGACGGGCAATCCGTTCTATCAGATCTACGTCATGGACCTGAAGACGAAGCGGACGCGCCGCCTCAGTCCCGGCGTCGGCAAGACGACCTGCTCCTACTTCTCGACCGACGGCAAGAAGATCATCTTCGCCAGCAGTCACCTCGACCCCGACGCGAAAAAGAAGCAGGCCGCCGAGTACGAGCAGCGCAAGGACGACGAGCGCACGGGCATCCGCCGCCGCTATCGCTGGGACTTCGACGTGTACATGGACATCTTCGAGACATCGGCCGACGGCTCCGGCAAGCTGCGCCGGCTGACGAAGGCGAAGGGCTACGACGCCGAGGGCAGTTTCTCGCCCGACGGCAAGCAGATTGTCTTCTGCTCGAACCGCTCCGGCGAGAAGAACCTCGAACTATACATCATGGATGCTGACGGCAAGAACGTGCGCAAACTGACCAACGCGTCCGGTTGCTACAACGGGGGGCCGTTCTTCTCGCCCGACGGCAAGCGCGTCGTCTTCCGCAGTGATCGCAAGAAGCCGGACCACCTGCAGCTGTACGTGATCGACGCCGACGGCAAGAACGAGCGGGCCCTGACGGACGACCTCAACTGGGTGCAGTGGGGCCCGTACTGGTACAAGGACAGCAAGCACATCATCTACGCCGGCGCCGACCACAGCGTCGTCGGCCGGCCCAACTACGATCTGTATTGGATGAATGTCGACACGGGCAAGAAGGTGCGGATCACGTTCTACCCCGGCGCCGACGTGCTCCCGGTGTTCAGCCCCGACGGCACGAAGGTGATGTGGACGTCGACGCGCGCCGACGGCCGGAACACGGCTGATTTAGCCCGACGCGCAAGCGAGGAACACGGCTGATTTAGCCCGACGCGCAAGCGAGGAACACGTTAACCTCGCTTGCGCGTCGGGCTAAGTTTGGAGGCCGCCATGACCACCACCACGCTGTCCGCGGCTCATCGCGTCATCCGCGCCCCGCGCGGGCCCGAGCGCACCTGCAAGGGCTGGGTGCAGGAAGCGGCCCTGCGCATGCTGATGAACAACCTCGACCCGGAAGTCGCCGAAGACCCGGATCGTCTCGTCGTCTACGGCGGCAGCGGCAAGGCGGCCCGGACCTGGAAGGACTTCGACGCCATCGTCGCCGCCCTCCGCAAGATCGACAGCGACGAGACACTGCTAGTCCAGTCAGGGAAGCCGGTCGGCGTCTTCCGCACGCACGCCATGGCCCCACGCGTGCTGATCGCCAATAGCCTGTTGGTGCCGAAGTGGGCGACCTGGGAGGAGTTCCGCCGGTTGGAGGCGATGGGTCTGACGATGTACGGCCAGATGACCGCCGGCTCGTGGATCTACATCGGCTCGCAGGGCATTTTGCAGGGTACTTACGAGACGTTTGCCGCGTGCGCTCGCCAGCATTTCGGCGGCAGTCTCGCCGGTCGCCTGGTGCTGACGGCGGGGCTCGGCGGCATGGGCGGAGCGCAGCCGCTGGCTGCGACGATGAATGGCGCCGCTTTTCTCGGCGTCGACGTCGACCCGGCGCGGATCGAGCGGCGCTTGCAGACTGGCTACCTCGACCGCATGAGCCGTGACCTCGACGAGGCGCTGGAGATGGTGCGGCGGGCGAAGGAGAAGGGCGAGGCGCTGTCGGTCGGCCTGGTCGGCAACGCCGCGGAAATCATGCCGGCTCTCGTCGAGCGCGGCATTGTGCCCGATGTGTTGACCGACCAGACCTCCGCCCACGATACGCTCAACGGGTACGTCCCCCTCAAGCGCTCGCCCGATGAGGACCTCGGTGCGCTGCGGCGCGAGGCCCCGCAGGAGTACGTCCGCCGGGCGCTGGCATCGATCGCCGAGCACGTCCGTGCGCTGCTGGAGATGCAGGCCCGCGGTGCGATCACGTTCGAGTACGGCAACAACCTCCGGGCTCAGGCGGTCGAGGCCGGTGTGAGGGACGCTTTTCTCATCCCTGGCTTCGTGCCGGAGTACATTCGTCCGCTGTTCTGCGAGGGCAAGGGGCCGTTCCGCTGGGTCGCCCTGTCCGGCGATCCCGAGGACATCTACCGCACCGACCAGGCCGTGCGCGAGACGTTCCCCAACAATGCCTCGCTGTTGCGCTGGATCGACCTGGCCCAGAAGAAGGTCCATTTCCAGGGACTGCCGGCGCGCATCTGCTGGCTGGGCTACGGTGAGCGGGCGAAGCTGGGGCTGCGCTTCAACGAGATGGTGCGGTGCGGTGAACTGAAGGCGCCGATCGTGATTGGCCGCGACCATCTCGATGCCGGCTCGGTCGCCTCGCCCCACCGCGAAACGGAGGGCATGAAGGACGGCTCCGACGCCATCGCCGACTGGCCGATCCTCAATGCACTGCTCAACACCGCCTGCGGGGCGAGCTGGGTGAGCGTCCATCACGGCGGCGGCGTCGGCATCGGCTACAGCCTGCACGCCGGCATGGTCGTCGTCTGCGACGGCACGCCCGAGGCGGACGAGCGGCTGGCCCGCGTGCTGACGAGCGACCCCGGCATGGGCGTGATCCGCCACGTCGACGCGGGCTACGAGGAGGCGGTCCGCTGTGCGAAGGAACGTTGCGTTGCGGTGCCGGGGTTGAACTATTGACCTCATCGAGCCCGCCAAACGGCGGGCCATCCAGGCTCATGACGCTCGTTATCCACAACGCCGCTGAGCTGGTCTGCATCGCACGCCGTGGCGAGCGCTCGCTTCGTGGCCCCGCCCTGCGCGATGTCGCCGTCATCCCTGACGGCGCCCTGATCGTCGACGGCGGGCGGATCACCTGGGTCGGACCGACCGCGAAGTTGCCCACCATCCCGCCACACGTCCGCCTCATCGATGCCACGGGGAAGACGGTCCTGCCCGGCTTCGTCGACAGCCACACGCACCTGATCTTCGCCGGCTCGCGCGAGGACGAGTTCGAGCAGCGCGTGCAGGGCCGCTCTTACCAGGAAATGGCCGCCCGCGGCGGAGGCATCAACGCCACCGTGCAACGCGTCCGCCGATCGTCGAAGGAAGAGTTGAAGGACCTGGCAAGACGTCGACTGCAGCTTTTCCTTGCGTTCGGCGTCACCACTGTCGAGGTCAAGAGCGGCTACGGCCTGACACTCGCCGACGAGTTGAAGTGCCTCGAAGCCATCGCGGAGCTGAACGCGGAGGGGCCGCTCGAGCTGGTGCCGACCTTCCTCGGCGCCCATGCCGTCCCGCCCGAGTTCCGCGACGATCGCGCCGGCTACCTGCGTCTTCTCACCGACGACATGCTGCCCGAGGTCGCTCGCTGCCGGCTGGCGGAGTTCTGCGACGTCTTCTGCGAGACGGGCGTCTTCAGCCTGGAGGAGTCACAGGCCCTGCTGTCGCGGGCGCGCGAGCTGGGCCTTGGCCTCAAGCTGCACGCCGACGAGTTGACCCCGCTTGGCGGCGCCGAGTTGGCCGTGCGACTCGGTGCCGCCTCCGCCGATCACCTTCTCTGTGTGAGTGAGGCGGGCATCGACGCACTGGCGACCTCGGACACCGTCGCGACACTGCTGCCCGGCACCGCCTTCTTCCTCGGCGTCGACTATGCCCCGGCACGGCGACTGATCGACCACGGCGCGGCCGTCGCCCTTGCCAGCGACTGCAACCCCGGCACCTGCCCGACCGAGAACTTGCCCCTGGTCGGGAGCATGGCCTGCACCCAGATGAAGATGTTGCCCGGCGAGGCCGTCGCCGCCCTGACGCTCAATGCCGCGGCGGCGCTGGGACGCTCCAACCGGATCGGCTCGCTGGAGCCCGGCAAACAGGCCGACCTTCTCGTCTGTGACGTGCCCAATCATCGCCACCTCTTCTATCACTTCGGAGTCAACCATGTCTGTCTCGTCATCAAGCGCGGAGAGGTGGTCTACCCTGCTGGATTCCCCGCGGGTGGTGGAGAATGTCTTTCGCCGTGACGACGACCCGCGCCTGGCCGACATCACGCTGCTGTGGCGCGGCGATCCGTCGGTCCTTGTCCCCGGCCGGCCCGTCCTCGTCGGCTTCCCCCAGGACGAGGGCGTGCGCCGCAACGGCGGGCGGCCCGGCGCCGCCGAGGCGCCCGCCGAGATTCGCCGCTGGCTCTCGCACCTCACCACCTGGGACGGGCCCAGTGACAGCGACCTGTCACTGCTTCCCCCCCTCGACCTCGGCAACGTCCGTCATGCCGGCACGCTGGAAGAGTCGCAGCAGGGCCTCGGCGAAGTCGTCGCGGCACTGCTCGCTCACGGAACGGTCCCCGTCGTGCTGGGCGGTGGGCACGAAACCGCGTTCGGCCATTACCTTGGCTACGCCGCTCAGCAGAGGCCCATCGGCATCATCAACTTCGACGCCCACCTCGACGTACGGCCCCTCTCCAGCGGGCGCGGTAACAGCGGCACTCCCTTCCGGCAGGCGATCGAGCACGCCACGCATCCCCTGCCGGGACATCGCTATGTCTGCCTCGGCGCCCAGCCGCACAGCGTCGCCCGGGCGCACCTCGACTACGCCCGCCAGCAAGGCTGCGTTGTCCGCTGGCGGCAGGAGTGTGCCGGCAACCTGATTCGTTCTTTTGCCAAAGAACTGGCGCGTCTGGAGCAGGAGGGGTGTCAGGTCTATGTCACCGTGGACGCTGACGCGGTCGACGCGTCCGCAGTCCCTGGGGTCAGCGCCCCCAACCCGCTTGGCCTGTCTGCCGAGGAAGTCGTCGCCTGTGCCCGGCTGGCGGGGCAGTCGCCCGTGGTGGCGAGCTTCGACATGGTGGAGATTAACCCGCGCTTCGACCCCGCCGGCCACAGTACACGCTGGGCCGCTCTCGTCGTCTGGCATTTTCTGGTCGGGCTCAGCGGCCGGCCTCCTCGCTGACGGCGACGCCCACTCCCGTGTTGTGGCGGCCTCGCTCGTAACAGCGGAGCAGGAAGTCGAGCTGGCCGGGTTCGCACGGCTTGGCAAAGAAGTGATCGAGGCCGGCGTCCAGCGCCGCCTCGATGTCTCCGGGCCGCGTGTGTCCGGTCAGGGCCACCAGCAACGGCCGAGGGGAGGCATTGGCGTGCTGGAGCTGGCGGGCCACCTCATAGCCGCTCAGCCCCGGCATCGCGATGTCCAGCACCACAACCTCGGGCCGGAAGGCCTCAGCCTCGCGCAGCGCCTGGGCGCCGTCCGGCGCCTCGCGGACGTTGTGCCCCCACGACTTCAGCAGAAGACGCAGGGACTGTCGGGTGTCGGGGTAATCGTCGACAACGAGCACGCGCAGGGGCATGACCTGATCCCTCTGCGGGCGAGAAACCCTTCCAGAAGAAGGAACCGGGAACGCTCGCCCGGCCCGCCACGGGGGCCTGTCCCCGGCGCACGCGCGGGGGACCCAATTATCGTAGCAGCCCTGTCGTCTGAGGGAAGCCAACAACAATCAGGGAAGGCCGGAGCAGCGGCTGCCGCTAGACGCCCAGGGCCGCGCTGCACAGGCAACGGGCGGCCTCCTCCGCCTCCGCGGTGGCGCCAGCCCGTCCGGGCAGCGAGCCCCAGCGCTGGGCCGCGTGGACCAACGCTGCCTTCGTCGGCGCGTCCTCCCAGAAGCGGAGTTGCCCCAGCGCGATGCCGAGGACCTCCCATTCGCGGAGGATGTCGTGGAGGCGTTGGGCATGCTGTTGCAGACAGCGCCAGTGGTCCTCGACGAGGCCCTGCTCTCCCTGTTCGCGAGCGACCTGCATCAGCGACGCAATCGCCAGGAGGTTGCGGGCAGGGGAATTGATCTCGGCGGCAAACTGCCGGAGCATCGTCGTGTGCAGAATGTTCGACATAAAACCGTCGCTCCAGTCGCCTTGAGGCGTCGGAACCATCCGGATCGAGGGACAAGGGGACCGGCCGGGCGGACTGCCTCCGGATGCGAGCAGACCACACACGAGCCGGCACGAGGCCGGCGGGCTGACTCCGGGCGATGCGCATGAAAGATCCCGGGAAAGTGCGCGACCGAATGATGTCGGCCGGATACGCCGGGGTGGGTAGGCTGGCAGGGGAGAGACGCACGCTCAGGCGTGCCGGTCCTGGCAGGTCCCGTTCATGGCTTCTTCGTTGTCGTGATCAATAGCATAATACAATTCCCGATGCCGGGAGGCAACACCTCGCAAGCCGGACGGCCGTTTTTTCGATACTTTTTCTGCCGTCGGAGGAATTCTCACGTGGGACGGGAGTTTAGGGGGCATCTGCGGCGCTCGACCCACCCGACGCCATCAACTCGGGAAAGCAGCAGGCAGCGCCGATCACCTTGCCGTCAAGTTCCTCGGCGATCTCGACCAGCGTCTCCCAACACGACACCGCGTAGCCACTGTCGACCCAGAAGCGGAAGACCGGCACGTCGCCGAGGGCCTCGGGAAGGATGCCGCAGTTGATGCCGGCGGCGCGGGTCAGCACGAGCCGGCGCCGGGCCGCAGTTCGGAAATCGATACTGCACACCTGGGCCAGCACCTCCGTCGCCCGCGTTCCTGTGAGCAGAAACGTCGCGTCCTGGCGCTCGACGCGGTAGACGCCTGGCGGCGCTACCGTGCGTTGGCCGGACAGGGAAGCAATCGTCTCGCCTGGGATGCCGTCCTCC
>JACOUH010000107.1 GCA_016177925.1 Planctomycetota bacterium | reverse complement strand
GCCACGTCGAGCCAGTGCCGGCCCCAGCGCTCGCCGTAGCGCGGCGACGACAATAGACGATCGACAAGCCGCTCGTAGGCATCGGGCGAGTGATCGGCGCGGAAGGCGTCGACCTCCTCCGGCGTCGGCGGCAGGCCGGTCAGGTCGACGGTGACGCGCCGGATCAGCGTGCGGCGGTCGGCTTCCGGGGCGAAGGTCAGTCCGCGCGACTCCAGCCGCGCGAGAAGGAAGGCGTCGATTGGTGTGCGGACGCGGTCGCGCCCACGGCCGGGAGGAAGCGGCGGTCGACGGGTCGGTTGGTATGCCCAGTAGGCCCGGTCCTGGGGCGTCAGGTGCATGCCGGCCGCGATCGTCTCAGGCTCGGCGTACTCGACTTTTGCCCCGCCGGCGATCCAGCGACCGATCCGCTCGACCTCGGCCTTGGACAGCTTCGTCTTGCCGGGCGGCATCTCGCCGGCGCGGACGCGCTGCCAGAGCAGGCTCTCCCCCGGTTTGCCCGCGATGACCGCGGGGCCGGAATCGCCGCCCTTGATCACGAGGCGGCGCAGCCGCAGGTCGAGGCCGCCGCGCAGCTTCTCGCCCTCGCCGTGGCAGTCGAAACAGTAAATCCGGAACAGCGGCCGCACCTGCGCCTCGAACGTCGGAGGCGTCATGGCCACGGGTTTTTCACCGGCCCTTGCCGGGGCGGCGAGCAGGGCCGCCGCGAGGCACAGGAGAGAAAGGCGGGAGGTATCGAGCATGACCATTCCGAGGCGGGGGGGCGAGGCAGGGCGCAGGAGGGTGGTCCACGACCAATCCGCGGTCAGGATAGTTATTGTGATCCCTTTGCGGCCGTTGGACAAGAGCCTGGGTGAAATTATCAGCGGTGTGCGTCGGTGGGGCGTCTGGCTGCGGCGTCTGACAGTTTCCACCAATGAGACGTTGCGATTCCGTCATCTCTTGTGTACAGTGCTGCCCAGGGCCGAATCCCTCTCCCCGGCTCCAACGACTCGTACGGACGCTGGCTCCCGCAACGAGGCCGGTGAGTTGGCCCGCCGTTTGCAGGGAAAGTGCCTTTGCGCCGGGCCGCTCCCTGGTCGTCGGTGGCCGGTGAAGCGCGGCTCGGGTTCCACGTCTGACAAGCCAGCCGAGGGGATGGTCAGCCATGAGAGACGACAGGATCGACCCGTTGTCGGCCCCGGTGAACGACCTCCAGCAGGTGCTGACGCAGGGGTTCCCCGGGCGCGAGCGTGACTGGGCCGAGCGCGTGGCCGCTGGCCTGGGTGCCGTCGAGGCCGCCCTGCGTCAGCATGCCGGCCAGAGCGAGACTCCCGACGGCGTCTTCGCCGCGGTCGATCTCCAGCGGCCGACCTTCCTCCGCCAGATGAACGGCCTGCGCCTCGGGCTGACCGACCTGCTGCGCGAAGTCCGCGACCTGAGTGAGCGCGTCCGCCAGGCCGGCCGGGCCTTCACGACCGCGGCGCCGCGCGGCCATCTCGATCAGCTGCCGGCGCCCGTCGCCCGCGCCGCGGTGCCTCACTTCGGCGAGTTGAGGGCCGAGGTCGAGGACTTCCTGGGCCGACTGCGCCAGCATCGCGAGGAGGAAACCCGCCTGGTGCTGGAGAGCGTGACGACGGACATCGGTGCCGGCGACTGACAGCCCCTTCTTCCGGCCCGTTCCCCCTTTCCGCTTCGACCGTAGCGGCGAGAGGCCGTGTCGGACACAAGCCCCAAGCGCCAGCGCGGGGACGTCCCGTCGCTAGCGCTCCGGGCTTGTGTCAGTAGCGGCGAGAGGCCGTCCGTCCGCAGGTTGTGCCGGTCCCCCGGCTTCTGAACCGGCGGCCCCGTCCGGGCTCGCGTTCCTGCCCTGGAATCGCCTTGACGGCCGGGGATGAGTATCTTACTGATGATAAGATTAAAATCGTTCGCGAATAAGGAGTTTCGGCTGTCCGCGCGCCGCTCCTCGCGATCGGGCCGGGCGGGCGCTCCCCGGCGACCTCTCTTCCTCCGAGTCTCTCGCTCCCTGGTTTCCTCCGGAGACTTGTTCCATGCCGAAAGATGGTGACGCCGAGTTGATGAACCGCTGGAAGGTCCAGGACGCCCTGGAAACCTACGGCTGCCGTCACTGGGGCAAGGGTTACTTCTCCATCAGCAAGAGCGGGCACGTCACCGTCCACCCGAACAAGCGCGGCGACCAGGCCATCGACCTCAAAGAACTGGTCGACCAGCTGCAGGCACGTGGCATCCAGCTGCCGATCCTGCTCCGCTTTACCGATATCCTGCGTCACCGCCTCGGCGAGATCCAGGAGGCCTTCCAGACCGCCATCCGCGAGTTCGAGTACAAGAGCAACTACTGCTGCGTCTACCCGATCAAGGTCAATCAGCAGCGCCAGGTCGTCGAGGAGATCCTCGACTTCGGCAAGCAGTTCCAGTTCGGCCTGGAGGCCGGCTCCAAGCCGGAACTGCTCGCCGTACTGGCGATGGCCAATGGCCAGACGCCGATCATCTGCAATGGCTTCAAGGACGACGAGTTCATTCAGATGGGCATGCTCGCTCGCAAGATCGGCAAACACGTCATCCCCGTCGTCGAGAAGTTCACCGAGTTGGAGGCGATCGTTCGCTACGCGCAGCAGCTGAAGGTGCGGCCGGTGCTTGGCGTCCGCGTCAAGCTGGCGACACGCGGCTCAGGCCGCTGGCGTTCCAGCGCCGGCTACCGCTCCAAGTTCGGCCTGACGCTGACCGAGGTGCTCGAGGCCCTCGACTACCTCAAGCAACGCGACATGGCCGATTGCCTGCAGCTGGTCCACTTCCACCTCGGCAGCCAGATCACCAACATCCGCAGCATCAAGGGAGCGCTGACCGAGGCCGCCCGCGTTTTCGTCGAGCTGTCCCGCGTCGGCGCCGGCGTGAAGTACCTCGATGTCGGCGGCGGGCTCGGCATCGACTACGACGGCTCGCAGACCGACTTCGAGTCGAGCGTCAACTACACGCTGCAGGAGTATGCCAACGACGTCGTCTACCTGATCAAGAGCGTCTGCGAGGAGGCCAACGTGCCGCACCCAACGATCATCTCCGAGTCGGGCCGGGCGGTGGTCGCCTACCACAGCGTGCTGGTCTTCGACGTGCTCGGCGTCTCCGACTTCGACCGCTACGAGTTGCCGCCAGCGATCCCCGAGAACTCGCCGCGCCAGGTCAACGACCTGTTCGCGATCCACCACGAACTGAAGAAGAAGAACCTGCTGGAGAGCTACCACGACGCGCTCCAGGCCGTCGACGAATCACTGGATATGTTCAGCCTCGGCAGCATGTCCGTCGAGGAGCGGGCCCTGGTGGAACGTCTCTTCTGGGCGGTGTGCAGCAAGATTCACAAGATCGTGCGCGAGATGGACTACGTCCCGGAAGAACTGGCCGGGCTGGAGGCGCTCCTGTCGGACACGTACTTTTGCAACTTCTCGGTGTTCCAGTCGATGCCGGACTCGTGGGCGGTCAAGCAGCTGTTCCCGATCATGCCGATCCATCGCCTGAGCGAGGTGCCGACGCGGCGAGCGGTCCTGGGCGACATCACCTGCGACTCGGACGGCAAGATCGACCAATTCATCGATCTGCGCGACGTCCGCAACACGCTGCAGCTGCACCCGTTCAACGGACAGCCGTACTACCTGGGCGCTTTCCTGCTGGGGGCCTACCAGGAGATCCTGGGCGACCTGCACAACCTGTTCGGCGATACCAACGCCGTCCACATCAGCCTGGACGAGAACGACGAGGTGAACCTCGACACGGTGATCAAGGGCAACACGGTGCGCGAGGTGCTGGCGTATGTGCAGTATTCGGCGGACCAGTTGACGGCGCAGATGCGCAAGGACGTCGAGCGGGCGGTCCGCGGCGGGATGATCTCGCTGGAAGAATCGCGGCAGTTGTTGGGCTTCTACGAATCGGGCCTGGAAGGCTACACGTACCTGGAAGAGCCCTGAAAAAGAAGGGCACCCACGGAATACACGGAATACACGGAATACACGGAAAAAGAGAAAGAGAAAAAGGGAAGAGGAAGAAGGAGGAGAGAGAAAGTATGGCCGAGCTGCGGCGATTCACGCGGCCCCGATCCCTCCCTCATTTCTTCCTATTTTTCGTTTCTTCTTTCTTTTTTCCGTGTATTCCGTGTATTCCGTGGTTGCTCGCTTATGATTGATCTCTCCGTCAGTCTGGGTCGTCTGCGTTTGAAGAACCCGATCCTGGTGGCGTCGGGCACGTTCGGCTACGCCAAGGAGATGGCCGGGGTCGTTGACTTCGCGCGGCTGGGAGGCGTCATTCCCAAGACGGTGACGCGGCACCCGCGCGCCGGCAATGCTCCGCCGCGGACGTTCGAGACGCCGTCGGGCATGCTCAACGCCATCGGCCTCGATAACGATGGCATCGACCATTTCATCCACTACCACCTGCCCTATCTGCGGACCTTGCCGACCGCGGTGATCGCCAACATCGCCGGCGAAAGCGAGGACGATTTTGTCGCGATGGCCGAGCAGATCGGTCGGGAACCAGGGCTCGCGGCGCTGGAGCTGAACCTGTCGTGCCCCAATGTCGCGGGCGGCATCGACTTTGCCATCGACCCGGACCTGACGGGGCGTGTGGTGCAGCGCGTCCGCGCGGTCTGCCCGCTGCCCTTGATCGCGAAGCTGACGCCGAACGTGACCGACGTCGTGCCAGTGGCGCAGGCGGCGGCCAAGGCGGGCGCCGACGCCCTGTCGCTGGTCAACACCTTCGTCGGCATGGCGATCGACTGGAAGCGAAGGAAGCCGATCCTCGGCAACGTGACGGGGGGACTGAGCGGGCCGGCGATCAAACCGCTGGCGCTGCGCCTGGTCTGGCGTGTTGCCCGAAACGTGAAGGTGCCCGTCCTTGGCATCGGCGGGATCGCGACACTGGACGACGTGATGGAGTTCCTTGTCGCCGGCGCCAGCGCCGTGCAGCTCGGCACCGTCAACTTCTACGACCCGACCGCCTCCGTGCGAATCGTCGACGCCTTGCCCGGTGGCCTCGCGTCGCTTGGCGCCGACAGCGTGCGCGAGGTCATCGGCACTTTACGAACTGGGTGATTCCCCTCGAGGAACGTTCGTGGCACTTCCCGCAGCCGGTGCTACTTTCCCTGCGAGACATTTCTTGATGATCTCCTGCCAGGCGGCGAGGATACCACCGACATTGTCGATGTAATACCTAGCTCGATCGATCAGGACGGCAGGGTGATCGAGGCGGAGGAATTGCCACGCCTCGCCGGTGGTCACGCAGCCGTACAGATGCGGGGGGACGGCTCCTTCCTGTTCGTTGAAGAGGCGGGCGGCGACCATTTGCGCCACGCACTGCCCCAAACCGCCCTCGATGTCGTTCTTCTTCGCCTCGACGATCGTGACCAGCGGAGCGCGCAGGACCGGCACCGGCGGGGTCGCGGCAAGGATGAAGTCGCACTCGCCGACGAGCCCCTGTTCCTGCCGAACATCAAGGCGCTGTCCAGAGTAGATCGCGACGGCGTTGCCGCTCTGCTCACGGCAGGCAAGCAGGATTGGCACGACAATGAACTCGCTGCGCGCTTTCTCGCTGAGCAGGGCCAGTTCCATGCCGCGCGTAAGCGTGTCACGCAGCCAGGCCGGCACGGCAACAGGAGACAGCGAAGGAAAGAGGTGGACCGGCTGGGCGGAAACTCCCAGTATCTTCTCGGCCTTTTCCAGGGTGAATTCGGTGTATGACATCGGCTCCCTCAGCAAAGAGATCCTTGCTGCCCTGCTTTCTCAGGTGGGCGCACGGCACGTTACAAACTTGCCGCCACAACCAAACGCAAACCGCGCTAACGAGGGGCATCCTCCGCGAGTGCGATTCCGTGTCAGCTCAGCTGGAACTGCTGCTGACACGAAGGGCAGGTGGCGCGCTTGCCGACGGCGTTGGCCGGGACGCGCATGCGAGCGTTGCAGTGCGGGCAGTTGCAGACCTTCGGCTCGGCAGAAGCAGGGGCCACGGCAGGCGCAGGGGCGGCGGCGGGAGCACGATGGGGAGCCGGTTGGTGGTCCGCGGCGGGGGCGCGGCGACCAGCGGGCGGCGCTGCGGCGGTGACGCCGCCGCCCTCGCGGACCAGGGTTGAAATCAGCTCGTAGAGTTCCTTCAACCATTCCAGCTGGTTGCCGGACGGCTGGGTGAGGATGGTTTCCGCCGTCCCGCCATCCGTGGTGATCGCCACCTTCGCCTTCTTCTTGAACAGGAAGGACAGGATGGGGAACTGCGAGATGCTGAAGACGCACGAGGAGATATGGGTCCACGGGACAAACGAGTGTGTCTCCCCGCTGGCCGACGTCGTGGTCTCGGTCCACCCCTCGGCGTCGATCCGGTAGTTGTAGGTTTTGCCGAAGCCGATGAGGCTCAGCAGGAAGGCGAACATCCCCGTCGGCCTGGCACGGATTTCCGCCACGCTCGAGGCACTGTCGACGTTGATGTCGAGGATCGTGAGCGTGGGGATCAAGAACACGAGCTTCTGGTAGAACATCTCTGCACCTGCGAGTCGGGAAAGAGGAATCGGCTTGTTCGCTCGACACAACGGCCGCAAGACCGCGAGTTCTGCCCCCCTGATCGACGCCCTTGTACCTCTGGCGACTCAGAAGGGGTAATCTGGTTGAACGTTGCGGTGCTGGTAGCTTGGTAAAGGTAATGGGAAGAGTCTACCACTCCCCGCCTGGCGAATGCAAGGGGCTCGATCGCTACGACAGAAAAGAGTCGCTCAGCGACGGACCACCGCCAGGACCGTCTCGAGCAGGATCAGCAGGACGATGATGATTTCCAGCAGTTCCGCTCGCGCCGTGGCGGCCTGGTCGGCAAGCACCTTGTAGACGCCCTCGATCGTGTCGAGCTTGCGCTGGATGCTCCGCTCCCACTCCTGCAGGTGGAAGCGGTCGGCAAGCTGGCGGTAGGCGCGGGCGAGGTACTGGTCGCCCACCAGCTTCAGCACGTTGCCGGTGCGCTCGAAGACCTCGTTGGCATCGACCTTCAGTTCGCCCAGCTCGCGGAGCGGGCGCGTGTAGGCCCGCCACGACAGCACCCACGATCGCGTTCGTTGTTCGATCTGACGATAGGCGACCGCCAGGATGTCGTCCAGCCGGTTGTCGATGTAGCGGAACTCGAGCAGCTGCAGGTTGCAGAACTCAATGACCTGCAGCGTCTCGCCGCAGTTGCTGTCGACGAGGACCGCGGCGCCCCAGTCGGACAGGAGCAAGTCCTGCGGGGTGTAGCTAATGTGCAGTCGGACGGCGTCGGCAATCTCCTCCTCGCTGAGAGCGCCGGCGTCGAGCAGCAG